>DASSAD010000124.1:0-8227 GCA_035685725.1 Amycolatopsis sp. | reverse complement strand
GATGCGCGAATACACGTCCGCCGCGATGACGAGCGCACGACTGCCGGGATCAGCGACGACGAGGCTGCGGGCGAGCGCGAGACCGTAGACGAAGCCGCTGCACACCACGTTGATGTCGAAACAGGCGGCCGCGTCCGCGCCAAGGCCCCGCTGGACGTGGTAGGCGGTGGGCGGCTGCGGTGAGTCCGGTGTGGACGTGGACACGATCAGGTAGTCGATCTGGCCCGCGGTCAGGTCGGCCCTGCGCAGCGCGCCGATCGCGGCGTAGCGCGCGAGGTCGGAGGTGGCCTCGTGGTCGGCCGCGTAGCGGCGACCCGCGATCTGGGTCTTCTTCTCGATCCATTCTTCCGGCACGTCGACCCAGCCGGCCACCTCGGCGTTGCCTACGTGCCGTTCCGGCACGTAGAACCCGGTGCCCAGGATTCCGATCGCCGGCTGCGGCGGTGTTCGCGATGGCGTGAAAGACATCGAACTCCAACCAATCGTCAGTCGTAGGTGTAGAAACCACGGCCGGTCTTCTTGCCCAGCAGGCCGCTGGCGACCATCCGGGCCAGCAGCGGCGGCACCGCGTACGTCGGCTCTTTGAACTCCGCGTACAACGCATCACCGACCGCGGCGATGGTGTCCAGGCCGATCAGGTCGACGAGCGCGAGCGGGCCGATCGGATGCGCGCAGCCGAGCGTCATGCCTCGGTCGATGTCCGCGGCGCTGGCGTAACCCGATTCGACCATGCGGATCGCGCCGATCAGGTACGGCACGAGCAGCGCGTTGACCACGAACCCGGAACGGTCGCGCGCGTTGATCACCTGCTTGCCCAGTACCTCGGTCACGAACGCCTCGGTCACCTCGCGCGCCCACTCGTCGGTGACCAGCGAACTGATCACCTCGACCAGCGGCAGCACCGGGACCGGGTTGAAAAAGTGCGCGCCGAGCACCCGGCCCGGCCGGTTCGTCGCCTGCGCCAGTTTCGTGATCGAGATGGACGAGGTGTTGGACGCCATGATCACGTCCGGCTCGGTGAGCACCGCGTCGAGCGCGACGAACACGCCGAGCTTGAGCGCCTCGTTCTCGGGCACGGCCTCGACAACGAACTGCCGGTCGGCGAGTTCACCGAGGTCGGCGGTGAACGAGATGCGCTCCAGCGCCGCGTCCCGCTCGGACTCGGCGAGCTTCCCCTTGCGCACCGCGGCGGCCAGCGACCGGTCCAATCGCTGCCGGCCCCTGGCCAGTCCGTCCGCGCCAGAGGCGACGAGGCGCACGTCCAGCCCGGCCTGCGCGCACGTCTGCGCAAGACCGGCGCCCATCGCGCCGCACCCGACGATCCCGACACGTTCGATCGCCTTGGCGGCCACCGCCGAGTTCATCGTGCCTCCGCGACGGTGCGCAACGGGTTCAGGCGTTGCGCACCGAACCGGGCGCGCAGCGCGGGATCGGTGACGCCGAGCCCTTCGTGTTCGGCCAGGCACAGCACGCCGACCTTGCCGAGGTGCCGGTTGCGCTGCACGAGCCGCGCCGCGTCGCCGACCTCGGCTAGCGGGTACACAGTGGACAGCACCGGGTTGAGCCGACCGAGGCTAAACAACCGGCTCGTCTCGGCCTGCTCGAGCAGGTTCGCCGCGTGACAGCCGAGGATGCGCTTGGAGTTCATCCACAGGTAGCGGTTGTCGTAGTAGTGCTGGTAACCGCTGCTGGACCCGCAGGTGACGACTGTGCCACCACGCCGGACGACGAAGGTGGAGATGGCGAAGGTGGCCCTGCCGACGTAGTCGAACGCGACGTGCGGGTCTTCCCCCACCTCTCGGCGGATGATCCTGCCGAGCCGCTTGCCCTGTTCGCTGCTCTGCTCGGGCGTGTCCGCACCGGTCAGCCCGATCTCCTCCCGGTTGACCACCACCTGGCAACCGAGCGCACGCGCCGCGGCCTCCTTGTCGGCGGTGCCGACGACGCCGACGGCGATCCCGCCCGCGCCGCGCACGAGTTGCGCGGCGAACGCACCGAGCCCGCCGGTCGCGCCCCAGATCAGCACGACGTCGCCGAGCTTGATCCGAGCGCCCTTGTCTCCGATCAACATCCGATAGGACGTGGACGCGGTGAGCATCGTGCTTCCCGCTTCCTCCCAGGTGAGGTGAGCGGGTTTCGCAATGAGTTGGCTGGCCTTGGCGACCGCGTAGTGGGCGAGGCCGCCGAAGTTCGTCTCGTAACCCCAGGCGCGCTGCCCCTCACTGAGCATCGCGTCGGCGTGGGTCGCGGGCTCGTGGTCGTCGACCTGGATGCACGACACCACCACATGGTCGCCGACGTGCCAGCGGCTCACCCCGGCGCCCGCACGCACGACGACGCCGGCGGCGTCCGAACCGACGACCTGGTAGGGCCGGTCGTGCCGGGCGGCGAAACCACCGAGCCGACCGTAGGAACCGAGGAAGCGGAACGTCGGCACCGGCTCGAACATGGCCGACCAGACCGTGTTGTAGTTGATCGCGCTCGCCATGACCGCGACGAGCACCTCGTCCGGCGCCAACTCGGGCATGGGCACTTTGCCGACCTGCAACGACTTGCGCACGTCCTTGTCCTCGACGGCGCGGAACATGTCCACGTCGGCGGCGTTGAGGTGGGCGGCGAGGTAGTCGGCCGGCACCGGAGCCCGCTTGAGTTCCTCCTGGGACGCGCCGTTGCGTACCGCGTCAGCCAGCTGATCCACGGCAACCCCTTTCCCTGTACGGTTTTCGCTTCGTCGGGCGGCTTCTGGTCACAGCCCGGCCTGCCGGTGTTCGAGGACGAGTTTTTCCAGTCGAGGCACGACGTCGGCGGGTGCGGGATCGGCCAGCAGTTCTCTGCGCAGCCGCTCGGCGCCGTCGGCGAAACTCGACTCGGTCAGCAGGCGCGCCAGCCCGTCGCGCAAGGTGGCCGGTGTCGCCTCGGTCGCCGGGACGACGAGCCCGGCGCCGAGTTCCTCCGTGCGCCGCGCCCGGTAGGCGTTGTCCCACACGGATGGGAATATCAGTTGCGGGACCCCGGCGGAGACCGCGGTCGCCCAGGTGCCGGCGCCGCCATGGTGCAGGATCGCCGAGCACGTGGGCAGCAGCACATGTAGCGGCACGAACTCGACGGCGCGCACATTTTCCGGCAACGCCGGGATCCGGGTCCGGGCCGACGCGCTGACCGTCGCGACGATCTCGGCGTCCAGGTCGGCGACCGACTCCAGCAGCTTCGGCAGGGTGACCTCGACAAAGTTGGCGCCGTGCCGTTCGCTGATGCCCACGGTCAGGCAGACCCGGGGCCGGCGGGGCGGTTCGCGCAGCCAGTCCGGCACGACGGCGGGGCCGTTGTACGGGACATAGCGCATGGGCAGAGTGGGTTCGCCGAGCGGCAGCCGGATACTCGCCGGCATCTGGTCGATCGTCCACTGGCCGCGGACGAGCTGTTCGTCGAACATGAGGCCGTAGCGTTCGCCGACCCCGCCAAGCCAATCGGCGAGCGGGTCGGGTCCCGGCAAGCGCAGCAGCGCGTTGCGCTGGTCGACGACAAGGTCCGCGCCCCAGAGCAGCCGCGCGTGCGCGGCCCCGGTGACGGCGGCGGCGACCGCACCGGCCGGTGTGAACGGCTCCCAGACGACGAGGTCGGGCCGCCAGGCGCGGGCGAAGGCGACGAGGTCGTCGATCATGGAGTCATTGTTGGCGCGGGCGAAGAACCGGGTGGTCATTTCGGTGGCGACCGCGCGGACCAGGTCCGGGTGGTGTGTTTCGGGGCGGGCCGGGTCCAGGTCCAGGGTGACGTCCCAGTCCGGGTTGTCCGCTCCGGTCATGGCCTCATGCCAGGCGTGGTCGGCGCCGACGGGCACCGCGGTCAGGCCGGCCGAGGTGATGCTCTCGGTGAGCGCGGGCTGGCTGGCGATCCGCACCTCGTGCCCCGCGCAGCGCAGCGCCCAGGCAAGCGGCACTTGGCCGAGGAAATGGGCGTCCAGGGCGAACGATGTGAATATGACGCGCATGGCGGTTATCCCTCCTCATCCGACGGCCGGGTGGTCATGCCGTGCCGATTTCACTGTCGATGAGCGCGAACATCTCCTCGTCGGTCGCGGAGTCGAGTTCGTCGCGGCCGGTCGTGCTCCAGCGCGGCAGCAGGTTCTGCAGGCGCGCGGCCACCTCAACGCGTTCCGCCTCGCCCGCCGCGGCGAGCAACGCGGTGAACCGGTCGAGTTCGGCGAGCAGCGTCGACCCGGTTGCGCCGAGTTCGTCGCGCAGGTGACCGACGAGCGCGTCGGCGTTGGGGTGGTCGAACACGAGTGTCGGTGCCAGCCGCAAACCGGTCGCCGAGGCGAGCCGGTTGCGCAGTTCCACCGCGGTCAACGAGTCGAACCCGAGGTCGCGGAACGTCCGGGTCATCTCGACCGGGGTGTGCGGGTCGTGGCCGAGCACCGTCGCGATCTCGGTGGTGACGAGTTCGGCGATGACCTGGTCGCGTCCGGCCGGCGGCAGCGCGGCGAGCCGGGCCGCGAAACCGCCCGCCGAGTCCACTGTGGAGGGTTTCGCCGCCTTGGTGCGCCCGGTGGAACCGCCGAGTTCCCGTAGCACGCCGCGGGCGTTGCCGCGCAGCGCGCGCGGGTCGAACCGGGCCGCGACCACGTTGGGGTCGCCGCCGCGCACGGCCGCGTCAAACAACGCGAGGCCCTGCACGTCGGTGAGCCCGAGCAGTCCGTCCCTGGCCAGCCGGGCTCGGTCGGCCGCGCGCAGCGCACCCGCCATGCCACCGCTGTCCGCCCACATCCCCCAGGCGATCGAGACCGCCGGCCGGCCCGCCGCTCGGCGGTTGGCCGCGAACCCGTCGAGGAACGCGTTGGCCGCGGCGTAGTTGCCCTGTCCCGGCCCACCGAGCGCGCCCGCGATCGAGGAGAACAGCACGAAGGCGCGCAACGGCTGGTCCCTCGTGAGCTCGTCGAGGTACACGGCGGCATCGGCCTTGGCCGCGAGGACACGGTCGATCCGCTCTGGAGTCAGCGCAGCAAGTACGCCGTCGTCGAGCACGGCGGCCGCGTGCACCACCGCGTGCACGGGCCGGTCGAGACCACGCACCACCGCGGCAAGCGCGTCACGGTCTGACACGTCGCAGGCGACGAACCGGACCCGGTCGCCGAGTTCCGCGCCGAGTTCGCGGGCGCCGGGGGCGTCGGCGCCGCGCCGGGACAGCAACGTCAAGTGTTCGACGCCGTGTTCCGCGGCGAGATGCCGAGCGAGCGAGCGGCCGAGCCCGCCGGTGCCGCCGGTGAGCAGGACCGTCCCGTGCGGGCCCGCGATCGGTGCGGCGTCGGACCGGTCGAGAGGACCGCGTACGAGCCGAAGCGCGTGCGGGATGCCCTTACGCACCAGGACTTGCGGTTCCCCGGTGGCGGCGGCCATACCCACCAAGGAGTCGTCGTCGGTGTCGACGAGCACGAAGCGATCCGGGTGTTCGGCCTGCGCCGACCGCACCAACCCCCAGACCGCGGCCTGTGCGGGGTCGTCGGCGGGAGCGCCGTGCGTGACGACGGCGAGGCGTGCGGGCGCGAACCGGGCATCGGCGACCCAGCGTTGGAGCAGGCCGAGCACGCGGTGGGCGTATTCGCGCGCGGTCGAGCCGATCGCTCGGACGGCGACGAGCGGAGGCACCGGTTGGTCGAGATCGTCGAGGTCGTCGATGACGGCGATCTCGGGCTGGTCGGCCGGGCGCGGGACGGGTGACCACGTCGGCCGGTACAGCATGGTGGTCACGTCTGGTGCGGACCGCTCAACTGGCCGCACGGCGACCGCGGCGACGGACGCGACCGGTTCGCCATGCACATCCCAGACGTCAACGGCGATCGCGTCCTTGGCGGTGTGCGTGAGCCGCGCGCGCAGGTGGGTGGCGCCCTGGGCGTGCAGCCGGACCCCGGACCAGACGAACGGCAGCCGCACCGTGATGTCCTCGACGCCCGCGAACGCGGACTGTAGTGCGGCGTCGAACGCCGCCGGGTGCAGCACGAACCCGGCTGGTGCCGCCTCGTCGGGAAGGACGACCTCGGCGAAGGTCACGCCGTCCGCCCGCCAAACGCGGCGCAGCCCGCGAAACACCGGCCCGTACTGGATTCCGCTGTCCGCGAGCGCGAAGTGGAACCCGGTGAGATCAACCTCGGCCGCGGCGGGCGGCCACTGACTTGGTGCTGCGGCGGCCGGTTGGGCGTGCGGCGCGAGCGTGCCCTCGGCGTGCCGGGTCCACGCGCCCGCGTCGTCGGTTGCGTACACGACGACCGATCGAGCGCCCACCGAGTTCGGCCTGCCCACGACCACCTGCACGCGCAGGCGCGCGTCGCCGACAAGGACGAGCGGCGCGAGCATGGTCAGTTCCTCGACGACCGGGCACCCGACCTGATCGCCGGCACAAACCACGAGTTCGACGAGCGCGGTGCCGGGCACGACGACGCTGCCGTTGATGACGTGGTCGGCAAGCCATGGCTGTCCGGCGACGGACAACAGGCCGGTGCAGACGTAGCCGTCGGAATCCGGCAGTGTGCTGCCCGCGCCGAGCAGGGCGTGTTCCGGCGCGTCGAGCCCGAGCCCGTCGACGGACACCGCGGGCGCCGGGTCGGGCAACCAGAACCGCTGCGGCTGGAACGCGTAGGTCGGCAGGTCCACGTGGGCGCCGCGCTCGCCGTAGATCACGGACCAGTCGATCGGGACGCCGTGCGCGTGCGCGGTCGCCACCGAGGTGAGGAACCGGTCCATGCCGCCGTCGGCTCGACGCAGCGAACCCAGCACCGCGCCCGTGTCGCCGACGATTTCCTGCAGGGTCGGGGTGAGTACCGGGTGCGCGCTGCATTCGACGAACACCCGGTGCCCGTCGCGCGAAAGCGATTTCACCGCCTCGGTGAACTCGATCGGCTGGCGCGCATTGGTGTACCAGTAGTCGGCGTCCACTGTGGTCTGTTCGAGCAGGTCGCCGTGGACGCTGGAGTAGAACGCCAGCTCGGCCTGCTTCGGCCGGATTCCGTCGAGCGCGGCGAGCAGTTGGTCACGCACGGCCTCGACGTGCGGGCTGTGCGACGCGTAGGCGATCGGGATGCGCCGGGCCGGAATGTCGTGTCGAGCGCATTCGGCGAGGAGTTCGTTCACCGCGTCGAGGTCGCCCGCGACCGAGGTGTTCGAGGGGCCGTTATACCCGGCGAGGCACAGTCGCTCGCCCCAAGCCGCGATCAGCTCCTCGGTCTCCTCGGCCGAGCGCGGCACGGACACCATGCCGCCCCGGCCGGCGATGCTGCTGCCGATGATCTGGCTGCGCAGTGCGACGATCCGGGCCGCGTCGGCGAGGCTGAGCGCGCCCGCCACGTGCGCGGCGGCGATCTCCCCCTGGGAGTGGCCGACGACCGCCGCCGGTTCGACCCCGTAGGAGCGCCACAGCGCGGCGATGGACACCATCATCGCGAACAGCAGCGGTTGCACGACCTCGCCGCGCTCCAATCCGGCCGCGTCGTCCAGCGCGTCGAGCAGGTCGAAGTCGAGGTAGGGCGCGAACGCGCTCGCGCAGCGACGCATGGAGTCGGCGAACACGGGTGCGGTCGCCAGGAGTACGCGGCCCATGCCGGCCCACTGGCTGCCCTGTCCGGGGAACACGAACACCACGCCGCCGTCGGTCACGCGGCCGGTGACGACGCCGCGGCCGGACCTGCCGGCGGCAAGCGCGTCGAGGCCGGCGAGCAGTTCGGCCCGGTCCGCGCCGAGCACGACCGCACGGGCCGGCAGCGCGGCTCTGGTGGTCGCGAGCGCCCGGCCGATCTCGGCCGGGGAAGCCGGCGAATCCGTGGCGAACGCCCGCAAGCGCTCGGCCTGGGCTTGCAGCGTCGCGTCGTCGATCGCGGAAACGGGCCACAACAGGCGCGCCGGTTCGGGGGTGTCGGGGTGCTCGGCCGGCTCCGGGGCCTGTTCGACGATGACGTGCGCGTTGGTACCGCTCACGCCGAACGCCGACACCGCGGCCCGGCGCGGCCGATCCACCTCGGGCCAGTCGACGTTCTCGGTGACAAGTTCGAGAGCGCCCGCGGACCAGTCCACATGGGTACTCGGCTCGTCGAGGTGCAGGATCTTGGGGACGACGCCGTGCCGCATCGCCTGCACCATCTTGATCACACCGGCCACCCCCGCGGCCGCCTGCGTATGCCCGATGTTCGACTTCAACGACCCCAACAACACCGGCACATCCCGACCCTGACCGTAGGTCGCCA
>DASSAD010000123.1:0-3725 GCA_035685725.1 Amycolatopsis sp. | reverse complement strand
CGCCCACAGCACCACGGCCGCGGGCGCGCCGCGGCGGATGGTCACCGCGAGCACCTCGGGCGGCAGCGGCCTGCCGCACAGCTGGGTCCCGATGTGCCGGTCCGCGAGGCAGGCCGCCAGCGCGTAAAGGGGCAGCCCGTCGCGCTCCCGCGGCACGCCGCTGAGCAGCACCCGCCGCTGGTTACGCGGATTCCCCAGCACCGGCGTCGCACGCAGCAGCGCGCCCAGCACGCATTCGGTGAGCAGGTACTCCACCTCGGCCCCCGGTTTGGTCCCATCCCAACCCACGCCGAGCGCGCAGAGCACCGGTTCGATGACGCCATCCCAGGCGGACAGCACACCGACGTCCCCGATGGCCTTGGCCAGGGTGCGCTCGACGGCGCCGGAGTCCAGCGCGAGTGCCGCTGTCCGCAGCCGCCGGGCCATCGTGCTGTCCGGCAGCTCGGCGACGACGGGCGGCGGTTCCCGGCGCACCGGCAGGTCCACCGGCGGCGCGGACTTCGGCACCTGGTCCAGCGAGTAGCGCGCGGCCTCGGCGGTCGAGGCGCCGCGCAGCAGGGCGCGCTGCATGAGTTCGAGACGCGCGATGTCCGCCGGGCCGTAGCGGCGGTGCTTGCCGTCCGTGTGGCGGCCGGGACCGAGGCCGTAGCGCCGGTCCCAGGTGCGCAGGGTGGACGGCGCGACCCCGAGCCGGCGGGCCACCGCGGCCACCGGCATCGTCGGCTCAGCCCGCCCGGTATCCATTCGACCCAATATCCCGGCGGCCTCGCCGCCCAGCAAGTGGATCTTTTGGCCGGCGACCAGGAAAAAGTGCGATTCTCACGCTTGCGGGGGACACCTAACGGCTGAATCGCGCTGATTCCCTTGAACAACTATTGACGCGCTTCTACCGTAACCACCATTGCACCAAATGGAGTAGTCGAGGCAGGGGTCACCGACCGAATAACGGAGGCGGTCACGATGGCAGACACGCGCAGGCTCCCGGGTCCAAACGCCGACATCTGGGACTGGCAGTTGGAGGGGTCCTGCCGGGGGATGGACAGCGCGGCCTTCTTCCATCCCGACGGGGAACGTGGACCAGCGAGGGCACGGCGGGAGGCCAGGGCGAAGGCCATCTGCCAGACCTGCCCTGTCCTGCGGCTTTGCCGGGAACACGCACTCGCGGTGCACGAGCCCTACGGGATCTGGGGCGGGCTGTCGGAGTCCGAGCGGGAAACCATCCTGAAAACCGGAAAGCGGCACCTGAGCCTTTCCGGCCAGTGATGACGGGGCGGGAGAGGGAGGGATGACAGTCCGCCGGCTGCCATCCCGTTCTGCCACGGGAAACGATTCCACGAAGGATTCCCGGGTTTTGATCTTCAGAGCGATTGTTGGCGAGAAGATAACGAGATACCGGCACCCCGCACCATTTCTCGCAATGTTCCACGATTCCCACCCGGAGAAGGTCAATTATTCACGGGCGGATTTTCGCGGGGCCCGGTCGATGGATCTCGACCGGCGCAACGGCCGGCGGAAAAGTCAAGGCCACCTCAGGGGCGGCTGCTGCCCCTGAGGTGGCCTTGACGGCTGAACCGGGTCCTGACGAACGGTCAGTGGGCGTGGCCGTGACCGTGCCCGTGACCGGCCTCGGCCTTCTCTTCCTCCGGCTTGTCGACCACGGAGCTCTCCGTGGTCAGCACGAGCCGCGCGATGGAAGCGGCGTTGGCCACCGCCGAGCGCGTGACCTTGACCGGGTCGATGATGCCGGCCGCGATCAGGTCGGTGAGCTCGCCCGTGGCGGCGTTGAAGCCCTGGCCCCAGCTCTGCTCCTGCACCTTGGACACGATGACCGCGCCCTCGTAGCCGGCGTTGCTCGCGATCCAGTACAGCGGCGCGGTCAGCGCGTCGCGGACGATCTTCACGCCGGTGGCCTCGTCACCGGTCAGACCGAGGTCGTCCAGTTCCTTGACCGCGTGCAGCAGCGCCGAGCCACCGCCGGGCACGATGCCCTCCTCGACGGCCGCCTTGGTGGCCGCCACCGCGTCCTCGATGCGGTGCTTGCGCTCGGTCATCTCGGTCTCGGTGGCCGCACCGACCTTGATCACGGCGACACCGCCGCCGAGCTTGGCCAGCCGCTCCTGGAGCTTCTCGCGGTCCCAGTCGGAGTCGGTGGTCTCGATCTCCTTGCGGATCTGCGCGATGCGGGCGTCGAGCTCGTCCCTGGTGCCGGCACCGTCGACGATCGTCGTGGTGTCCTTGGTGACCTCGATCCGCCGCGCGGTGCCCAGGATGTCGAGACCGACCTCGGACAGCTTCAGGCCGACCTCGCTGGAGACGACGTCCGCGCCGGTGACCACGGCGAGGTCGTCCAGGAACGCCTTGCGCCGGTCACCGAAGAACGGCGCCTTGACGGCGACCGCGGTGATCGTCTTGCGCAGCGCGTTGACCACCAGGGTGGACAGCGCCTCGCCCTCGACATCCTCCGCGATGATCAGCAGCGGCTTCTTGCTCTCCGCGACCTTCTCCAGGATCGGCAGCAGGTCGGGCAGCGAGGAGATCTTCTCCCGGTGCAGCAGCACGTAGGCGTTCTCCAGGATCGCCCGCTGCTCCTCCGGGTTGGTCGCGAAGTGCGCCGAGAGGAACCCCTTGTCGAACTGGACGCCTTCGGTGATCTCCAGCTCGGTGGCCAGCGTGGAGGACTCCTCCACGGTGATCACGCCGTCCTCGCCGACCTTCTCCACGGCCTCGCCGAGCAGGGCGCCGATGGTGGCGTCCCGCGAGGTCACGGTCCCGACCTGGGCGATGTTGTCACGGCCCTTGACCGGGGTGGACTTGTCCTTGAGCACCTCGATGACCTTCTCGGCGGCGGCTTCGATGCCGCGGCCCAGCGAAGTCGGGTTCGCGCCCGCGACCACGTTCCGGAGGCCGACCTTCACCAGCGACTGGGCCAGCACGGTGGCCGTCGTGGTGCCGTCACCGGCCACGTCGTTGGTCTTGGTCGCCACGTTCTTGGCGAGCTGCGCGCCCAGGTTCTCGAACGGGTCGTCCAGGTCGATCTCGCGCGCCACGGTCACCCCGTCGAGCGTGATCGTCGGACCACCGAACTTCTTGTCCAGCACGACATGGCGGCCACGCGGGCCGAGGGTGACCTTGACCGCGTCGGCGAGCTGGTTCACGCCACGCTCGAGAGCTCGACGAGCGTCCTCGTCGAAATTGATCTGCTTAGGCATTGAAGAAACCTCTCTGGCAGTGCGATGCGGAACGCGTAAGGGCGGCGCGCGGAGCCAGGCGCCTGGGCGCCGCGGCCGTTTCCCGGACGGGAGACGGCCGGCCTCGCCCCCGGCGTCCACCGCCCTTCGGGGCGCACGCCTGGTATTTCCGCGCGTTCGACTTCGCGGTCCGGCTGACCGCTTGGTAGCAAGAACGCCCCGGTCCCCGGTGTTACGCGGGGCCCGGGGCGTTCAACGCAAACGCCGACGTCAGTTGACGACGGCCAGCACGTCGCGCGCGGACAGAATCAGGTAGTCCTCGCCGTTGTACTTGACCTCGGTGCCACCGTACTTCGAGTAGATGACGACGTCGCCGACGTTGACATCCACGGGAATGCGGTTGCCCTTGTCGTCGACACGGCCCGGGCCCACGGCCAGAACCTTGCCCTCCTGGGGCTTCTCCTTGGCGGTGTCGGGGATGACGAGACCGGAGGCCGTCGTCTCCTCGGCCTCGCTCGTCTGGACAACGATCTTGTC
>DASSAD010000122.1:0-7231 GCA_035685725.1 Amycolatopsis sp. | reverse complement strand
CGTCGACGCGATCAGGCTGGCCAAGGACGCCGGTTTCCGGGTGATGACCAACACCACGTTCTTCACCAACGACGCGCCGCAGGACGTCATCGACGTGCTCGACTACCTCAACGACGAGGTCGGCGTGGACAACATGCAGCTGTCGCCGGGCTACGCCTACGAGAAGGCGCCGGACCAGGAACACTGGCTCGGTGTGCAGCAGACGCACGAGCTGTTCACCAAGGCGTTCGCCGGCGGCCGGCGCAAGAAGTGGCGGTTGAACCACTCGCCGGTGTTCCTCGACTTCCTCGAGGGCAAGCGGGACCTCGAATGCACCCCGTGGGGCATCCCGTCGTACTCGCTGCTGGGTTGGCAACGGCCGTGTTACCTGCTCGACGACGGCTACGCCAAGACCTGGCGGGAGCTGATCGAGGAAACCGACTGGGACGCCTTCGGTCGAGGCAAGGACCCGCGGTGCGCCAACTGCATGGCGCACTGCGGCTACGAGCCGACCGCCGTGATCGCCACCACGTCGTCGCTGAAGGAAACCATCCGCGCCGCCGTCGGCATCTGACTCCGATCGGTTCCCGGGCTCCTTACCGGCGGGCGACGCCGGCGAGGAGCCCGGAAATCGTTCAGGGGATCAGGAGCAGCTTGCCCGTGGTACGGCGACCCTGCAGGTCCTCGTGTGCCTGCCGGGCCTGCGCCAGCGGGTAGCGCCCGCCGATCCGGACCCCCAGCGCGCCGGAGGTCACCGCCTGGAACAGCTCCTCGGCGCGCCAGTCCAGTTCCTCGCGGGTGCGCACGTAGTGCGCGCTGGTCGGCCGGGTGAGGAACAGCGAGCCCCCGGCGTTGAGCCGCTGCGGGTCGATCGGCGGGACCGGGCCGCTCGCCGCGCCGAAGAGCGCCAGCAGGCCGCGCACCCGCAGGCTCGCCAGGCTTCCGTCCACTGTGGACTTTCCGACCCCGTCGTAGACCACCGGCACGCCCTCGCCACCGGTCAGCTCGCGGGTGACCGCGGCGAAGTCCACCTGGTCGTAGCGGATGACCTCGTCGGCGCCGGCCTCCCGCGCGAGTTTTTCCTTCTCCGCCGTGGAAACGGTGCCGATCACCCGCGCGCCGCGCGCCTTGGCCAGCTGCACCAGCAGCAGCCCGACACCGCCCGCCGCGGCGTGCACGAGGACGGTGTCGTCCCGCTTCACCTCGTAGGTGGAGCGGACGAGGTAGTGCGCGGTGACGCCCTGCAACATCAGGGCGGCGGCGGTCTCGTCGGAGACCTCGGCGGGCACCCGCACGGCGACCTGCGCGGGGACGATCGCGCGTTGCGCGTAGCTCCCGCGGTGACCCTGCCAGGCGACCCGGTCGCCCGGCGCGAAGCCGGTCACGTCCGGACCGACGGCGGCGACCGTGCCCGCGCCCTCCATGCCCAGGGTGGCCGGCAGCTCCACCGGATAGATGCCGCTGCGCTGGTAGGTGTCGATGTAGTTCACGCCCGCGGCGGCCAGGTCGACGACCAGTTCCCCGGGTCCGGGATCGCCGATCTCGACGTCGGCGACCTCGAGCACCTCGGGCCCGCCGGTCTGCCGGATCTGCACGGCCCTAGCCATGGGTCCTCCTTCGCGTCCAACTTCAGCTTCGTGTTTGAAGATAGTCGTACAACGAGGCGGGGCCGTGTGGCCGCCGCCCGGTGCGTGGGGTGGCCCGTGCCGGTCCCCCGTAAACTCCGGGCGTGGCGGAAAACGTGGCTGGAAGCGAGAAGAGCGCCGAAACACCCACTTCGCGTCAGATCGCCGCGGCCCGCGAGTTCGTCGAGTCGCACGGCAAGCCGGCGAAGGCCGTGGTGGAGAACATCGGCCGAGCCGGGGCGCGGGTGGTGCTGGTCGGCGCGGACGGCGCGCTGGGGGATGTGGTCGTGGCCGGGCCGGCCGCGGGGCAGGCCCTGATCGAGGCCGTCGCGGACCTCGAACCCGCCGCCTGGGACGCCGAAACGGTCGGCGGGACGCGCATCGGCGCCGAGCACCGCCGTCGCATGGCGGGCCCGCGCGCCCGCCGCTGAGCGGATCGGCGATCCCGGGCTCAGGCGGGTTTGACCCGCTTGGCGGCCAGGCGTTCCGGCTTGGGCCAGCGCACCTCGCGCGCCCACCGGAGCTTTTCGAAGATCCAGATCACGCGGGCGGACACGTCGATCTGGCCGCGCAGCACCCCGTGCCGGGCGCAGGTCGGGTCGGCGTGGTGGGAGTTGTGCCAGGACTCGCCCATGGACAGGATCGCCAGCGGCCAGAAGTTCGCGGCCTTGTCGCGGCTGGTGAACGGGCGGTCGCCGACCATGTGACAGATCGAGTTCACCGACCAGGTCACGTGGTGCAGGAACGCGATGCGCACCAGCCCGGCCCAGAAGAACGCCGTCACCGCACCCCACCACGACCAGCTCAGCAGCCCGCCGAGCACCGCGGGCAGCGCCAGGCTCAGCGTGATCCACAGCCAGAAATAGCGGTTGACCAGGCGGAGGTCGTCGTCGGCGAGCAGGTCGGGGGCGAAGCGCTCGTAGTTGGTCACCTCACGCTGGAACATCCAGCCCATGTGCGCGTGCCAGAAGCCCCGCGCCAGCGCCACCGGTGAGGTACCGAACAGCCAGGGCGAGTGGGGATCGCCTTCGCGGTCGGCGAAGGCGTGGTGGCGGCGGTGGCTGGCCACCCAGAAGATGACCGAGCCCTGCACGGCCATGCTCCCCGCGATCGCCAGCGCCACCCGCAGCGGCCGTCCCGCCTTGAACGCGCCGTGGGTGAAGTAGCGGTGGTAGCCGACGGTCACGCCGAGCGTGGCCACTGCGTAGAACACCGCGGCCAGGCCGAGGTCGATCCAGTTCACGCCCCAGCCCCACGCCGCGGGCAGCGCGGCGACCAGCGCGGCGAACGGGATCAGCAGAAACGCCTTGAGCACGATCATCTGCCCGGCCGAACGGCGGTGCGAGATCAGTGGCTTGGCGGTGCTACGGGTATCGGTGGTACTCATCGGTGACACAGACCTCACAAGGGCTCATGACGGCTCACGGAGGCCCGCGAATACGGACATTCCGCCTTCTTGCGCCGCCGAGCCTACTGCCCCGTTCCCGCCAGCGAGTTAAGCAGGCGTGACTCCCCGAGAACCGCTGGTGGTCAGTTCGGGGGTCGGCCGCGGCGCGGCACCGACGACGGGACCGCGATCCCGCGCCGCGCACCACAGCGTCGCCGTCGAGATGATCACCAGCGCGGAGCCGAGCACGTGGAAGGACACCAGCACTTCGGGCACGCCCAGCGCGTACTGGACCGAACCGAGGATCCCCTGGGCGACCGCGACGGCCCAGACGATGCCGTAACGGCGCCACACCCGGGCGGGGGCGCCGCCCCGGAACAGGGTCAGCCCGAACACGGCGAGGATCAGCAGGTAGGCCATGAGCAGGCCGCTGTGCACCTGGACCAGCGTCTGGATGGGCGCGTCGAGCCGCTTCGTGTCGGGGTCGCCGCCGTGGGGGCCCGCCCCGGTGACCGTCGTCCCGGCGACGAGGATCGCCCACATCGCCACGACCAGCGCGACCAGGAGCTTGTGCGCGACGGGGGAGATCAGCCTGCGGGGCTTCTCGTCACCCTCGCCGAAGGCGTGCAGCAGCAGGACCGCGAGCCAGACGAGCGGCGTGGAGGCGAGGAAGTGGATCGCGACCGTCCACCATTGGAGCTTGGCCAGCACGGTGATCCCGCCGAGCACGGCCTGCAGCACGACACCGCCGGGCAGCGTCCAGGCCAGTGCCAGGAGCCGTCGCCGGTGGGGCTGATCGATGCGGATCCGCCACGCGGCCAGCATGGCCAGGACCGCGACCGCGAAGACCCCGCCGGTGAACAGCCGGTTGCCGAACTCGACCCACTCGTTGAGCACGCGGTAGTTCGCGTGATAGACGGGCACCATGCTGCCGGGCTGGCACTGCGGCCAGGTGGAACAGCCGAGCCCGGAGCCGGTCACCCGGACCACGGAGCCGGTCACGCCGATGCCGGCCTGGGTCACCACGGCCGCTAGGCCGATCGTCAGCTGCAGGGGCCGGGACGGATACGGCAGCCGGGCGATCAGCGACTTCAGAGACACCACCTGATAGTAGGAAGGGGCCCGGCGGCGCCTCCGTCGAGGGTGGCGGTGGCCGCGTGGGAACCGGGCGTCTTCGACCGCGGTGTCCGTCCCCGTGCCGTTGTGTCCCGCTCGGTGCCGCTCGCCGCCGTGAAGTCCCGGTCAGGTCAGGCGGGTGGTGCGGGTGGCGACCGCGCCGGCGAGCACGCCCCAGCCGACGAGGACGGCGACCGGTTCCACGGCGAGGGTGCCGTTGACCAGTGCCTGGCGCAGGCCTTCGGCGAGGGCGCCGGAGGGCAGCAGTTCCACGATCGCGGCGGCACCGGAGGGCAGCGCGGACGGCGCGAGCAGGATCCCGCCGGCCAGCAGCAGCACGAACCAGACGATGTTGGCCAGCGCGAGCACGGCCTCGGCGCGCAGCGAACCGCCGAGCAGCACCCCGAGCGCGCCGAAGCTGAGCGTGCCCAGCACCAGCAGCAGCACCGCCTCGACCATCCCGGCTCCCGACGGGGACCAGCCCAGGAAGGCCGCGACGATCCCGAGCACGACGACCTGCAGCAGTACCACGACCAGCGCCGCCGCCATCCGGCCCGCGACCAGCAGCCAGCGGGGCAGCGCGGTGGCCGAAAGCCGTTTGAGCACCCCGTAGCGCCGGTCGAAACCCAGCGCGATCGCCTGGCCGGTGAACGCCGAGGACATCACCGCGAGCGCGAAGATCCGCGGCGTCACCCAGTCCACCTTGGACACCGAGCCGAGGTCGCCGGTGGGCAGGATGTTCAGCACGGTCAGCCCGATCAGCAGCGCCAGCGGGATGAGCAGGGTGAGCAGGATCTGCTCGCCGTGCCGGAGCGTGAGACTCGTCTCGATCTTCGCGTGGGTGCGCAGCATTCGCCCGCGCTTGCCCGGGCCGGGCGCGGGGGTGAAGGTCCCGGCGGGGAAGGTGGTCATGACCGCAGCTCCCGTCCGGTCAGGTCGAGGAAGACCTCTTCGAGGTCGCGCTTGCCGATGTTCAGCTCCTCGGCGAGCACGCCCTGCTGGGCGCACCACGCGGTGACGGTGGACACCACCTGCGGGTTCACCTTCCCTGTGACGTGGTAGCTGCCGGGTGAGGACTCGTGTACCCGGTAGCCCTCGGGCAGCGCGGCCGAGAGCAGGTCGGTGTCCAGGCCGCCCCGTGCCTTGAACCTCAGCTGCGCCGAGTCGCCGTCCTCCGCGGTGAGTGCGCCCGGCGTGCCCTCGGCGATGACCGTTCCGTTGTCGACGATCACCACGTCGTCGGCCAGCGCCTCGGCCTCCTCCATCAGGTGTGTGGTGAGCAGCACGCTGACCCCGTCGGTGCGCAGCGCGCCGAGCAGGTCCCACACCAGCCGCCGTGCCTGCGGGTCCATGCCCGCGGTCGGCTCGTCGAGGAACACCAGTTCCGGGCGGCCGATGAGGGCGCAGGCGAGCGAGAGGCGCTGCTGCTGCCCGCCGGAGAGGCGTTTGAAAGGGGTCCGGCGCGCGGCCGACAGGCCGAGGATCTCGAGCAGCCAGTCCGGGTCGAGTGGCCGCGCGGCGCACGCGGCGACCAGCGACAGCATCTCCCCGGCGTGGACGCCCGGGTACGCGCCGCCGCCCTGCGGCATCACGCCGACGCGCGGGCGCAGTGCCGCGCCGTCCCGGATCGGGTCGAGCCCGAGCACCCGGACGGTTCCGGAATCCGGGCGGAGGAAGCCCTCGCAGATCTCCACCGTGGTGGTCTTGCCCGCGCCGTTGGGGCCCAGCAGCGCGACCAGGCGACCCCGGTCCATTTTGAGGTTCAGGCCGTCCACGGCAGTCTTCGGACCGTAACGCTTCACCAGCCCGGTGATCTCGACGGCAGGTGTGCTCACGGCCATCAAGACTACGACGGTCGCCGGAGCAGCATGGGCGCGGTCCGGCGTACCGCGAGCAGTGCGATCGCGATCACCACGATCCCCGCCAGATATGCCTGAAGTGGGACGAACGAGCGGCCGTCGAAGGTACTTCCGGGGGGCGGCGCGAGGAACGCCAGCACCGCGCTGACCACCGTGGCCGCGACCCGGAACCGCGAGGTGCCCGCCGAGGCCGCGAGCGGGATCACCGCCCACAGCAGCCACCACGGCTGCATCGCCACGTGCAGCATCATGAACGCGCCGAGCGACACGCCGAGCCCGATGATCGGCCGGTAGCGCCAGCGGTAGCTGTCCCAGAGGAACTTCACCGTGATCAGCCCGGCCACCAGCGTCCCGGCCAGCTGCACGATCGACACCAGCGAGTCGGTGTGGTTGCCAAGGCCCAGCGCGATGCCCAGGACGCCGCCGAGGTTGGCCAGCTCGGCGGTGGGGGAGATCCAGCTGCGGACCAGGCCGGGGGTGCCCAGCGCGCCGACCCAGCCGAAGCCGAGACCGGTGCCGTAGCACAGCGCCACCATGACGACCGCGAACACGCCGGTCATCAGCGCGCTCGCGCGCAGCAGGTCGCGCGCTCTGCCGTGCCAGCGGCGGGCGATCATCACCCCGAAGAAGCCGAGCGCGATCATCGCGTTGATCTTCACGGCCGCGCCGAGTGTGATCACCGTCGCGCCCAGCACTATGAACAAGATCTCACCGCGGGCCAGCGGGGGCGGTGTGTCACCGGCGACGCGCACCGGCAGCCGGCGGATGCCCAGCTCCAGCCCGGCGACCATCAGGCCGATCCCGAGCGCCTCGTTGTGCGCTCCGGCGACCAGGTGGAACAGCACGAGCGGGTTTGCCGCGCCCAGCCACAGCGCGGTCGCCGGCTCGACCCCGAACCGGCGGGCGAGCCGGGGCAGCGCCCAGATGATCAGGACCACCCCACCCAGCTCCAGCGCCCGCTGCAGCAGCACGCCGGCGACCACGTTCTCGCCGACCCCCGCGGAGATCCAGCTGCCGAGCTTGAGGAAGAGCGGACCGTAGGGCGCCGGGGTGTCCCGCCACATGTTCGACACCCCGCTGGTCAGCGGATCGGCGACACCGAGTGCCTGCGCCGGGCCCAGCGAGTACGGGTCCATCCCGCGGTGCACGATCTCGCTCTGCGCGAGGTAGCTGTAGACGTCGCGGGAAAACAGCGGCGGGATGAACATCAGCGGGGTCAGCCACATGACCAGGGTCCTGGTCACCTGGGCCCGGGTGGCCAGCCG
>DASSAD010000121.1:0-11636 GCA_035685725.1 Amycolatopsis sp. | reverse complement strand
GACTCGGCCACCGGTTCAGGCCGGTTCCTGGCGCCCGCGCCAGACCTGGCCGGGCTCGCGCGGTGGGCCGCCCGCCGGCGACGGGTGCGCATCGAATTCGAACGCGGCGGCGTCGAGGCCGACGACGAGCGCTACTCACTGTCCATTATGGAGGGATAGTTCCCGTCGTACCGGGACCTGCTGGCGGCGCCGGCGCCGCCCCGGCACCGGATCCTCGTCGAGCGGCTCGCCCTGTTGGAAGCCCTTCCCGGCGAACCGTTCCTGCTGCGCGCCGGGCCCGACGAGCTGACGGCGGGCGAGCGGATCGTCCCGGCGCCGTGCGCGGAGACCGTGCCGCCCATCGCCTTCGACCCGCGCAGGCTCGCCTCCGCGGTCCAGACCAGCGTGGGCCCGGAAGTGCTGCTGGAGATCACGGGCCCGCGCGAGCCGGTCGTGGTCCGCTCGGCCGACCAGGGTTCGTTCACCACCCTCGTGATGCCGGTCGACCTGCCTGGGAGACCGTGAGTCCGGACGATTCGTCGGTGCGTGCCGAACACCACCGCCGCCCGAGCGAGGGCCGGCACGTGCGCGTCCCGTAGGGGTTTCCATGATCTGAAAATGAGGACGTTCCCCGATACCGGGCGGCCGGAGTGAGCGCAAAACTCCATGGCGTGAAAAGAAATCCACTGATCACGCGCACCGCCGCAGCCGTCACGGGAATCGCCCTGCTCGCCGTGACCGCGGCCCCGTCCGCTGCCTTTGCCGCGCCCGCACCGCCCACCGCCGCCGCGGTGGCGTTGCCGCCGCTGAACACCACCGCGCTCAGCCAGGCGATCTCCGGGCTGCCCGACGCGGACGAAACCGGCGCGCTGCTGGAGATCCGCGGGCCGGCCGGCTCATGGACCGGCACCTCCGGGGTTTCCGATCTGGGCACCGCCGCGCCGGTGCCCACGGACGCGCATTTCCGGATCGGCAGCATCACCAAGACCTTCACCGCCGTCGTGGTGCTCCAACTCGTCGCCGAACACCGCGTCGACCTCGACCAGCCCGTGCAGCGCTACCTCCCCGGCGTGCTGCCCGCCGACTACCCGCCGATCACGGTCGGACAGTTGCTCGACCACACCAGCGGCCTCCCTGCCATCGACCTTCCCGAAGACCCGCAATGGGTGCTCGACAACCGGTACACGGTCTTCACTCCGGCCGAGGTACTGGCGACCGCGACGCGTCACCCGATGACGTTCACCCCCGGCTCCGCCCAGCAGTACACCAACACGAACTACGTCGTCGCGGGCATGCTCATAGAGAAGGTTACCGGCCGCGCGTACGGCGCCGAGGTTCACGACCGGATCCTGCGCCCACTCGGCCTGCGGGACACCTCCGTTCCCGGCAACGACCCGAGCCTTCCCGAGCCCTATTCGCACGGCTACCTGGCGGTGAACGGGCAACTCGTCGATGTCACACGGATGAACCAGTCCATTCCGTGGGCGGCCGGCGAGATGATCTCCACCGCGGCCGACCTGGACCGCTTCATCACCGCCCTGTTCCGCGGCGATCTGGTACCACCCGGGCAACTCCGGGCCATGTTCACCCTGCCGACGGTGAAGATCTTCGGAACCGATCAACCAGCCATCTACAGCGACGGGCTGATGACCGCGACGGTCAACGGCGTGACGGTGTGGGGAAAGACCGGGACGCGTTACGGCTACACCGATGGCGTGTGGGCGACCCGCGATCTCGCGCGCCGGATCATCTACTCCGTGAACTCCACCAGCAAGGACGAGCAGGGGCAGCCCGCGATCGTCGGCCGGATCGCGAACGCGGCGACCTCGACCTCATGATCATCATCGTGTTCCGGGCCACAGCCGGGAATGAGATCCTTGCGTGTTCCGTTGACCGCTGAGGGTTACTGGGAGGTTGACGCGGATGAATTCGAGCACGAGTTCGAGCACGATCGAGGGCACTCGGGCAGTTCACTCGAAGCTCAGCACCGTGCGCTACGCGCTCATTCTCGGTGGTCTGTCCGCGTTTCCCCCGCTTTCGGTCGACATGTACATTCCGGCGCTGCCGCGGATGACGGCCGACCTGCACGCCGATGACGCCACGCTTCAGTTCACGCTGACCGGTTTCATCATGGGGCTCGCGCTGGGCCAGCTCGTCGCCGGACCGATCTCGGACTCGGTCGGCCGGCGCAAGCCGCTGCTCGTGGGGCTGGTGGTGTACATCGCGTCGTCCGTGCTGTGCGCGCTGAGCCCGTCGGCCGGGCTGCTGATCACCGCGCGGTGCCTGCAGGCCCTCGGCGCCGCCGCCGCGATCGTGATCGCCAGGGCGATCGTGCGGGACCTGTTCTCCGGCCGGGAAATGACGAAGTTCTTCTCGATGCTGATGCTGGTCAGCGGGCTCGGGCCGATTCTCGCGCCGGTCATCGGCGGGCAGATCCTGCGGCTGACGACGTGGCGCGGCGTGTTCGTGGTGCTGATCGTGTTCGGCTCGCTGTTGCTGATCGCCACCGTGTTCGCGCTGCCCGAGCCGCTGCTGCCGCACCACCGCAGGCCGGCCCGGCTGGGCTCGACCCTGCGCACCTACCGCGGCCTGCTCGCCGACCGGGCGTTCCTCGGCTACGCGCTCGCCGGTGGTCTGGCGTTCGGGGGCCTGTTCGCCTACATCTCGGCGTCCTCGTTCGTGCTCCAGGACGTCTACGGGCTCAGCCCGCAACAGTTCAGCCTGGTGTTCGGCGCCAACGGGGTGGGCATCGTGGTCGCCGGCCAGCTCAACGGACGGCTGGTCGGCCGCTTCTCCGAGCGGCGACTGCTGGGCGCGGGCCTGCTCCTCGCCACGCTGGGCGGAGTCGCACTGCTGGTCGCGGCGGCGTTCGCGTTGCCACTGCCCGTCTTGCTCGTGCCGTTGCTGTGCCAGGTCGCCAGCGTCGGCATGATCATGCCGAACTCGTCGTCGCTGGGCCTGGCCGAACGGCCGCGCAACGCCGGTTCCGCGTCCGCGCTGCAGGGTGTGCTGCAGTTCGCCATCGGCGGCCTGGCCACGCCGCTGGTCGGCATCGGCGGGATGACCGCGCTGCCGATGGGCGTGGTGATGGCGACCTTCGCCGTCGCCGCGCTCGTCGTGTTCGTGACGATGACCCGGCATCGGGTCGCGGCGCCGACCTCGCCGGCCTGACCGGGATCAGACCAGACCGGCCAGGTCGGCCGTCCGGAGCTGGCCGGCGGTGACCGGGGCCTGGGTGTCCACCAGCGCCTTGAGCGCCGGGCCCTGATCCCAGACGTTGACGTTCATCGCCGCCCGGACCCGCCCGTCCCGCACCCAGAACGCGACGAATTCCCGCCCGGAAAGATCGCCGCGCACCACCAGCTCGTCGGCTTCCGGGTCGGCCAGCCCGCGGTACTCGCAGCCGAGCTCGTACTGGTCGGAAAAGAAGAACGGCGAGCCCAGATAAGGCTCTTGTGCACCGATCAGGTTCCCGGCCACGTGCGCGCCCTGGTCCTTGGCGTTGGCCCAGTGCTCGACCCGGACCCGCCGGTCGTAGCGGGGATGGAACTGCGAGGCGATGTCCCCGGCGGCGTAGACGCCGGGCGCGGCGGTGCGCAGCGTCGCGTCGACGGCGACACCGCCGTCGTCGGTCAGCTCCAAGCCGGCGACCTGGGCCAGGTCCACCCGGGGCGCCGCCCCGACCGCGACGAGGACCAGGTCCGCGGCCAGCTCCCGGCCGTCGGCGAGACGCACGCCCCGTACCCCGTCCCGGTCGCCGGTGAACTCGGCGACCTGGACATCGAACCGCCAGCCGACGCCGTTCTCGGTGTGCAGATCCTGGAAGACCGCCGACACCTCCGGCCCGAGCACCCGCAGCAACGGCGCGCTGTCCACGTCCACCACCGTGACGTCGACACCGTGCCGTCGCGCGGCCGCGGCCGCCTCGGTGCCGATCCAGCCGGCCCCGACGATCACCAGACGCCGTGCCTCGCCGAAGGCGGACCGCAACGCGAGCGAGTCGTCGAGGGTGCGTAGCGTGCGGACGCCGGGCAGGTCGGCGCCCGGGATCGGCAGGGTGCGCGGCCGCGAGCCGGTCGCCAGCAGCAGCCGGTCGAACGGGTGCTCACCGCCGCTGCCGTCCAGGACCAGCCGCGCGCCGAGTTCGACCCGCTCCGCCGGCGTGGTCAGGCGCAGTTCGATGTCGTGGCCGGCATAGAAGTCCTCGTCGCGGACCCAGTCCGGTTCATCGGTCTCGCCCAGCAGGATCGCCTTGGACAGCGGCGGCAGCTCATACGGCCGGTGCGGCTCGGCGCCGAGCACGAGCACGTCACCGGTGTAGCCGGCCTCCCGCATGCCCGCGGCGGCCGACGCACCGGCCAGCCCCGCGCCGACGATCACGACTCGTTGCGGTTCGGGCATCGTCACGCTCCCATCATCGGACGGCCTGGAACGTGCCCGCGTCCACGACCCGGGTCACCCTCCCTTCTTTGCAAGGATCCCGCCCGCGCGCAACCCGGGACGCGGCCGGCGCGCCGCACTGCGACGGTCGTGGCACGGTGCTCGTCGAGCGTTCTCATCGAGCCGGCTGCACCCGTCGGTCCCGCGGAGGAGGAGCCATGCCCGACACCCCGAACGATCCACTCTGGACCGAAGTGGACGAATACCTGACCGCGGAGTTGATCGAACCCGATCCGGTGCTCGCCGAAACGCGCGAAGCCAGTGACGCCGCGGGGCTGCCCCGGATCGCCGTCGCGCCCAACCAGGGGAAACTCCTGTACCTGCTGGCCCGGTTCGGCCGCGTGCGGAGCATCCTCGAGCTCGGCACGCTCGGCGGATACAGCACGATCTGGCTGGGCCGGGCGCTGCCCCCGGACGGCCGCCTGCTTTCGCTGGAAGCGAATCCGAAACACGCCGAGGTGGCCAGGGCGAACATCGCGACGGCCGGGCTGTCCGAGCTCGTGGAGGTCCGCCTCGGGCCCGCGCTGGAGATCCTGCCGAGCGTCACCGAATCGTTCGATCTGGTCTTCATCGACGCGGACAAGCCGGGCTATCCCGAGTACTTCCAGTGGGCGATGCGGCTGTCCCGGCCGGGCACGATGATCATCGCCGACAATGTGGTGCGCGGGGGCGAAGTCGCCGACGCGCGGTCGGACGATCCGTCGGTGCGCGCCGTGCGCCGGATGCATGAGCTGATCGCGGCCGAACCCCGCGCCGACGCCACGGCGTTGCAAACCGTCGGCGTGAAGGGCTACGACGGGTTCACCCTGGTTCTGGTGACCTCGTGAATTCGCGGTCTAGCTGAGAAAAGCGCGCAGCAGCGAGGCGGTGCCGTCGAGATGTTCGGCCATGGCCTGGCGCGCACCGGTGACGTCGCCGGCCAGTACCGCCTCGACGATCCGGTGGTGCTGGTCGTTCGAGTGACCGAGATTCGGCTCCAGCAGCGGGATCTGGTCGAGGAAGCCGTTGACCCGGGTCCGCGCGTCCGCGACCGCCGACGTGAGCGAAGCCGACGCGGTGACCTCGGCGATCGCGAGGTGCAGTCGGGAATCGCGGCGCCGGTAGTCGGTCAGGCCGGCGGCCGACGCTTCGGCCAGGGTGGCGGTGAGGTGCGCGCGCTCGGACGGCGCCAGCTCGCGCGCCGCGCCCAGCTCGGCCGCACCGGTCTCCAGGACGTACCGCAGGCTCAGCACGTCTTCGAGCGACGCGCGATCGAAGCTCCGTTCGGCGCCATCGGGCGGGGTCGGCAGTGTCGCGGTGACGAAGGTGCCGCCGTAGCGGCCCCGCCGTGACTCGACATAGCCGGCATCGGCCAGGGCGTGGATCGCCTCCCGCAGGGTGACCCGGCTGATTCCCAGCCGCTCGGCGAGCGCGCGTTCGGGAGGCAACCGCTCCCCGGCGCCGACGGCACCGAGCCGGATCGCCTGGAGCAGCCGCTCGACCGTCTCCTCGAAGGCGTTCCCGGCCCGCACCGGCCGCAGCAGCGCGTCGGCGGCGGAGTCCACTCCTACCACCGATCGGGCCATCTGATCGGCCGTTCCCGCGGTGTCACTCCCGCCGTCAACCCCGCCAGCACCCCCGCCGTCACATCGCTGTCATGCCACCGTCACGCCACTGTCACCCCGCCATCCTGCCCCACCCCGGTCGGCGGCCTGATCCGGTCAGCATTCGATGACGTTGACGGCCAGCCCGCCGCGCGCCGTCTCCTTGTACTTGACCTTCATGTCGGCACCGGTCTCGCGCATCGTCTTGATCGCCTTGTCCAGCGCGACGACGTGGTTGCCGTCGCCGCGCAAAGCCATCCGCGCGGCGTGGATCGCCTTCGCCGCGCCGACCGCGTTGCGCTCGATGCACGGGATCTGCACGAGTCCGCCGACCGGATCACAGGTCAGCCCGAGGTGGTGCTCCACCCCGATCTCGGCCGCGTTCTCCACCTGGGCCGCGGTCCCGCCGAGTACCTCGGTGAGCCCCGCCGCGGCCATCGCGCAGGCCGAACCGACCTCGCCCTGACAGCCGACCTCGGCCCCCGAAATGGACCCGGTCTGTTTGAGGATCGACCCGATCGCGCCGGCGGTGAGCAGGAAGGTGACCACCCCGTCGTCCCCGGACCCCGTGACGAACCGCCGGTAGTAGTGCAGAACCGCGTGGATGATCCCGGCCGCCCCGTTCGTCGGCGCCGTCACCACACGGCCGCCCGAGGCGTTCTCCTCGTTGACGGCCAACGCGTAGAGGCTCACCCAATCCATGGCGTACAACGAATCCCCGGCGCCGTCCTCGGTGAGGAGCTTGCGGTGCAAGGCTTTCGCACGCCGCTGCACCTTCAACCCGCCGGGTAGCACGCCTTCGTGCGCACAGCCGTCGCGCACGCATTCCACCATGACGTGCCAGATCCCGAGCAGCCCCGCCCTGACCTCGTCGGCGGTTCGCCACGACAACTCGTTGCGCAGCATGATCTCGCTGACCGGCAGACCGGTTTCCCGGCAGTGCGCGAGCAGCTCCGCCCCGGTCGCGAACGGGTGAGGCAGCCGCGTGCTGTCGGCCACGATCTTGCCCGCACCCACGTCCCCGTCGCGCACGAAGCCGCCGCCGACCGAGTAGTACGTGCGCTCGGCGAGCACTTCGTCGGCGTGGGCGCGAAAGATCATGCCGTTGGGGTGTTCCGGCAGGGATTTCCGCCGGTGCAGCACGAGGTCGCGGTCCTCGGCGAACCCGATCTCGTGCGTGCCCCCGAGTTTGAGGCGTCCCGATCCGCGGATGCCCGCGACGAGGTCGGATACCGCGTCGGTGTCGACCTCCTCCGGCCGCTCTCCGGAAAGGCCCAGCAGCACGGCCTTGTCACTGCCGTGTCCGTGCCCGGTCGCGCCCAGCGACCCGAACAGCTCCACGGACACCCGCCTGGTCCGGGACAGCGTCCCGTCCTCGGCGAGCCGCTCCACGAACATGCGGGCGGCGCGCATCGGTCCGACGGTGTGCGAACTCGACGGCCCGATCCCGACGGAGAACAGGTCGAAGACGCTGATCGCCATGTCAGGCTCTCTGGTAGAAGGGCAGCGAAACGACCTCGACCGGCTCGATCCGTCCCCGGATGTCGACGGTCAGTTCGGTCCCTGGTTCGCCGAGTTCCCTGGGGAGATAAGCCATCGCGATCGGATACCCGAGCGTTGGCGACAGCGCGCCGCTGGTCACCGTCCCGACCTCGCGCTCGCCGTCGAGCACCCGGTAACCGTGCCGCGGCGACCGGCGGCCCATGCCGCGCAGGCCGGCCAGTACCTGTGCGGGTTCGCGCCGCTCGGCCAGTGCCGCCTTGCCCACGAAGTCCGGCTTGTCGAACTTCACCACGCGGCCGAGATTCGCGTCGAACGGGGACACTTCGGTGGTGAGTTCGTTGCCGTACAACGGCATTCCGGCTTCGAGCCGAAGCGTGTCGCGGCACGCCAGGCCGGCCGGCAGCAACCCGGCCGGCGCACCGGCCTCGGTGAGGACGCGCCACAGGTCGGCGGCCTCGGTCGCGGGCAGGAACAGCTCGAAACCGTCCTCACCGGTGTAGCCGGTCCGCGCGAGCACCACGTCGTGTCCACCCACGTTCGCCGGAATGCTCGCGTAATACCGGAGGCCGCCCAGATCGGCGCCGGTGACCGAACCGACGATGTCCGCCGCGCGCGGCCCCTGCACCGCGATCAGCGCGGTTTCGGCCGAGCGGTCGGTCACCTCGGTGTCGAAGGACCCGGCCCGTTTGATCAGCTCGGCGAACACCACTGCGGCGTTGGAGGCGTTGGCCACGACGAGGAACTTCCGCTCGTCGAACCGGTAGAGCACGAGATCGTCGAGGATCCCGCCCCGCGGATCGCACATCATGGTGTAGCGGGCGCGGCCGACCTTGACCGCGGAGGCGGTCCCGACCAGCGCGTAGTCGAGCGCCGCGGCCGCCTCCGGGCCGGTCAGCTCGATCTCGCCCATATGGGAGAGATCGAACAGCCCGGCGGCCCGGCGCACCGCGCGATGCTCGGCGAGCTCGCTGGAATACCGCACCGGCATCTCCCAGCCGGCGAAGTCGGTGAACGACGCGTTCAGTCCTTTGTGGACTCCGTAGAGCGCGGTATGCATGTTGCATCAGCCCCTTCAGCGGCCGGAACGAGCGGTCTGGGCAGGCGGTTCGGGGACGTACCCGGCGGAGTACTCGGAAACCGGCGGGCAGGAGCAGACGAGGTTCCGGTCGCCACGCGCACCGTCGATCCGGCGGACCGGCGGCCAGTACTTGGTCTTGGCCGACACCCCGGCGGGGAACACCGCGGTGCGGCGATCGTAGGGCAGATCCCAGTCGCCGGTCAGGGTTTCGGCGGTGTGCGGGGCGTTGCGCAGCGGGCTGCGCTCGACCGGCCAGCGCCCGTCGGCGACGTCTTCGATCTCGCGGCGGATCGCGATCATCGCGGCGCAGAACCGGTCGATCTCGGCGACGTCCTCGCTTTCGGTCGGCTCCACCATCAGCGTGCCGGCCACCGGGAAGGACATCGTCGGAGCGTGGAAACCGTAGTCCACCAGACGCTTCGCGACGTCCTCCACGGTCACGCCGGTGCGCTTGGTGAGCGCTCGCAGGTCGAGGATGCATTCGTGGGCGACCAGCCCGTCCCGCCCGGCGTAGAGCACCGGGTAGTGCGGGGACAGGCGCGCGGCCACGTAGTTCGCCGCCAGCACGGCGACCTTGGTCGCCCGGGTCAGCCCGGCCGCGCCCATCATCCGGATGTAGGCCCACGAGATCGGCAGGATCGAGGCGGACCCGAACGGCGCGGACGCGATGGGCCCGACGGGCACGTCCGCGCCCTCCGGGTCACCGCCAGGGAGCGGATGGCCCGGCAGGTACGGCGCGAGGTGCTCGCGCACGGCCACCGGCCCGACACCCGGCCCCCCGCCGCCGTGCGGGATGCAGAACGTCTTGTGCAGGTTCAGGTGGGAGACATCGCCGCCGAACTCGCCCGGCTTGGCCAGGCCGAGCAGCGCGTTGAGGTTGGCTCCGTCCACGTAGACCTGGCCACCGCCCTCGTGCACGATCCGCGCGAGCTCCGCGATGCCGGTCTCGTACACCCCGTGCGTGGACGGGTAGGTGACCATGATGGCGGCCAGCGTCGCGCGGTGTTCGTCCACTTTGGACCGCAGGTCGGCGAGGTCGACGTCGCCGTCGGCGTTGCAGGCGACGACCACCACGCGCAGGCCCGCGAGCACCGCCGAAGCCGCGTTCGTGCCGTGCGCCGAGGACGGGATGAGGCAGACGTCGCGCTCCGGCTGCCCGTGATCACGGTGATAGGCGCGGATCGCCAGCAACCCGGCCAGCTCCCCCTGGCTGCCGGCGTTGGGCTGCACCGAAACGCGATCGTAGCCGGTGACCTCGGCCAGCCACGCGCACAGCTGATCGATCAGTTCGCGGTACCCGGCGGCGTCCTCGGCCGGGGCGAAGGGGTGCAGGCCGGCGAACTCCGGCCAGCTGATCGGCTCCATCTCGGCGGTGGCGTTGAGCTTCATGGTGCACGAGCCCAGCGGGATCATGCCGCGGTCCAGCGCGTAGTCCTGATCGGACAGTCGCCGCAGGTAGCGCAGCATCGCGGTTTCGGACCGGTGGGTGTGGAACACGTCGGCTGTCAGGTAACCACTGGTGCGGGCCAGTCCGGCGGGCAGCGCGACCGGGCCGGGCGCAGCGGTGGCCGCCACGCCGAAGGCGCGCAGCACGCGGTCCACGATGTCCACTGTGGTCACTTCATCGCAGGCGATCCGCACGTGGTCGGCGTCCGCCTGACCCAGGTTGACACCGGACCGCCGGGCCCGCTCGACCACTTCCCCGGCTCCGCCCGGCACGCGGACGAGGACGGTGTCGAAGAAGGTGTCGTGCACGACCCGGGCACCGGCTGCACGCAGCTTCTCGGCGAGCCCGGTGGCCAGCCCGTGCACCCGCTCGGCGACGGCCTTGAGCCCGTCGGGACCGTGGTACACCGCGTACATGGCGGCCAGCACAGCCGGCAGGACCTGCGCGGTGCAGATGTTCGAGGTGGCCTTCTCGCGGCGGATGTGCTGCTCACGGGTCTGCAGCGCGAGCCGGTACGCCGGGTTGCCATCGGCGTCCACGGAGACACCGACCAGGCGTCCCGGCAACGACCGTTCCAGCCCGGAGCGGACGGCGAGGTACCCGGCGTGCGGGCCGCCGTAACCGAGCGGCACTCCGAAACGCTGTGTCGTGCCGGCGGCGATGTCCGCGCCGAAGTCACCCGGCGCGGCGATCATGGTGAGCGCCAGCAGGTCGGCGGCGACGGTGTAGAGAGCGCCCGCCTCCTTCGCGGCGGTACCGACCGACGCGTAGAAACCCTTGTCCCGCAACACTCCGGAAGCACCCGGATACTGCACGATCACACCGAAGAACTCGTCCGGCAGCCCGGTCGCCAGGTCGCGCACCTCGACCTCGATGCCCACCGCTTCGGCCCGCGTGCGGACCACCGCGATCGTCTGTGGCAGGCACTCGGCGTCCAGCACCACCCGGGCCGAGGAGGCCTTCGAGACCCGCCGCATGAGCAGCACGGCTTCGGCCACGGCGGTGGACTCGTCGAGCAGAGAGGCGTTGGCGAGGTCGAGGCCGGTCAGCCCGGAGACCATGGTCTGGAAGGTGAGCAGCGCTTCGAGGCGGCCCTGTGAGATCTCCGGCTGGTACGGCGTGTACGCGGTGTACCAGGCCGGGCTCTCCAGCACGTTGCGGCGGATCACCGGCGGCGTGACGGTGTCGTGGAAGCCCAGCCCGATCATCTGCGTCATCGGGCGGTTCTTCGCGGCGAGCGCGCGCAGTTCGGCGGTGGCCTCGACCTCGGAAGCGGCCGGCGGCAGGTTCAGCTCGCGGTGGTCCCGGATGGCCGCGGGGACGGCGTCGTCGATCAGCGCGTCCAGACTCCCGTACCCGCATTCCGCGAGCATCTTGGCTCGTTCGTGTGCGGCGGGTCCGATGTGGCGATCGGCGAAGGACATCGGGAGCTCCTCTGGGTCGTGTACGGGAACTCCCCCTCTGTCATGGCACCTGAGAGTTTCACCGCTCGCGCGGCTTTCACCTTGGGTGAGACGCCGACGGCGCGCCTGCTTTCCAGAGTGGCCTGGCGCGAAGCGGTAGCTGATACCTGAGAGATTGGCGGGGAGATTGCTCCTTCGGTGCC
>DASSAD010000120.1:0-30788 GCA_035685725.1 Amycolatopsis sp. | reverse complement strand
CTATCCCACGGATCGTGAGCGGGACCGGCCCTGGGTCATGCGCACGTATGCGGGGCACTCCTCGGCGGCGGCGTCCAACGAGCTTTACCGCCGCAACCTCGCGAAGGGCCAGACCGGCCTGTCCGTCGCCTTCGACCTGCCCACGCAGACCGGGTACGACCCGGATCACCCGCTGGCCAGGGGCGAGGTCGGGAAGGTGGGCGTGCCGATCACGCACATCGGCGACATGCGCAGGCTCTTCGACGGTATCCCGCTCGCCGAGGCCAACACGTCGATGACGATCAACGCGCCCGCGATGTGGCTGCTGGCGCTCTACGTCACCGTCGCCGAGGAACAGGCCGCCGCGCGTGGTGCGAGCCCGGGGAGAGAGCTGCCGAGCCGGCTGTCCGGCACCACCCAGAACGACATCATCAAGGAATACCTTTCCCGCGGGACCCACATCTTCCCGCCGGCGCCGAGCCTGCGGCTGACCGCCGATCTGATCGCCTGGACCGTCCACCACCTCCCCCGGTGGAACCCGATCAACATCTGCAGCTATCACCTCCAGGAGGCGGGCGCGACGCCGACCGAGGAAATCGCTTACGCGTTGTCCACGGCCATGGCCGTGCTCGACGCGGTCCGGGATTCCGGACAGATCGCCGAAGCCGACATGGCGCGGGTGGTCGGCCGTATCTCCTTCTTCGTCAACGCCGGGGTGCGATTCGTCGAGGAGATGTGCAAGATGCGGGCGTTCACCGCGCTGTGGGACGAGATCACCCGCGAGCGCTACGGCGTGACCGATCCGAAGGCGCGCCGGCTGCGCTACGGGGTGCAGGTCAATTCGCTCGGGCTCACCGAGGCGCAGCCCGAGAACAACGTGCAGCGCATCGTGCTGGAAATGCTCGGCGTGGCGCTCTCGCGGGACTCCCGTGCCCGCGCGATCCAGCTGCCGGCCTGGAACGAGGCGCTCGGCCTGCCCCGACCGTGGGACCAGCAGTGGGCGCTGCGCATGCAGCAGGTGCTCGCCTTTGAGACGGATCTGCTGGAATACGAGGACATCTTCGCCGGATCGCGGGTTGTCGAGGCCAAAGTGGACGAGCTGGTCGCCGGTGCCCGCGAAGAGATCGAACGGGTCCGGGAACTGGGCGGGGCGGTCGCCGCGGTGGAAAGCGGCTACATGAAATCCCGTCTGGTTTCCTCGCTCGCCGAGTACCGCCGCGGGGTGGAAAGCGGCGCGCGGGTCGTCGTCGGCGTCAATCGGTTCGACACGACCGAGCCGAGCCCGCTTCAGGAAGAGGGGGCCGCCGCGATCGTGACGGTCGATCCCGCCGTGGAAAAGCGCGCGATCGCCGCGGTCGAGGAATGGCGCCAGGGGCGGGACAACGCGGCGGTCGCGGACGCCCTGGGTGCGCTCAAGGCTGCCGCGAAGGGCACGGAAAACCTTTTCGAACCGACGCTGAGCTGCGCTCGGGCTGGAGTGACGACCGGCGAGTGGGCGGGCGCGCTGCGCGAGGTGTTCGGCGAATACCGGGCGCCCACCGGGGTGTCGACGGCGTCGCACGAGGACGATCCCGCCGAACTGGCCCGGGTCCGGGACCGTGTTCGGGCGACCGGCGAGGAACTCGGTGAACGCTTGCGCATCCTGGTCGGCAAGCCGGGACTGGACGGGCATTCCAACGGCGCCGAGCAGGTCGCGGTCCGGGCCAGGGATGCGGGTTTCGAAGTGGTCTATCAGGGTATCCGGCTCACGTCCGAGCAGATCGTCGCCGCGGCGGTACAGGAAGGCGTGCACGTCGTGGGCCTGTCCGTGTTGTCCGGATCCCATCTGGCGGTCGTGCCCGATGTCCTGGCGGGCTTGCGCGCGGCCGGTGCCGGGGACGTTCCGGTGATCGTCGGCGGCATCATTCCGGAGGCGGACGCGAAACTGCTCCGTGAACACGGGGTGGTCCGGGTTTTCACGCCCAAGGATTACGCGCTCACCGGCATCATGGACGAAATCGTCACGCTCATTCGGGAAACACAGGGTCTATAATCAAGGACCATAAACCGCCCCGTCGCGGGTGACATCGATTTGCCGCTCATTCGCGCGCCTTCTACGTTCGGTGAACAAGACGAATCGAAAAGAGGTGCGACCATGGCACACGGCGAGTGGACGCGACGAGATCTGCTCAGGTGGTCGGCGTTCGCCGGGGTCGGTATCGTCGGGCTGTCGGCCTGTCAGAGCACGGGCAGCGGAGACACGTTGACCAGGGCCCAGGGCTCCAGGACGATCAAGATCGGCATCGCCAACGAGGCCCCCTACGGCTTCGCCGACTCGTCCGGAAATGTCACCGGTGAAGCGCCGAACGTGGCCCGGGCGGCATTCCAGGGAATGGGCATCACCACCGTGCAGGCCAGCGTGGTCCCCTTCGACCAGTTGATTCCCGCGTTGAACGCGCAACAGTTCGACGTGGTGGCGGCCGGTATGAACATCACACCGGCACGGTGTCGGGCCGCGCTGTTCTCCAACCCGGACTATTCCGCGCTGACCGCCCTGCTGGTGCCGGTCGGAAATCCGCAGAACGTCGCGACACTCCAGGACGTCGCGGCCAAGGGATTGACCGTCACGGTGCTTTCCGCGGCCGTGGAAAAGGGGTATGCGGAAAGCGCCGGGGTGCCGGACAGCAACATCGTCGTGCTCGACACCCAGGACAACATGCTGCGCGCGGTGACCACGGGCCGGGTCTACTGCGCGGCGCTCACCGACATCTCGCTGAAATGGCTGGCGCAGCAGAACCCCGGTGCCGGCGTGCAGGTCACCCCGGGATACACCCCGACGCAGAACGGCCAGCCGGTGACTTCCGCGGGCGGATTCGTCTTCCGCCAGGGGGACACCTCGTTGCAGCAGGCGTTCAACACCCAGCTCGCGACCCTGCACAACAACGGCCAATGGCTGACGATCGCCTCCCCCTTCGGGTTCACGGCCGCCAACCTGCCCAATCCGAGTCTCACGACCGCACAGTTGTGTGCCGCCTGATCCTGGGAAGCCACCGTGTCCGAGCCCTATTCGAATATTCTTTCCTCGATCCTGCGTGGGGTTCCGATCACGATCTACGCGACGTTGGGCGGGATCACGCTGACGATCGTGCTCTCCTTCGCGGCCGGGCTGGCGATGCTTTCGCCGTCGAGGACCGTGCGCGGTATCAGCCGCGTGTATGTCGAGGGATTCCGTGGGACCTCCGAGGTGGTGCAGCTGTTCTGGTTGTACTTCGTGCTTCCCGCGCTGGTGGGCTTCAAGCTCATCCCGCTCTCCGCCGGGATCCTCGTGCTGGGACTCAACCACGGCGCCTACGGCGCGGAAATCGTCCGCGGCGCCGTGCGGTCGGTACCCCGGGCCCAGCGGGAAGGCGCGGTGGCGTTGAGCTTCGGCCCGGCACAGCGGATGTTCCGGGTGCTCCTGCCTCAGGCGATCGTGGAAATGCTGCCGCCGTTCAACAATCTCTTCATCCAGCTGATGAAGAGCACGGCCCTGCTGTTCTTCATCTCCGCCGGCGAGATCACCGAGCGAGGTGAACTCTTGCGGCCCGTGTACGGGAGCCGGCTCGTCTTCATCTATGTGGTCGAGCTCGTCTGCTATCTGCTCATCGCGATCGCGATCACCGCCGTGATGCGGCTCCTGGAACGGATCACGGCGCGGCGCCTCGGGAGGACGCCGGTGACCGGCGCGCGGGTCGGCGGCAGGACGGCACAGGCGGAGGTGAGCTGATGACCTGGGACTGGTCGAACGCCTACGCCTCGATCCCGCTGCTGCTGGATGGGCTGCTGGTGACCCTCGAGCTCACCGTGGCGGGCTCCGCGCTGGCCTACGTGCTGGGTCTGGTGCTGGCACTGCTCCGCCGGTCCCGGATCCCGGTGCTCAGCCAGCTGGTTTACCTGTTCATCGAGTTCGTGCGCAGCACGCCGCTCCTGATCCAGGTCTTCGTGATTTTCTACCTGCTCTGGCCACTGCTGGGCATCCAGCCGTCCGCGTTCTTCACCGGCGTGGTCGCGCTCGGCATCCATTACGCCACCTACACCTCCGAGGTGTACCGGGCCGGGATCGATGCGGTCGCGAAAGGACAGTGGGAAGCCGCCACCGCGCTGAGCCTGCCGCGCACTCGGGTGTGGACGGAGGTCGTCCTGCCGCAGGCCGTGCCGAGGGTGATCCCGGCGCTGGGCAACTACACGATCTCCATGTTCAAGGAGACCCCGTTGCTGCTCGCGATCGGTGTGCTGGACGTCCTCAACCGAGCCAAGGAACAGGGTGCCGAGACCTTCCGTGTGGTCGAGCCCTACACCCTTGCCGGCGTCATGTTCCTGCTGATCAGCTATCCCGCGTCGATTCTGGTGAGAAGGTTGGAACGTCGTGTCGGACAGCTCTGAGATGGTCCGGTTCTCCCGGGTGCGCAAGAAGTACGGGGACCATGTCGTGCTGAACGATCTGGACTTCGCGGTCGGACCCGGCGAGTTCGTGACCCTGATCGGCCCGAGCGGCTCCGGCAAGACCACGATCCTGCGGCTGCTGATGACCTTGGAACGGGTCGACGGGGGCACCATCCACGTGGGCGGCGAATGTCTCACCCACGTCGAGCGCGACGGCAAACTGGTGCCGGCGAACGAGAAACACCTGCGCCGGTTGCGCCGGCGGATCGGGATGGTGTTCCAGCAGTTCAACCTGTTCCCCAACATGAACGTGCTGCAGAACATCAGCGAGGCCCCCATCCGCGCGCTCGGACTGTCCAAAGGGGAGGCCGAGTCCCGTGCCCTTGGCCTGCTGGACATGGTGGGACTGTCGGAGAAGGCGAAGGCCCACCCGAGCCGCCTCTCCGGCGGTCAGCAGCAGCGCGTCGCCATCGCCCGCGCGCTCGCGATGCGTCCGGAGGTGTTGTTGCTCGACGAGGTCACCTCGGCGCTCGACCCTGAACTGGTGGCCGGTGTGCTCGCGCTGCTCAAGGACATCGCCTCGACCACGAACATCACGTTCCTCTGTGTCACCCACGAGATGCAGTTCGCCCGTGACGTGTCCGACCGGGTCATGATGTTCGACCACGGCCGGGTGATCGAAAGCGCCCCGCCCGCCGAACTGTTCACCGCGCCCGGCAACCCCCGCACCCGTGAGTTCCTCCATGCCGTCCTCGACCGTGGCTGAGGCAGTGTTGCCGGGTTGTCGTCGAGGCGCGCCGGGTGCTCCCGCGCCTTCCGTAGGGCGCCTCGGCGTCGTAGCGTCAGGGGTATGGCCGAGTACGAACACATCCTTCTCAAGCGCGAGGGCGCGACCGTCACCATCACGATGAACCGGGCATCGCGGCGGAACTCGCTGTCCGCGGAGCACCTCGGCGAGTTGCTTTCGGCCTTCCGCGCGATCGCCGAGTCGGACGCGACCGGCATCGTGCTGGCCGGGGCGGGCCCGGTGTTCTCCGCCGGACACGACTTCGCCGACGTCGCCGCGCGTGACCTGGCCGGGACCCGCGCGCTGCTCAAGCTGTGCACCGACCTGATGCACACCATCCAGTCGGTGCCGCAGGTCGTCATCGCGAGAGTCCACGGGCTCGCCACCGCGGCCGGTTGCCAGCTGGTGGCCTCCTGTGACCTGGCGATCGCGGCGGAGTCGGCCGGATTCGCGCTGCCCGGCGGCAAGGGTGGCTGGTTCTGTCACACCCCGGCCGTGCCGGTCGCCAGGGCGGTCGGCCGCAAGCGGCTGATGGAGCTGGCGCTCACCGGTGACGTGATCGACGCGGCCACCGCACTCGACTGGGGCCTGGTCAACCGGGTCGTGCCGGACGACGAGCTGGACCAGGCCGTCGCCGAGCTGCTCGCGAGGGCGACGCGGGGCAGCCGTGCGAGCAAGGCGCTGGGCAAGCAGACCTTGTACGCACAGCTCGACCGCCCCGAAGCCGACGCCTACGCGCTCGCCGTCGAGGCCATGGCCGCGGCGTCGCAGACACCCGGTGCGAAGGAAGGTATGGCCGCCTTCCTGGAGAAGCGTCGGCCCGAGTGGACGGACTAGCCGGGGCACGCGGAGCACGGAGTCGCTGTCGCGTCGCGGTTGAAAGCGCTTTCCCAGGAGAGAGGATCGTGCGCTATCCGCGCTCGTGAAACCGCAGCAACAGATATGCGGCGAGGCTCTGCGCGTCGGTGATCTCGCCACGCACGATCAGCTTCTCGAACTGATCACGCGTGAACCAGCCGGTGCGCATGTCCTGTTCCTCGTGCTCCCGGTCGTGGGGACCTTGGGTGAGTTCGGTGGCCAGGAAGACCCGGCCGCGCTGGCTCGACATGCCGGGTGCGACGTCGAGCGACCCGAGGTCCGTCATCCGGCCGGCGATGAGCCCCGTTTCCTCCCGCAGTTCCCGGGCGGCCAGTTCCCGGGCGGGCACGTCGGCCAGATCAGGCGCCGTGCCCTGAGGGAATTCCCACCTCCGTAACCCGATCGGGTAACGGAACTGTTCGACGAGGTGGAGCCGGTCTCCGTCGAAGGGAATGACCAGCGCGTAGTCGGGCTTGTCCACCACGGCATAGACACCCTGTGACCCGTCGGGCCGGGAGATGCCGTCTTCGCGGACGGTCATCCAGTTGTTGCGATACACCTCGACCGAGCTGAGCTGCTGAATGGGATCCACGTGTCCAGTGTGCCGAGCGGTCTTCTACTCTCGCCGGGTGCGTCTCGTCATCGCTCGCTGTCAGGTCGATTACGCCGGCCGGCTGACCGCCCATCTGCCGATGGCGGTCCGGCTGCTGCTGATCAAGGCGGACGGCTCGGTCTCCGTGCACTCCGACGACCGCGCCTACAAGCCGCTGAACTGGATGAGCCCGCCGTGCTGGCTGATCGAGGACGGCGACATCTGGACCGTGCAGAACAAGAGCGGCGAAAAGCTCGTGATCACCATCGCGGAGCGGCTCGACGAGGTCAAGCACGAACTGGGCGCGGAGCCCGGCCTGGTCAAGGACGGCGTCGAGGCGCATCTCCAGGAGCTGCTCGCCGAGCACATCACCACCCTGGGCGAGGGGTACAGCCTCGTCCGCCGCGAGTACCCGACGGCGATCGGGCCGGTCGACATCCTCGCGCGGGACGGCGGGGGTGGCGCGGTCGCCGTGGAGATCAAGCGCCGCGGCGAGATCGACGGGGTCGAACAGCTGACGCGGTACCTGGAACTGCTCAACCGTGACCCGCTGCTCGCGCCCGTGCAGGGCGTGTTCGCCGCGCAGCTGATCAAGCCGCAGGCCCGCACGCTCGCCGAGGACCGCGGTATCCGGTGCGTGACCCTGGACTACGACCAGCTGCGCGGCACCGAATCCGACGAGTTCCGGCTGTTCTGACCTTTACCCCGGTGCCCGGCGGTATGCCGTAGTGACGGTGGCGGTTGTCGCCGTACTCGTTGTGTCTGGTTCGGCTCGGGTGGCTGCCTGCTGGTGCGAGCGATCTTGTCTCGAGAAGGTGCTTTCACCTGCTCGACGGCCGGTGCCAGAGGTGTCACCACTGCCTGCGAAGCGCGGCTGGTACCGATTCGGACTCCGGGGCCGGTACGTGGTCCCGCGCCGCGGACGAGCGTGCCAGACCAGGAAGTCCCGCAGCGAAGGCGATGGAGAGAAGTTGATCGCGGTTGAGCCGACGGACGTCCGCTGTCATGCCGCAGAGCTCGCGCCTCCGGGGTGTGTGTGCTCTTCGTCCGTCATGGTCGACACCGACTGCGATGTGCGGTGTGGGCGGTGTGCCGTCCTCACCTGTGGTGAGCGCGATGTTCGACCGTAAGTGTGGCGAGTCTGGGTGATTGTGGCGCCGATGTCGGATTGATCCGCACGCTCTGTGCTCACCGCGCCGCTTTCTTGATCTCAAGTCGATCAAGGAGCCCACGCATGGTTCACCCCATCGGCTACTTGGTAGTAATGTGCGCTCGTCATTGATGCTGATGTTTCTTGTTTGATGGTGTTGACTCCGGAGGTGTGCACCGGTGCATGTCTTAGCCGCAGCGAACCTGCGACTTAACGCCAACGCGATTGACTACGTGTTACTCGCGTTCTACTTCGTCCTGGTGCTCGGCATCGGCTACCTCGCCCGGAGGCAGGTGTCCAGCAGCCTCGACTTCTTCCTCTCCGGCCGGTCGCTTCCGGCCTGGGTCACGGGTCTCGCCTTCATCTCGGCGAACCTCGGCGCCGTCGAGATCATGGGGATGTCGGCCAACGGCGCGGAATACGGGATGCCGACCGCGCACTACTACTGGATCGGCGCCATTCCGGCGATGCTGTTCCTCGGCGTCGTGATGATGCCGTTCTACTACGGCTCCAAGGTCCGCAGCGTCCCCGAGTTCATGCGGCGCCGCTTCGGCCCGACCGCGCACCTGGTCAACGGCCTGAGCTTCGCGCTGGCCCAGATCCTGATCGCCGGCGCGAACCTGTACCTGCTGGCCAGCGTGGTGAACCTGCTGCTCGGCTGGCCGATCTGGATCTCCATCATCGTCGCGGCCGTGATCGTGCTGACCTACACCGCGCTCGGTGGCCTGTCCGCCGCGATCTACAACGAGGTGTTGCAGTTCTTCGTCATCGTCGCCGCGCTGCTGCCGCTCACCGTGGTCGGCCTGGTCAAGGTCGGCGGCTGGCAGGGGCTGGTCGACAAGATCACCAACGGCCCTGGCGGTGCCGAGCAGCTGCATTCCTGGCCGGGCAACCAGCTCACCGGGTTCGGCAGCAACTTCCTGTCGGTGCTCGGCCTGGTCTTCGGCCTCGGCTTCGTGCTTTCCTTCGGCTACTGGACGACGAACTTCGTCGAGGTCCAGCGCGCGATGGCGTCCAAGAGCATGTCCGCGGCCCGGCGCACGCCGATCATCGGCGCGTTCCCGAAGATCTTCATCCCGTTCATCGTGATCATCCCGGGCATGATCGCCGCGGTGACCGTGACCGAGCTGGAGGGCCCGAACAAGATCGCGCTGATGGCGGGCAACAGCGCGCCCAGCGGGGCGACCTTCAACGACGCGCTGCTCCTGCTCATGCGTGACCTGCTGCCCAACGGCATGCTCGGGATCGCGATCGCGGGTCTGCTCGCCTCGTTCATGGCGGGCATGGCGGCCAACCTGTCCTCGTTCAACACCGTGTTCACCTACGACGTCTGGCAGACCTACGTCAGGAAGGACCGGCCGGACCGGTACTACCTGAGCCTCGGTCGCGGGGTGACCGCGGCCGCCTCGATCCTGGCGATCGGCACGGCGTTCATCGCGTCGTCGTACTCGAACCTGATGGACTATCTCCAGACCCTGTTCTCGTTCTTCAACGCGCCGCTGTTCGCGACCTTCATCCTGGGCATGTTCTGGAAGCGGATGAGCCCGGCCGCCGGGTGGTCCGGTCTGGTCCTCGGCACCGCGTCCGCGGTCGCCGTGTTCGTGCTCGACCAGGTCGGGGTGTTCACGCTGCCGGGGCAAGGAACCAGCTTCGTCGCCGCTTCGGTGGCGTTCATCGTCGATATCGTGGTCAGCGTTCTGGTCACCCTGGTCACCAAGCCGATGCCGGACGCGGAACTGGTCGGACTCGTCTACTCGCTGACGCCCAAGGCGACCAGGCAGCACTCGTCCACGGGTGAGGACGGCGGCTGGTACCGCAAGCCGGGCCTCCTCGCCGGAATCGCCCTGGTCATCACGATCGTGCTGAACTTCATCTTCTAGGAGCACTCATGGCTGACGAAGCACCCAGGACGCGCCGCGCCGCGTTGGACATCCGGCTGATCATCTCGCTGCTGACCGGGGTCTACGGCGTGGTTCTGACGATCATGGGCGCCGGTTTCACCTCCTCGGCGGAGCTCGCCAAGGCGGCCGGCGTGAACATCAACCTGTGGGCCGGTATCGGTTTGCTCATCTTCACCGCGGTGTTCGTGCTGTGGACGGTGTTGCGGCCGATCCGCGTCGCGGAGGAGCCGCCGAGCGGCGAATGATCGCCTGACCCCTTCACGGCGAGGCCGGTGCGGCGGTGCGCTTTCCGCCCGGCCTCGCCGTTTCGCGCTCCCGGTCGCGGCCCGCCGCCCCCGCCGCCGGGCCGGAAGGTGCGCAAGATCGCCCGGTCCGCGCTGCCCAAACGGCCTCGCTCGTGATAACAAGGGCTCAGTCGGCCAACGGAGGCAGCATGAAGAAGATCATCAATGATCCGTCCACGGTGGTCATCGAATCCCTGCGCGGGCTCGCCGCGGCGCATGCCGATCTGCTGCGCGTACAGGAGGACCCCGCCGTCGTCATCCGCGCGGACGCGCCGGTGGCGGGCAAGGTCGCGGTGATCTCCGGTGGTGGCTCCGGGCACGAGCCGATGCACGGTGGCTTCGTCGGCCGGGGAATGCTGGACGCCGCGGTGCCGGGTGCGGTGTTCACCTCGCCCACTCCGGACGCGGTGCAGGCCGCGGTCCAGACCACCACCGGTGCGGCGGGCGCGTTGCTGATCGTCAAGAACTACACCGGTGACGTGCTCAACTTCGAGACGGCGAGCGAACTCGCCGCCGCGGACGGGCTCGACGTGCGCACCGTGGTGATCGACGACGACGTGGCGGTCGCGGATTCGACGTTCACCGCCGGCCGCCGTGGCGTCGGTGGAACCGTGCTGCTGGAAAAGATCGCCGGTGCCGCGGCCGAGCGCGGCGGCTCGCTGGACGCGGTGGAAGCGCTTGCTCGGCGCGTGGTCGGTCAGGTCCGCTCGATCGGGCTAGCGCTCGGCGCGCCGACCGTGCCACACGTCGGCGAACCGAGTTTCACCCTGGGGGAAGACGAGATCGAGTTCGGCATCGGCATCCACGGCGAGCCGGGCCGGGAGCGAACCAAGATCGAGCCGGCCGACGACGTGGTGGCGCGCATGGTCGAGGCGGTGGTGGAGGATCTGCCCTTCGAGAGCGGGGACCGGGTGCTGCTGTTCACCAACTCGATGGGTGCCACTCCGCTCATCGAGCTGTATCTGGCGCACGGGATCGCCGAGCGGGCACTGGCCGAGCGCGGCATCACCGTGGAACGCAGGCTGGTGGGTCCCTACGTCACGAGCCTGGAAATGCAGGGCATGAGCATCACCCTGCTGAAACTGGACGACGAGCTGACCGAACTGTGGGACGCGCCGGTCAACACCGCCGGACTGCGCTGGAGGGCCTGACATGGGATGCACCGCGGACGGGATCGCCGACGCCTTGCGCGCGGCGGCGGAGACGGTCGCCGAGCACCGTGCCGAGCTGATCGAACTGGACCGGGCGATCGGCGACGGTGACCACGGCGAGAACATGAACCGCGGCTTCGCCGCCATTGTGTCCGCATTGGACAGTGGAGTGCCGGAAGGGCCGGGTGCGGTGTTGAAGCTGGCCGCCACCACGTTGATCTCCAAGGTCGGCGGCGCGGCCGGGCCGCTGTTCGGCACGGCCTTCCTGCGTGCGGCCACCGTGGTGGGAGCGGCCTCCGAAATGGACACTCAAGCCGTGGTCGCGGCCCTGCGCGCGGCGCTGGAAGGCGTACAGGCGCGCGGAAAGGCGGTGGAGGGGGACAAGACGATGGTGGACGCCCTGCTGCCCGCGGTCGCCGCGGGTGAAGCCGCCGCCGGCCTGCCCGGCGCGGACGTGGCGGCCGTCCTGGCCGCGGCCGCCGACGCGGCGGCGAAGGGTGCGGAGGCGACGGTGGATCTGGTGGCACGCAAGGGAAGGGCGTCCTACCTGGGCGAGCGCAGTGCCGGGCACACGGATCCGGGCGCCCGATCCACGGCGCTGCTGCTGGGTTCCTTCGCGACCCTGGCGGCGCGATGAGCGTCGGCCTGGTGCTGGTCTCCCACAGTGCGAAGCTTGCCGAGGGCCTGGCGGAGGTGGCCGCCCAGATGGCGCCCGACGTCACGGTGATCCCGGTCGGCGGAGTGCCCGGCGGCGGTATCGGAACCGATTACGACGGCGTCGTCGAGGCGTTGCGGCGCGCGAACTCCGGTGACGGCGTTGTCGTCCTCTATGACCTGGGCAGCGCGCAGATGACCGCCGAACTCGCGGTCGAGTCCATGGGCGAACCGGGCGCGGCGGTGCTCGCCGACTCGCCGTTCGTCGAGGGCACGGTCGCCGCCGCGGTGGCCGCACAGGGCGGCGCCGACCAGGCCGCGGTCCGGCAGGCCGCGGCGGCCGCGGGCGCCCCGGGGCAGGAGGCGCCGTCGGCGACCGGCGCGGTCGATGTGGAAAGCGTCGAACTCGAGTTGAGCAACGAGGTGGGCCTGCACGCCCGCCCGGCCGCCCTGCTGGCCAGGAGCCTGGCCCGGATCGAGGCGGACGTCAGCGTCCGGTTGGGCGAGCAGGAGGCGGACGCGCACAGCGTGCTGGCGCTGATGTCGCTCGGTGCGCGCAAGGGCGACCGGATCGAGATCCGTGCCCGCGGCGCGCAGGCCGAACAGGCACTGCGCACCGTAACGGAGCTCGTGGAGGGGCACTTCGGTGAGGCCGACGGAACGCACTGATCGTCACCTCGGCGTGTCCGGCCGATCGAAGTGACGCGCGGAGCCCGGTCTCCCGTGGTCGGACCGGGGGCGCGCGGATAACGGGCCGGTTTCGCGTTCGCGCGAAACGGTTCGGCGTGGGATGATCGATGGGTTACCTGCGAGTAACCCATGGAGGTCGCCATGGTGATCGCAAGCGTCGGAGTGGTCGGCCTGGGCACGATGGGCTCGGGGATCGCCGAGGTCCTCGCGCGGTGCGGGCTCGATGTCATCGGGGTCGAAATCGACGCGGACGGCATCGCGCGCGGGCGCGGGCGCATCGAACATTCCAGCGCGCGGGCGGTCGCCGGGGGAAAGCTGACCGAGGCGGACCGCACCGCACTGCTCGACCGGATCGGCTACACCACGGCGCTGACCGACCTCGCGGACGTGGACTTCGTCATCGAGGCCGTACCGGAGAGCCTCGACCTCAAGGCCGACGTCTTCGGACAGCTGGACAAGATCGTCAAACCGGAGGCGGTGTTCGCGTCCAACACCTCGTCGCTTTCGGTGACCGAGATCAGCGTGCACACCTCGCGTCCCGGCAAGGTCGTCGGGATGCACTTCTTCAACCCGGCGCCGGTGCTCCGCCTCGTCGAAATCGTGCGGACCGTGGTCACCGAGCCCGCGGTGATCGCCGAGGTGGTCGCTTTCGCGCGACGCCTCGGCAAGACCCCGGTGGTGATCGGCGACCGCGCCGGCTTCATCGCGAACGCGCTGCTGTTCGGCTATCTCAACCACGCGGTACGGATGTTCGAGCAGCGCTACGCGACGCGGGAGGACCTGGACGCCGCGATGCGGTTCGGCTGCGGTTACCCGATGGGACCACTCGCGCTGCTCGACCTGATCGGGCTGGACACCGCCTACGAGATCCTGGACTCGATGTATCACCAGTCGCGCAACCGCCTGCACGCGCCGGTGCCGCTGCTGAAGCAGATGATCACGGCTGGGCTGCTGGGCCGCAAGAGCGGCCGTGGTTTCTACACCTACGACGGCCCAGGGTCCCCGGTCGTCGTCGACGGCCTTGAATCGTCCACTGTGGACTCTTCGCGGGTGCGCCCGGTTCGCCGGGTAGGAGTGGTCGGCACCGGGACCATGGCGACCGGCATCGCGGAGGTCTTCGCCAGGAATGGTTACGACGTCGTGCTGCGCGCGCGGAGCCGGGAAAAGGCCGATGCGGCGCTGGACGCGGTGGCCAGGTCGCTGGCCAGGGCGGTGCGCCGGGGCAAGCTGTCCGAATCGGAGGCGGCGGCGGTGCCGGCGCGGATCAGCCCGGTGACGGAGTTCGCCGGATTGTCCGAAGTGGACTTCGTGGTGGAGGCGGTGGCCGAAGAGCTCCGGGTGAAGCGGGAGGTCTTCGCCGCACTGGACGCGGTGGTCCGGCCCGGCACGATCCTGGCCACCACGACGTCCTCTTTGCCGGTCATCGAGTGCGCCGCCGCGACGAGTCGGCTGTCCGACGTCGTGGGAATGCATTTCTTCAATCCCGCGCCGGTCATGAAGCTGGTCGAGGTGGTCGCCACGATCGCGACCGCGCCCGATGTCATCGATACCGCGCACGCGCTGTGTGCGGCCGTCGGCAAGCATCCGGTGCACTGCACGGACCGCGCCGGATTCATCGTGAACGCGCTGCTCTTCCCTTATCTCAACGACGCGGTGAAGATGCTCGAAGCCCATTACGCACAGGCCGAGGACATCGACACCGCGATGAAGGTGGGCTGCGGCCTGCCGATGGGCCCGTTCGAACTGCTCGACGTCGTCGGACTGGACGTCTCGCTGGCCATCCAGCGCACTCTCTACGACGAGTTCTCCGAAGCCGGCTTCGCTCCCGCGCCGCTGCTGGAACACCTTGTCACCGCCGGGCGTCTCGGCCGTAAGACGGGCAAGGGTTTCGGCGACTACACGGTCTGAACCCGGTCCGAAACCGGCGCCTAAGATCACTGGTGTCGTGCTTTCCGGCTGGCAAAGGGGCTGATGGGACTGTGTGGCAACCCAGCGAGCGGTATCCCGATCCCGCGATCGAGGTCTTCGACGGCGCTTTCGCGAAATACCAGGAAAAGCTCGCTTCCGTCGAGCGGCTCGGCACCGGGTACCGGTGGGCGGAGGGCCCGGTGTGGTTCGGCGACGGCCGGTACCTGGTGTGGAGCGACATCCCGAACAACCGGATGATGCGCTGGTCTGAGGAGAGCGGCGAGATCGGCGTCTTCCGGAGCCCGTCGAACTTCGCCAACGGCAACACCCGGGACCGCGCCGGTCGGCTGGTGACCTGCGAGCACGGCGGGCGGCGGGTGACCAGGACCGAATACGACGGCGCGATCACCGTGCTCGCCGATTCCTACGAGGGAAAGCCGCTCAACTCGCCGAACGACGTCGTGGTCTCCTCCGACGGCTCGATCTGGTTCAGCGATCCCGCCTACGGGATCCGCGGTTATTACGAGGGTTACCAGGCGCGGCGCGAGCTGCCCTGTGCCGTGTACCGGATCGACGCCGGCACCGGGGACCTCGCCCTGGTCGCCGACGATCTGACCGCTCCCAACGGTCTGGCCTTCTCCCCGGACGAATCGGTGCTCTACGTCGTCGATTCCGGGGCGAGCCCGTCGTCGATCCACGCCTACGAGGTGGCCGACGGCGGTCGCGCGCTGACCAATCGCAGGCTGCTGATCGACGCGGACGAGGGCACGCCCGACGGGTTCCGGGTGGACGTGGATGGAAACCTCTGGTGTGGCTGGGGGATGGGGCCGGGGCTCGACGGGGTCCGGGTCTTCACCCCCGACGGCCGGCTGATCGGCGGGATCTCGCTGCCGGAGCGCTGCGCCAACCTGGTCTTCGGCGGTCGTTATCGCAACCGCCTGTTCATGGCGGCCGCGCATTCGGTCTACTCCCTCTATGTCAACGCGCAGGGAGCCGTCTGAACTGCGCGAATTCCCCGCGGGGGCCGGCAGGGGCACGGCGGGCAGTCGGTGGAAATTGCTGACAAACTAGAGCCGTGAATCTGCCAATCTTGCACGGACAGGCGCAGCTGGCCGAGGTGGTGCCGTCCGCCCTCGCGGTGCTCGGCGTGCCGGGCTTCGCCAACACGCTCGGCCTGGGCGAATTCCGTGGCGTGTGCGTGCTGCTCGTCGACGGGCTCGGCTGGGAACTGCTGGAAGAGCACGCGGCCGACGCGCCCGTGCTGAGTTCGTTGCCGCGAACGGCGCTGCGGGTCGGCTGCCCGTCCACCACCGTGGCCGGGCTGGCCGCCATCGGCACCGGTACGACCGCCGGCGAGCACGGCATGACCGGGTACAGCTTCGAACTACCGGGCACGGGGGTCATCAACGCCCTGCGCTGGAGCCGGCATCCGGGTGGGGCGGAGCTGGCCGAAACCGTGCGGCCCGAGGATGTCCAGCCGCTGCCGACCACGTTCGAGCGGGCCGTCGAGGCCGGAGTGGACACCCGAGTGGTGTCCAGCGTGCAGTTCGCGGAGTCGGCGTTGACCAGAGCCGTGCTGCGGGGCGGTCGGTACGTCGGTGTCCACGCGTTCGGCGACCTCGCCGCGGAAGTACTGGCGGCGCTGCAGGGCAAGCCGAGTTTCTGCTATGCCTACCACGGCCAGCTCGACCTGCTCGGGCACTTCCACGGCCCCGGCTCACCGGCCTGGCGAATGCAGCTGCGCCAGGTGGACCGGCTCGTCGAGTCGCTTGTGGACGGTCTGCCCGCGGGCCGGATGCTCGCCGTGGTGGCCGATCACGGCATGGTCGCCGTCGACGACACGGCTGTCGACCTCGACGAACTGCCCGGGCTGTTCGACGGTGTCCGTGCGATCGGCGGCGAGGTGCGCACCCGTCATGTCTACTGTGGACACAGCGCCGAGGCGGATGTACTGGCGGCGTGGCGGGAAACACTCGACGGCCGCGCGTGGGTGGCCACCCGCGACGAGGCGATCGAAGCCGGCTGGTTCGGCCCGCGGGTGTCCGACCGGGTACGGCCGCGGATCGGCGATGTCGTGGCCGCCGCGCGCGACGCGTTCGGCATGCTCCGGCGCACCGCCGAACCACTCGAATCCGCGCTGATCGGCCACCACGGCTCCCTGACCAGCGCCGAACAACTCGTCCCCCTCGCCATCGCCACCGGCACCTGACCACCCCGCCCCACCACCGTGTCCCCCGTTCCCGTCCCCGTGTCCTCCCGTCCGGTCCCGGTGTCCTCCCGTCCGGCGGCTGAGTTCTCTAGTCCGGTTGCCGAGGTCTCCGGCCCGGTCGCCGTGTCCTCCGGTCCGGCTACCGAGTTCTTCCGTGGTGTCGCTGAAGTCGTCCCGGCGCAACGGGCGTCGCGCGGGTCCTGCGGTCACGGATGCCCGGGCGCCGGGATCCGGACGGTCGGCCCAGTGGCCGGATCGGCCTGGCGCGGCAGATGCGACGTGGGCGAGCCGCATGGCGCGGCAGGCGCGATGTGAGCGAGCCGCATGGCGCGGGAGGCGTGATGTGGGCAAGCGCGGGTAAGGCCGTCAGCGCTGGGGCTTCAGCCCATCGAGCGTGATGGTCAGCAGGCGTTCGCTGTCTTCCGGGGTGGCTTCCGTGGCGACGGCGACGCCGTGACCGAGCAGGAGAAGATCGCGCGGCTTGACGTCGTCGCGAACGACCCCGGCGTCCTGTGCGGCCTTCAACACGGCGGCGGCGGCCTCGTTCAACGTCGACTTGCACTGCGCGAAGGTCGCCGAATCCTTGTCCATCGCGGCCTTCAGTGTTGCCGCCAGGCCGCGCTTCTGCACTCCGAAGTGGACCTGCTCGCGCATCCACAACACCAGGGCGTCCCACGGGTCGTGCTCGTCAAGCAACTGGTAGGCGAGGTTGCTGTTGTGCTGGATGGCGGCGCTGTACACGGCGGCCACCAGGTCTTCCCTGGCGGGAAAGTGGCGGTAGAGGGTTCCGGCCCCGACTTCGGCCCGTCGTGCGATGTCGTCGAGGGGCGCTTCCGGTCCTTGCTCCACGAACACCTCGCGGGCGGTGGCCACGATGCGTTCGTAGTTACGCCGCGCGTCGGCGCGCATCGGTCGGGGCGTCGTCATCGCCGGCCCTCCAAGACTGCAACCGGATAGATTCTCCGGATACGGTTGCGCAACCGGAGATGTTCTCCATATGATAGCTCCAGTAGAAGCGGAGACTCTGTCCGCTTACTGTTCGCATTGAATCCGCAACCCGACGGAGCTTTTCTTGTCTGCGACAACCCTGCCCGTTAACGCTCGACCAGCGCTGACGCGGCATCGGCCCGGCATCGTCCTGGCCACCCTGCTCACCTGCCAGCTGATGATCGTGCTCGACGCCACAGTGATGAACGTGGCGCTTCCCCGGATCCGGGCCGATCTGCAGTTCAGCGCCACCGCGCTGTCCTGGGTGATGAACGGCTACACACTCGTGTTCGGTGGCCTGCTCCTCCTCGGCGGCCGCGCCGGTGACTTCTTTGGCAGACGCCGGATGTTCATCGCCGGTGTCGCCCTGTTCACCCTCGCGTCGTTGGCCGGTGGCCTGGCCGAAAGCTCGACCTGGCTGCTGGTCACGCGCGTCGCGCAGGGGATCGGCGCCGCGGCGGCCGGACCGAGCACGCTCGCGCTGCTCACCACGACCTTCACCGAGCCCCGCGCGCGGGTCCGCGCGCTGGCCCTGTTTTCCGGAATGTCCAGCGCGGGCTTCGCGGTCGGTCTCATCCTCGGCGGGCTGCTCACCCAGTGGCTTTCCTGGCGCTCGGTGATGTTCATCAACGTTCCCTTCGGCGCCGCGGCCACCGTGTTCGCCATCCGCCACCTGCGCGAGCCCGAACGGCACCCGGCTCGGCTCGACCTGCTGGGCGCGGTGACCGCGACCGGGGGAGTGGCCGCGGTGGTGTACGGCTTCATCCACGCGGCTTCGGCGGGATGGGGCGACGCGCCCACGCTGATCTGGCTGGTGGTCGGTCTCGTCCTGCTCGCCGTCTTCGTGATCATCCAGATCCGGTCCGCACATCCGATGATGCCGCTGCGGCTCTTCGCCGACCGCAACCGAGCATCGGCCTACCTGAACTTCTTCCTCGGCCCGATGGCCGGCATGTCGATGTTCTTCTTTCTGAGCCAGTACCTCCAGGAAGTGCGTGGACTGAACGCGCTGGGCACCGGATTCGCGTTCCTGCCGATGGCGCTGCTGATCTTCACGATCAGCCGGTTCATCCCGCGTCTGCTGCCCCGGTTCGGCCCGAAACCCGTTGCGCTGGTGGGCACCGTGCTGATGACGGCCGGGCTCGTCCTGCTCACCCGGCTGGAGGTGACCAGCGGTTACTTCCCCGCGTTGTTCCTGCCGATGGTGCTGATGGGGCTGGGGATGGGCCTGGCGTTCTCCCCGCTCAACGTCGTCATCATGGCGACCGTGCGGCCCGAGGACACCGGCGCGGCCGGTGGGGTGTTGCAGACGATGCAGCAGATCGGCAGCACCCTCGGCCTGGCGATTCTGGTCACGGTCTTCGGCACCGTGACCCGACAGGCCGGCGGCTCCGGCGCGCAGGTGCTGGTGACCGGAATGACCGCGGCGTTCGTCGCGTCCGCCATCATCGCTGGGATTACCTGCTTGGTGGCGTTCAACTTCCGGAAGGTCGCGGACTGAACAGGGGGCCGGAATTCCGGTCGCCGTGCAGAGCGCGTCCTGAGCGCACGCTCCGCGGGTGCGTGCGTACGGGCCGGTCTGTTCACCGAGACCGTCGAGATCGCCGAGTCGGGCGTGCCTGCTCGCCGAGATCGCCGAGTCCGGCGTGCCTGCACAGACCGCCCAGATCGCCCAGACCGTCGAGACCGGTGTGCCTGCCGGTGACCCCTCCGCGTCGACACGACGTTCCGGCAGCCCGGGCGGTCGCCGTGTGGCCGGCGGTTACCGTGGAGTACGTGCCCCGACGTAATCGAGCCCAACGTGGCCGCCCCGAACATCCCGACGTCGGAGCGGCCACCGGGTGGGCCCGGGCGGAGTCCGCTTCGGACGGTGAATGGCTCGTGCGGAGCGTGCCCGGAACTCAGGCGACGAAGGTCTACCGCTGCCCAGGCTGTGATCACGAGATCCGTCCCGGAGTGCCGCACGTGGTCGCCTGGCCGGCCGACGAGACGGGCTCGGTGGCCGACCGCCGCCACTGGCACCGCGCGTGCTGGGACGCCCGCGCGCGCCGCGGTCCCACCCGCCGCCGCTGACCGGCTCCTCGGCCACGCCGGAACCGGATGCCGCGCTACGGCTGCGTCACAATGACCGCATGGCCGATCTGCCGCTCATCCTGTTGCACGCCTACCCCTTCGACGCGCGGATGTGGGACCCGGTGCGTCGGCCATTGGCGCAGCGTCTCCGACTGATCACGCCTGATCAGCGTGGCCTCGGCCGCACGCCATTGCCCGAGACCGATCGCGAACCCAGCCTGGAAGACGCGGCACTCGACGTGCTCGCGTTGCTCGACAAGCTGGAGCTCGATCGTGTCGTGCTCGGCGGGTGCTCCATGGGTGGCTACCTGACCATGGCTCTCCTCAGGATGGTGCCGGACCGGGTCGCCGGTCTGGTATTGATCAACACGAAGGCGAGCGCGGACACCCCGGAGGCGGCGCGCAACCGCTTGACCACCGCCGAACGTGCCGAATCGGACGGCATCAAGGGGTGGCTCGCCGACTCGATGGTGCCGAACCTGCTCGCTCCACAGGCGCCCGCGCCGCTGGCCGAAGCGGTACGCGACCTGATCGAATCTCAGCCGCCGTCGGGCGTGGCTTGGGCGCTGCGCGCCATGGCCGCCCGGCCGGACTCGTTCGACATCCTTTCCGCGACCCGCGTGCCGACCCTGGTCGTGGTGGGCGAAGAGGACACGCTGACCCCGCCCGATGCCGCCCAGGCCATGGTCGACGCCATGCCCACCACCGTGCCGACCACCGTGCCGAACGCCGTGCCGAACGCCGTGCCCACCACCGTGCCGAACGCCGTGCCCAACGCCATGGCCGGGCCCGGCTCAGCGGCCCGTTCGGTGACCAGCGCCGTGGCCGGCTCGGCGGCCCGTGACAGAGATACGCCTGGCGAAACGGCGGACGCCGTTCCCGCCGCGGAACTCGTGCGGATTCCCGGGGCGGGCCATCTCAGCCCCTTGGAAGCCCCCGCCGCGCTGTCCTCGGCGATCCTGTCGTGGTGGTCCCGGGTGTGGTAACCGGCCGGTTTCGGTCAGCCACGTCTCCAGATGAGATGATTTGGGCGATCTTCGCGGCGATCTTGTCTTCAGCGGCGGGGAGTGCCATGTCGCGTAAGGCGCTCACCTCGTAGGAGGCGATCCGGTTTCAGCCCAGCGATGCGGCCTTCCGGAGACGGTTCAGCATCGCCGCGTCACCGAAGGTTTCCACGGCGCTCGATGGCTTGCGGCGCCAGAGGAAAAGCAGGAGGTCCGAGGCGCTGCCCCGGACGGCGGCCGCCGCCTTGGCGTGTTCGTGGCCGATCCGCCACGTAGTTCCGCGAGAGCGGATCAGCCATTCGCCCGAGCCGTCGGTGGCGTGCAGGTGCACGTCCAGATCTTCCGGCGCGGTGTCCGGGAGGAAGAACGACAGGAACTCGTCGATGCCGTCTTCGGCGAGTGCGCGCTCCACCGGCTCGTCCCGGCCCGCCGCGGACAGCACGTCCCAGCAGTGCACCGCGGTCTCGTGAGCCATCCTGCGCTGGATGAAACCGACGTCCCGCTGTGACGACCAGGTCCAGGAAGGCCGCGCGGGGTCGAGGTTCTCCAGCGTGGCGGCGATCGCTTCGACACCGTCGCGGAACCACGGCACCAGCTCGTGGTCCAGGGGCCGGTCCCGACGCCGGAGATCGGTGGGCTGGGCGCCTTTCGCGATCTCGCGCCAGAACTCGTGCACTTCGCCGACGTGCCAGACGAGGTCACCGACAACCCACTCCGGGCAGGACGGGACCCGGAGGGTGAGATCGGTCGCGCCGGCGGCGAGCCGGGCGCCGTCCCGGCGCAGCGCGTCGGCGAAGAAGGTGACGGGATCGGTTCGGGTGATATCGGTGGTATTCACGCCGCGGGACGCTACGCGGCCCCTCCGACGATTTTCGCCAGCGCGGCGCGGGCCTCGTCCCGCCGGTCCGGAAACCGTCGGGCGATCACGAACCGCCAGCAGACGGCGTACAGGTTCCGCAGCGCCAGGAACGGCGCCAGATCGGGCTTCGCCCCCGGGTAGGCGGCCAGGGTCTCGGCGGCGGCGGACCCGTCGAGACCCCGGCCGTGGGTCAGGCAGGCCAGGTCCCAGCCGACGGGTCCGCGCCACGTGTCCTCGAAATCGAGCCACCTCGGACCATCCGGTGTCGCCAGTACGTTGCCGGCGTGCGCGTCCCCGTGCAATGGCTGGACGGGCCCGGTCAGCACGATCTCCGCGGCCATGGCGCGCAGCCGGTCCGCCGGCAGCTCGTCGGCGAGCAGGTCCAGCCAGCTGTTCAGCTCAGCGACCGGGCCCGCGGGCAGCTCCCCGGGGTAGTCCCGCAGCGCCTCGTGCAGCCTCGCCAGCAGTCGGGCGATCTCGGCGTGCCCGAAGACCGTTTTCGGGTCATGACGTGTGAAAGGCCACAGTGTGACCGGCAAACCCCTGGCGAAGTGCGGTTCCGGCTCGCCCCAAGGTGGTATGACCGGTGCGTTCCGTTCGGCCAGAAACGCCGAAAGTGCCAGGTCGCAGGCCAGCCGCTCGGCCGTGTCGGCCCGGGCGATCCGGGTGGTCGCGGGCACCCTCGCGACCACCGGGCCTATTCTGACCAGCACATTCGCCCGTGCGGCGAGTACTTGCGGGTCGTCGTGGGGCAGGCCGGCCCGTCGGCCCACCTCGGTCGCGGCGGCCACCGCGGAGGCCACGAACGCGTCGCTCACCGCGAGATCTTCCCAGCCGGTGCACGAGGCTGTCGGAGGCGAGGGATACGATCCCGTCGGCCGGTGTCCACCACTACGTCTTGGAGGCAGGAGTGACAGCCGTAGCCCCCCAGCCGATCGCCACGCGTCCCTACCCGGCGCGGGAGACGGTGAAGGGTTCGTTCCTGCTGCGGTTGTTCCGCACAACGGACCACAAGCAGATCGGCATCATGTACCTGGTCACGTCGTTCGCCTTCTTCATGGTGGGCGGCGCCATGGCGATGCTGATCCGCACCGAGCTGGCTCGCCCCGGGCAGCAGTTCCTGTCCAATGAGCAGTACAACCAGTTGTTCACCATGCACGGCACGATCATGCTGCTGCTGTACGCGACGCCGATCCTGTTCGGCTTCGCGAACTTCGTCATGCCGCTGCAGATCGGTTCGCCGGACGTGGCGTTCCCGCGGTTGAACGCGTTCTCCTACTGGCTGTACCTCTTCGGCGGCATCATCGTGGTGTCCGGGTTCCTCACCCCGGGCGGCGCGGCCGACTTCGGCTGGTTCGCCTACACCCCGCTGTCGGACGCGATCCACTCGCCCGGTATCGGCGCAGACATGTGGATCACCGGTCTGGTGGTGTCCGGTCTGGGCACGATCCTCGGCGCGGTCAACATGGTCACCACGGTCGTCTGCCTGCGCGCGCCGGGTATGACCATGTACCGGATGCCGATCTTCACCTGGAACATCCTGGTCACCAGCATCCTGGTGCTGCTGGCGTTCCCGATCCTGACCGCCGCCCTGCTGGGTCTGCTCGCCGACCGGCATCTCGGGGCGCACCTGTTCGACCCCGCCAACGGCGGCGTGATCCTCTGGCAGCACCTGTTCTGGTTCTTCGGCCACCCCGAGGTCTACATCGTCGCGCTGCCGTTCTTCGGGATCGTGTCGGAGATCTTCCCGGTGTTCTCCCGTAAGCCGATGTTCGGCTACAAGAGCCTGGTCTGGGCAACGCTGGGCATCGCGGCACTGTCGGTGGCGGTGTGGGCGCACCACATGTACGCCACGGGCGCGGTGTTGCTGCCGTTCTTCTCCTTCATGACCTTCCTGATCGCGGTGCCCACCGGTGTGAAGTTCTTCAACTGGATCGGCACGATGTGGAAGGGCCAGCTGAGCTTCGAGACGCCGATGATCTTCTCCATCGGCTTCCTGGTCACGTTCCTCTTCGGCGGGCTGACCGGCATCCTGCTCGCGGCGCCCGCGATCGACTTCCACGTCTCGGACTCCTACTTCGTGGTCGCGCACTTCCACTACGTGCTCTACGGCACGATCGTGTTCGCGACCTTCGCCGGTGTCTACTTCTGGTTCCCGAAGATCACCGGTCGGATGATGGACGAGAAGCTGGGCAAGCTGCACTTCTGGACCACGTTCATCGGTTTCCACACCACCTTCCTGGTGCAGCACTGGCTCGGTGCGGAAGGCATGCCGCGCCGCTACGCCGACTACCTGGCCACCGACGGGTTCACCACGCTGAACACGGTGTCCACGATCGGCGCCTACATCCTGGGTGCTTCGACGCTGCCGTTCATCTACAACGTGTTCAAGTCCTACCGGTATGGTGAGATCGTCACGGTGGACGACCCGTGGGGTTACGGCAACTCGCTGGAGTGGGCCACCTCGTGCCCGCCGCCGCGGCACAACTTCACCGAGCTGCCCCGGATCCGTTCGGAACGGCCGGCGTTCGAGTTGCACTACCCGCACATGGTCGAGCGGATGCATGCCGAAGGTGAGATCACCTTCACCGGTAAGCCCAAGCTGCACGGCGGCGGGGCCAAGCCGGCGTCGCAGGTGATCACCGAGGCGGCCGTGTCCGGCTCGCACGACAAGGACAACGCGGGCGAACAGTGAGTTCGCGGCTACTGGGGGCTTCTCGTATCGGGGAGCCCCCAGTGGCGCGAGTTGCTGACGCTCAGCTCGCGGCAGAGGAAAAGCCATGACGCCTGTTCTCATCACCACCACCGGACCGGACAAGCCGGGCGTCACCTCCGTCCTGTTCGCGGCGCTCACCCGTCACGGCGTGGAGATGCTCGACGTCGAGCAGGTCGTGATCCGGGGGCAGCTCGTCCTCGGCGTGCTGGTCGGGGTCGAGAGCGACCCCGAGGCGCTGCAGGAGGCTGTCGAGCAGGCGATGGCGACGGTCTCCATGAACGTCGAGGTGCGGATCGGTGAGGCGATCGGGGAGGACCCGTTCGCTCCCGGCCGGCAGGGCTCGAGCCACGTCGTGGTGATCCTCGGCAGGCCGCTGGGCGCTCGCGCGTTCACCGATGTCGCGCGCAACATCGCGGCACTCGGCGCCAACATCGACGCGATCCGGCGGATCGCGGACTATCCCGTCACCGGCCTGGAGATCCACCTCTCGGTCGCGAAGGACACCGACCAGGCGGACGCCGAACTCCGGTGCGCTCTCGCCGATGTCGCCTCCGTCGGGGGCCTGGACATCGCGGTCGAGCGGGCCGGCCTGGCGCGCCGGGCGAAGCGGCTGATCGTTTTCGATGTGGACTCCACCCTGGTGCAGGGCGAGGTCATCGAGATGCTCGCGGCGCACGCCGGCGTCGAGCCGCGGGTCCGGGAGATCACCGACGCGGCCATGCGCGGTGAGCTGAACTTCACCGAATCGCTGGAGCAGCGGGTGTCGCTGCTGGCGGGCCTGCCGGAGTCGGTGCTGGACGAGGTCGCCCGCTCGATCACGTTGACGCCCGGCGCACGCACCACCGTGCGCACGTTGAAACGGCTGGGCTTCCGCTGTGGCGTCGTTTCGGGTGGGTTCCGGGGGATCATCGACAAGATCGTCGACGAACTGGGCCTGGATTTCGCCGCCGCGAACGAGCTGGAGATCGTCGACGGCAGGCTCACCGGCCGGGTGATCGGCGAGGTGATCGACCGCGAGGGCAAGGCGGTCGCGCTACGCCGGTTCGCGGCCGAATACGGCATCCCGCCCGCGCAGTGTGTCGCGGTGGGTGACGGTGCCAACGACATCGACATGCTCCGGGCCGCCGGGATGGGCATCGCGTTCAACGCCAAGCCCGCTCTCCGGGAGGTCGCCGACACCGCGCTTTCCCACCCGTATCTGGATGCGGTGCTGTTCGTGCTCGGCGTGACACGGGCCGAGGTCGAGGCCGCTGATGCCGCTGACGGGCTGGAACTTTTCCGGCCGGCGGTGCCATGACCGGCAGGGTGCTGCCGCGCGGCCGGAGAGTTCGCGCGGCACGATCCGCCACGGAATCGTCCCGGTGACCGTGCTCGCCCCGCTTGCTGCCCGCTACGCCTCCTGGCTGGGGCTTCCGGCCGAGGAAACCGCGCTTCCCGAGGCGTCGCCGGATCAGGTCCGCGCGATGCCGATCGTGCTGCGGCTGGAAAAGGCCGAACCGCCGAGCCGGACCCCTTTGCTCGAAGCCGCCGCCACGGCGGCGATCGCGTTGTGTCTGGACGATCGCGCCCAGCCGGGTGAGGAATGGCACGAGGCGGTGTCGGCGTGGGTTTCCGGCCACATCCGCAAGGTCGCCCGCCGGGCGCGGGGCGTGCATTGGCAGGCGGCGCAGCAGTTCCCGGGCATCACGGTGACGGTGGCCGGGGCACAGGCGCGAGCGCTGGTGCCGGGCCGCGTGGCCGACGTGCCCAAGGAGATCGCCCGGCTGCAGATCTCCGGCAGCGACCTGCCCGCCGACGAACCGGGACCCGCGCCCGACGATCTTCCGGCGCTGCTGCTCAATCCCGAGGTCGCGATGACGGTCGGCAAGGCCGCGGCCCAGGTGGGGCACGCGACGATGATGCTCGCCGCCCTGCTGAGCCGTGCGGAGCTCGCGGCGTGGGCCGAACGCGGCTATGCCTGTTCGGTGCGCACGCCCACCGTCGCCCGGTGGAAGCAGTTGCACCCCGGTGACGATCCGGAGGGCGCCTGGCGTTCCCAACGAGTGATCGCCGTGCGGGACGCGGGCTTCACCGAAGTCGATCCCGGTACGGTCACCGTCCTTGCCGAGTGGCCCTGACCCGATCCCGGTTAGTGGAGGAAGGGGTATTTACTACGGATAGTCCGTAGTAAATACCCCTTCCTCCACTACGGGAGGGTGCGGGGCCGGCGTCCCTTGGGGGTTGGGGAACCCGTCGATCGCGATGGGGTGACGGTGACCGGTTGTGGGGACGGCCAGTACGGGGCAGTCGAATACGAGATGCCCCGCGAGCCCGCTGGGGCACTGTCGAGTCGATCGCCAGTTGACCGCCTAGTTGGTGGCGCTCTCGGCCTTCCAAACGACGTAGGCCTGGTCGGCGTCGGTCGTCATGGCTTCGACGAACTTTTCGTTGTCGAAACCAGGCAGGCTCTGCAGCCGTTCGATCAGAGCGTCCGCGGCGGGATCCCCGCTGGGGACGGCGGTTCCGTTGCCGTCGGCGCCGGCCAGCATGAGGAACACGTCCTCTTTCCAGGGACCTTCGGGGATAACTCTGATGACCACCGCCGAGAGTTCCGCCCAGGTGACCGACTCCTCGCTGCCGTCGGCCAGCTGCCGACGGACCCCGGTGTCATCCACACTGACCGAACGCGACCTGGCTTGCGGCGGCTCCTGAGACAACGGCGCTCCTCCGTCCTTAACGCTCGGTTCACGGTAGCGCGCACCGGAAACACCGCTACGCCCGGGCGGCGCTGGCGGTGGTTCGGCCCGTGATCCGGACCCGCCGGCGTGACGTTCTCAGTGGTTGCCCTGGCCCGCCGGCGCTTCGGCCGACGCGTCGAGCCTGCGTAGCGCCGCGCGCGCCACGTCGGGATCCGAGGTCGGCCAGAACGGCGGCAGTGACGCCCGCAGAAAACCGCCGTATCGCGCGGTCGCGAGCCGGGAATCGAGCACCGCCACCACGCCGCGGTCGGCGACGGCGCGATGCAGCCGGCCGGTGCCCTGCGCCAGCAGCAGGGCGGCGTGGGTGGCGGCCACCGTGAGGAAACCGTTGCCGCCACGGGCTTCCACGGCGCGTTGCCGTGCCGAGGACACCGGATCGTCCGGGCGGGGGAACGGAATCCGGTCCACGATCACCAGCTGCAGCGAGGGGCCCGGCACATCGACGCCCTGCCACAGCGACAGGGTGCCGAACAGGCAGGTGCGCGGATCGTCGGCGAACTTGCGCACCAGCAGGGAGGTGGAATCCTCGCCCTGGCACAGGATCGGGTGCTCGACGCGGTCGCGCAGCTCCTCGGTCGCCTGTTTGGCCGCGCGCATCGAGGAGAACAGGCCGAGCGTGCGGCCGCCCGCCGCGTCGATCAGCTCGGCGATCTCGTCCAAAGTGGACTTTCCCAGCCCGTCCCTGCCCGGCGGGGGCAGGTGTTTGGCCACGTAGAGGATGCCGTTGCGGCGGTGGTCGAAAGGCGAGCCGACGTCGAGCCCGGTCCACTTCAGCTCCTGGTCGTCGGCCGGGGGAGCCTTTTCGGTGGCGGTCGCCTGCCCGGAGTTCGCCGCCGTGTCCTGCGCCGGGGAAGGTGGCAGACCCCATTGCCGCGCCAGTGTGTCGAACGCGCCGCCGAGGCAGAGCGTGGCCGAGGTCAGCACCGTCGTGGTGGCGCCGAACACCCGCTCCCGCAGCAGGCCCGACACCGACAGGGGAGCGACGTGCAGCATGGGCGGCCGGTTGCCCGCGCCGAACCGGTCGGCGGAAAGCCACACCACGTCCCGCTGGTGCGCGGCGTCCTCGTCGAAGGCGTCGAGCAGGCGGGTCGCCGTGTCGTGGATCTCTTCGACCTGCGAGCGGGCCAGCTTGCGCGCCGTGGCCTCGCCGAGGTCTTCCTTGCGGTCCGAGCCCAGCGAGGCCAGGCAGGCGTGGGCGGCGTCCCGGACCGTCTTGAGCGTCGCTTCCAACGGCTTCGGCAAGGTGTCCAACCGGCCGGCAGGCAGGTCCTCCAGGATGATCGCCAGCCCTTCGGAGGACTCCTGGAGCCGGTCGGCCACCGCGCCGTCGATGAGCTTGCCGCACCTGCGGACCGCGATCGCGACCGCCGAGCTGGTCAGTTCGCCGGTGGCGACCGAGGTGACCCGGTCGACCAACTCGTGGGCCTCGTCGATGATCACCAGGTCGTGCTCGGGCAGCACCTGGTACCCCTGGAGCGCGTCGATCGCGAGCAGCGCGTGGTTGGTGACCACGACATCGGCGCGTCCGGCCTCGGCCCGGGCCCGCTCGGCGAAGCAGTCGGTGCCGATCGGGCAGCGGGACACGCCGAGACATTCCCTGGCCGTCACCGAAACCTGCCGCCACGCCTGCTCGGTGACGCCGGGCACCAGCTCGTCACGGTCGCCCGTCTCGGTGTCCGAGGACCATTCGCGCAGGCGCGTGACCTCCTTGCCCAGCCGCGAGACGGCGAACGGGTCGAACAGGCCGGGGTCCTCGGGCTCCTCGGGCGCTCCGCTGTCCAGCCGGTGCAGGCACAGGTAGTTGCGCCGACCCTTGAGGATCGCGAAGGTCGGTTCGCGGCCCAGTGGCTTCTTCAGCGCCTTGGCCAACCTCGGCAGGTCGCGGTCGACGAGCTGACGCTGGAGCGCGATCGTGGCCGTGGAGACCACGACGGTGGTGTCCTTCTGCACGGCGTGCCGGATCGCCGGCACCAGGTACGCCAGCGACTTCCCGGTGCCGGTGCCCGCCTGCACGGCTACGTGCTCGCCGGTGCGGATGGCCCGCCCGACCGCCTCGGCCATCGCGACCTGCCCGGTCCGCTCCGCGCCGCCGAGCGCCTCGACGGCGTGCGTCAGGAGCTCGTTGATGCCGGGAAAGTCAGCGTGCGCGGGCATGACCCCAGACGTTACCGCCCCCCACCGACAGGACGGCTCGCGCCCGAGCCCTCCCGGTGCGTCACACGAGCAGGTGATATGGCCGGTGACGGGTCAGTGTCGCCGGGACATCTGCCGATGGCCAGGGGAATTTTTCGCCGATCGAAAGGAGCGGGCCCATGCGCAGGGCTTCGAAGATCTTGGTGGCAGCCTCGGGATCGTGCCTGGGATTGTGCCTGACCGCCGTGCCGGTTCCGGCGTTCGCCGAGGGAGTGGCCGCCACAGGTGCCGGGTCCGCCGGCACCGTGGATGTCACCGTCAGCGGGCAGCCGGCGCGCTCCGGCCTCCTCTCGCCCTGTCTGGCCGGCACGACGCCCGCGAACCGGACCGACCCGGTCGCGGTCGGCACGGACACCTGGTACGGGACGGCCACCACCACCTGCACCCGCAACGCGGACGGCACGGCCGGGGTCCGGGTCTCGGGCGAGAGTTTCGAGACCAGGATCCTGTCCCGCTACGGCGGGCCGATCATCCGTGCGAGAACGTACAAAGCGGCCTGCGACACCGTCGAAAACGGCAGCCGGGGGCAGATCGCGCTGAGCGGGATCACCGGGTTCACGGTGCCTTCGACGATCCCGGCCAACTACACGGTGACCATTCCCGGCGCCTCGCCGGACACCCGCCCGATGGCGGTCATCGTGCTGAACGAGCTGATCGTGCCCGAACCGTCCGATGGCAGCATGGTCACCAACGCGATGCACATCGAGCTGTTCCCGGACGGCGGCCCCGCGAGCGGCGACCTCGTCGTGGGTAACGCCGCGTGCGCGCCGTAATCCGCCGGGTCAGCAGCTTTCCCCCGAATGCCGTGACAGCTCCGGCCGGCGTCATGGCCGGTTAGTTCGAAACGCCGTCACCGCACCGGAAACCGCGAGGTCGGTGGGGCACGCCGACCTCGCGGAGTCCGATGGGAAACCATCGAGCCACTCAGGCAGCCGCTCGGACGGCGGGTCAGACGTAGTTCCCCGCCAGTTTCGCGATCCGGGTGGCCCGCTTGGCCAGCTCGTCCAGCCTGCCGCCGGTCGCGGCGTCGCCGATCAGCGGCCCGGCCGCGGCGACCGCGAACGCGCCCGCGCCGAGATAGGCGTCCACATCGGACAGCTGGACGCCGCCGGTGGGCACCAGCGGGATCTCCGGCATCGGCGCGCGCACCGCGCTGATGTAGTCCGGGCCGCCGACCTGGGCGACCGGGAACACCTTGACCGCGGCCGCGCCGAGGCGCCACGCGGCGTCGATCTCGGTGGGCGTCAGCGCACCGCAGACCACCGGCACCGCGTAGCCCTGGGCACGTTCCAGGACCTCGGGCGAAAAGGTCGGGGTGACCAGGAAATCCACCCCCGCGCGCACGCAGCTGTCCACATCGGACGGTGTGCGGACGCTGCCCGCGCCGATCATCGCGTCCGGGCCGAGCTCGACCTGCATGGCGCCGATCGCGTCCAGCGCGCCGGGTGTGGTCAGCGCCGCCTCGATCACGCGGATCCCGCAATCGTAGAGGACCTGGGCGATATCGGCGAAATAGTCGGTGTCGTCGGCGCGCAGGATGGCGATCACCTTGCTCGCCGCGAGCCGCTCGCGGAACCGGATGTTCTGCTTCTTCAACGTGGCACGCATCAGCCGACCTTCGGGGTTCCGGTGAGGGTGACGCCCGCCGCGCGCA
>DASSAD010000119.1:0-20344 GCA_035685725.1 Amycolatopsis sp. | reverse complement strand
GACGCGGCGGACGTAGCCGGCGCGCACCAGCAGCTTGTGGCTGGGCACTTCGGCGTCCGCCGGATCCTCACGCAGGGTGCGAAGGAACAGCGACGACATCCTGGTGATCACTGGGGAGCTCCTCGGGGCCGATACACGTTGTGCCAAGGGTAGTCAACCCCGCGCGCCTGGCCGCAACCGGTTATCGCGGGTCACCGGAACTGTCGGAGGGCTGTCCTAACGTGACCGTCGGGCACCGGAGCGAAACCGGTTCTGTATCGGACGGCGGGAGTGAGCCACGATGGTGACATGACGACTCGAGTACTGCTGCCCTGGTCCGACCTGTCCATACCGGACGGGATCACCGCGTCGTACTACGACGGCTCGGGCGAGCCACCGGATGTGCGGGACATCGAGTTCTACGTCCTGCCCTACGACAGCGGTCCCGAGCCGCCGAAGCTCATCGCGAAGATGCCGTCGCTGCGGGCGGTTCAGGCCCTGTCGGCGGGTTACGACAACCTGCTCCCGCTCATCCGCGAGGGTGTCCGGCTCGCCAACGGCCGTGGCCTGCACGATCTCAGCGTCGCGGAACACACCCTGGCCCTGATCCTCGCGGCGCAACGGGAACTGCCGCGGTGGTTCGACCGGCAGCGCACCCGGACCTGGGACCACGCCCACACCCGTTCGCTGGCCGATGCCCGCGTGCTGCTGGTGGGCTACGGCTCGATCGGCCAGGCGATCGAGCGGTACCTGCGGGCGGGCGAAGCCGATGTGGTGCCGGTCGCGAGCACCGCGCGCGCGGGCGTGCGCGGCGTGGCCGAACTGCCGGACCTGCTGCCTTCCGCGGACATCGTCGTCCTCGTGGTGCCCGACACGCCGGAGACCCGGGGGCTGCTCGGGCCCGCCGAGTTGTCGCTCCTGCCTGACGACGCGCTCGTGGTCAACGTCGGCCGGGGAACCGCGATCGACACCGACGCGCTGACCGCCGAGGTGACCAGCGGCCGTCTGCGCGCCGCGCTCGACGTCTTCGACCCCGAACCGCTGCCCTCGGACCATCCTTTGTGGACAGCACCGGGCGCGATCATCACACCGCACGTCGCGGGCGGTTCCGCGTCGTTCTATCCGCGGGCGAAGAAACTCGTGGAAGAACAGCTGATCCGGTTCGTCTCGGGTCGACCGCTGGCCAATCTGGTGCACTGACCGGACTCCGCACCCGGGCGGCCGCGTGGCCGCACCGGGCCCCGGAATGTCCCCGAACAACGATGGCGACGGGAAGGGAGAACTCGGCGACCGGAACGGAGGACACGGCGACGGGAACAGGGGACACGGCGACGGGAAGGGAGGACTCGGTGAACAATGGTGCCCGTGCGCTTCGGCATCCTGGGCCCGACGCAGGCGTGGACGGACGATGGCACACCGATCGTTCTCGGTGGTCCCCGTTCCCGCGCCCTGCTCGCGTTGCTGCTGCTCGAAGCCGGACGGGTGACCCCGACCGATCGCCTGATCGACGGTCTCTACGGTGAGAACCCGCCTCGGGAGGCCACGAACGCCCTCCAATCCCAGGTTTCCCGGCTGCGCCGGGGCCTCGGCTCGGACATGGTCGAGTTTCACCCGGCGGGGTACCGGCTGCGGGTCGATCCCGACCAGGTCGACCTGCACCGGTTCACCCGTCTCGCGCGCGCGGGCCGAGAGGCATTGGCGGCCGGGAGACCCGCGGCCGGGGCGAAGCTGCTGGCCGAAGCTCTGGAGCTGTGGCGCGGACCGGCCGAGGTGCCCGAACCCGAAGCCACCCGGCTGCTCGAACTTCGGCTGAGCGCCGCCGAAGACCACGCCGAGGCCGAGCTGACCAGCGGCGGCGACCCGCACGAGATCGTCACCGGCCTGCAGGACCTCGTCGCGCGCCACCCCTTCCGAGAACGGGCCCGCGGTCTGCTGATGCGCGCGTTGCAGGCCGACGGGCGGCAGGCCGAGGCCCTGACCGTCTTCGAGGCGACCCGCCGGACCCTGGCCGAGGAACTCGGCACCGACCCATCTCCCGCGCTGGCCGAAACCCACCGGACGATCCTGACGGCCGAAGGGATCCGGCCCACCGGGGTACCCGCGCAGCTCACCAGTTTCGTCGGGCGTGAGCCGGAAATCCGGCGCATACACGAACTCTTCGACACGGCACGTCTGGTCACCGTGACGGGTCCCGGCGGCATGGGCAAGACGCGGCTGGCCATCCAGGCGAGTACCGGCGATGCCTGCTTCGTCGACCTCGCCCCGCTGACCGACGGCACTCAGCTGCCGCGCACCGTCCTCGCCGCGCTCGGCCTGCGCGAGACGAGGATCTTCGGCGCCCCGGGCAGCGAACCGACGCCGATGGACCGGCTGACGACCGCATTGGCCGAGCGGCGCGTCCTGCTCATCCTCGACAACTGCGAGCACGTGATCGCCGATGCCGCCGCACTGGTACACCGCCTGCTCACGGCCTGCCCCGGGTTGCGCGTGCTGGCGACCAGCCGTGAACCACTGGACATCACCGGCGAGGCGCTCTGCCCACTTCCTCCGCTGTCACCAGACCGGGCAGTGCGCCTGTTCACCGACCGGGCCCGGGCCGCATCCCCCGACTTCACGGCCGAGATCGACGAGGGCCGCGCCGAGATCGTGTCGCGGATCTGCCAGAGGCTAGACGGTCTCCCACTGGCCATCGAGCTGGCGGCGGCTCGCCTGCGCTCACTGAGCCTGTCCGACCTGGAGACCCGGCTCGACGACCGGTTCCGTGTGTTGTCCCGGGGCAGCCGCACGGCCGCGGCCCGCCACCGGACGTTGCACGCGGTCATCAACTGGAGCTGGGATCTCCTCGACGAGGCCGAACAGCGGCTCCTGCGCAGGCTGTCGGTCTTCGCCGGCGGCGTGACCGCCGGATCAGCCGTCGCGGTTCTGTCCGAAGTAGACCCCACGGCCCGCGACGCCGCCATCGACTCCACTGTGGACATCGAGAATCTACTCGAATCGCTGGCCGACAAGTCGTTGCTGGAAACGTCATCGGGCCGATACCGGATGCTGGACACCATCCGCGAGTTCAGCGCCGCCCGGCTGACCGAAGCCGGTGAGCACGAACGGTTCTCGCGGGCGCACACCGAGCACTTCCTCGATCTCGCCCGGACCTCCGACCCGCACCTGCGCCGGGCGGAACAGCTGACCTGGCTCGCGCGGCTGAGCACCGAACACGCCAACCTGCAGGCGGCGCTGCGCTGGTCGGTCTCCTCGGATTCCGGTCTGGCCCTGCGGCTCATCGGCGCGTTGACGACGTACTGGCGCCTGCGCGGCCTGCGCGGCGAGATCGCCCCGCTGGCCAGGCGGCTGCTCGACGGCCTCGAACCAGGAGAAGGGCTCGAACAGGAATACGTCCTCGCGGTGCTGAGTACGCTGCCCCGGCCTCCTGCCGGCACGCTGGAAAAGGCGAGCGCGATCATGCGCACGCAGAGCTTGCAGGTGCGCCAGCCCGCGGTCCTGGTGGACTGGGCGTTGTTCACCGGGCCGCCCGATCCGCGGGAGACGCAAATCCCCCTCCACGACCAGTTCACCAAGGTCGAGGACCCGTGGCTGCAAGCGCTGGCCCACTTCTCCTTGAGCTATCTGCGGATCATGCACGGGGAACTGTCCGACGCCGAAGCGGAGTTCGGGCGGGCGCTGGCCGGTTTCCGGTCCACCGGCGACCGCTGGGGAATCGCCCAGGTACTCGACGGACTGGCCACGCTGGCCCATCAGCGCGGCGACTGGGAGCGCGCGCTGGCCCTGACCGAGGCGGCGATCGAGGAGATCACGCCGCTGGGCGCGGTGGACGAGATCGCCGAGTTCTCCTGCCGCCGAGCGACCCTGCTGATGCTCGACGGCAGGCTCCAGGAGGCCGAGGCCGGCTACCGCCGGGCCGCGGAACTGGCCGGCCCGTCAGGAGTGCCGGCGACAACGGCGATGGTGTATCTGGGCAGCGGGCGGCTCGCGCACCGCCGCGGCGATCTCGCCGACGCCCGCGAGCGCTTCCGACTCGCGCTCGCGGCCTGTGGACCGGACTGGCAGAGCCTCGGCGTCCGAGCCCAGGTGCTGACTTCCCTGGCGCTGCTCGAAAAGGACGGCGTGCGAGCTGCGCACCTGCTCGGCGTCGCCGCGTCGATCGGAGCCACGATCCGGGATCCCGAAATCATCGGCCGGGCGCGGCGGCTCCTCGACGAAGCAGCCTATGAAGAAGCCTTCGCGGGGGGCGCCGCGATGTCACGCGCGGCGGCGCTGGACTTCGTCGGAGCGGCGGAGCGTCCTGAAACCTCCTCCGGCGACGCGTAGTCCTTGAGAATCAAGGAATTCGCGGCCTTCATCGCCATCTTGTCCAGCGACCGCACCAGCATCTTGGAGGCGAGTACGCGGTGTATCTGATTGCGCAACCAGATACCCTTCGGTGTCCGTGGTGCGAGAAACCGTCCAGCGTTCTTCGCCTGCTTCAGTCCCGCTTCCGCACCGCGACGGACTTCGGCCTCGTAGCGCGCGAAGGCCACGCGGTGATCCCCGTCCACGGCGGCCAGTTCCCCGGCCAGCACGTAGGCGGCCAGCAGCGCCATCCCGGTGCCGCCACCGCCCGGTCCCGCGCCCCACCCGGCGTCGCCGACCAGCGCGACCCGGCCCCGGGTGTAGTGGTCCAGATGCAGCTGGGAAAGCGAGGCGCAGAACAGGTCGTCCGACTGCCACATGCCCTCGATGATCTTCGGCACTTCCCAGCCCAGTCCACCGAAGCGGTCGGCCAGGATCTTCTTCAGCGCCGCGGTGTCCCGCCGGTCGAGGTCCACCGGCCGGCCCGGCGGTTGAGCGGCGAGGACCAGGCCGACGTTCGCCTCGGCCGGGAGACGGTGGCTGGCGAGCATGACGCCGCGGCCCGGAGCGCTGTACATCAGGCCCACGTGGTCCAGACCCAGGTGGTTGGCCATGCTGAAGCCGGCATAGACGTAGCCGGAATCCTTGCGGAAACGCGATTCCGGCCCGAACACCAGCGATCGCACTCCGGAATGCAACCCGTCGGCCCCGACGACGAGGTCGAACGTGCGGGGAGCGCCGCGCTCGAAGGCGACCCGCACGCCTTGGCCGGTGTCGGTCAGCGACGTGACGCGGTCGCCGAAGATGTACTCGGTCTCATCCCGGGTCGCGTGGTAGAGGATGCGGCTGAGGTCGCCGCGCTGGATTTCCACCTCGCCACCGAAAAAACTCGCCGGCAGGCTGAACACGCGTCCTCCGGCGGAATCGAGCACGTGCTGCGCGCCCATCGCGGTCTCGTGGCGGCGGACCTCCTCCAGAAGATTCATCCGTCGCAGCACGTCGACCTGCTCGCCGCGGAAGTCGACCGCCTGGCCGCCGTCACGCAGGCTCGGGGCCTGTTCCACGACCGTCGTGGTGAAGCCGTACCGGGTGAGCCAGAAGGCCGTGGCCGGTCCGGCGATGCTCGCTCCGGAGATGAGGATGGTCTTGTTTCGCATGATCGGCTCCTTGTCTCGGTGTGAGAACGAGCATCGACACATGCGCTGACCATCCACTGGTCGACCACTGACCATCCCGCTGACCGTCCTACCGTCCCCCGCCGCGACCCGGCGCGCCGGCCCACGACTGCCGACGGGGCTACTGGCGGGACATGGCCGTAAGGAGCCGGTCGAGGAAGCCGGCGAGGTGTTTGTGCAGGAGTTCGGCGGCGCGGTCGGCCTTGCCGGACTTCGCCGCGCGCAGCATCGCGCGGTGCTCGTCCAGTTCCCGTTTCGCGCTCGGAGTGGCCTCCCAGCCGGCGACGCTGATCAGCGCGGACCGGTCGCGCACGTCGTCGAGCATCCGGACCATCAGCGGGTTTCCGCAGCCGGAGTACAAAGCCTGGTGGAACCGCCGGTTCAGCAGGCTCAGCTCGGCGCGATCGTTCCCGGCGAGTGCGTCGGCGGCGGCCTCCAGCGCCTGCGCGGCCTCGGTGACGGGCCGGGTCTCGCGAGCGGCCACGGTGCGCCGCACGGCCTCCGGTTCCAGCAGCAGCCGCACGTCGTAGACCTGCCGGGCCAGTTCCTCGTCGACCACGCTCACCGACGCGCCCTTGTAGGGGCTGAAGGTGACCAGGCCCGACCCCGACAGCAGCTTGAGTGCCTCGCGCACCGGGGTCTTGGAAACACCCAGCCGCTGGGCGAGATCCATCTCGACCAGGGGTTGCCCGGGCAGCAGCGTCCTGGTCAGGATCGCCTTGCGGATCTCGGCGAGGACCAGTTCGGTCCGGGAGGCCGGCAGGCTGAGCATTTCGGGCATCGCGACGTCCCATCTCGAACGCGGTCGGTATATCAGATCTTATCAGTGTCCGAAGTCGACTCGCGTCACTCGAACAGTTGACGCTCCCTGGGTAGTCGCACATCATATATCAGACGCGATACGTAATATCCGGGCAAAACGGGTAGGAAACGAGGCGATGGGGCATGCCAACGGCAATGGCGCCGCGGCGGATCAACCGTGCGACGCTCTACTTCTTCGGCGCCCTCGGCGGCATTCTCTTCGGCTATGACATGGGGGTGATCTCCGGCGTCCTGCTCTACATCAAGAAGATCTGGTCACTCGGCTCGGTCGCGCAGGGCACCGTGGGTGGCTGCCTCGCCGTCGGCGCCATGGTCGGCGCCGCCTTCGCGGGCCGGCTCTCCGACCGGTTCGGCCGGCGCAAACTGATCATGCTGGCGGCGGCAGTGTTCGCGATCGGCACGATCGGCTGCGCGCTGGCCCCCGAGGTGACCACGCTGATCGTCTTCCGGTTCGTGGTCGGCATCGCGGTCGGCGGCTGCTCGGCGACCGTGCCGATGTACCTGGCCGAACTGGCGCCCACCAGGACGCGGGGCATGATGGCCTCGCTGAACCAGATCATGATCGTCACTGGCATCCTGATCGCCTACATCGTCGACTGGGCGTTGTCCTTCTCCGGCAACTGGCGGGCGATGCTCGGCGCCGCGCTGCTGCCGGCACTGGCCCTGCTGATCGGCATGTTCTTCCTGCCGGAGACGCCGCGCTGGCTGCTGGCCCGCGGCCACGACGACGCCGCGCGCGAGGTCCTGCGCGGCGCGCAGCGCGACGTGGACGTCGACGCCGAGATCGCCGGGATCCGTCAGGTCATCCAGCTCGACCGGTCGCAGCGCGGCCGCCTCCGCGATCTGGTGACCCCGCTGGTGCGCCCGGCGCTCGTGGTCGCCCTGATCCTGGCCGTCGGCCAGCAGTTCTGCGGCGTCAACGCGGTCAACTTCTACGCGCCGACGATGTTCACCGACCTCGGCTTCGGGCAGTCCGCCTCGCTGCTGGCCTCGATCGTGCTCGGCACGGTCAAGGTCGCCTTCACCGCCTGGGTGGTGTTCGTGGTGGACCGCTGGGGCCGCAAACCGTTGCTGCTCATCGGAAACGTGTTCATGGCGGCCACCCTGCTGCTGCTCGGCGTCGCCGTGCTCACCCTGCACTCGACCACCGCATCCGGCATCTCCACGCTGATCCTGCTGATGCTCTACCTGGCCGGCTACGAGCTGGGCTGGGGCGCGATCGTCTGGCTGATGATGTCGGAGGTCTTCCCGCTCAAGGCACGCGGCGTCGGCATGGGCGTGAGCAGCGTTGTGCTGTGGGCCGGCACGTTCAGCATCACCTTCGTCTTCCCGATCATGAACAACGGCCTGGGTCTGGCCGCCTCGGCGTGGATCTTCGCCGCGGTCAGCGTCGTGCTCTACATCCTGGTCGCGAAGTTCGTCCCGGAGACGAAGGGCCGCAGCCTCGAAGAGATCGAACTCGACCTGCGGGCCCGGGTCGGCGGCGCGACCGCGCGCCAGGCCAGCCCCGCGTCCTAGCGTCCGTCCCAGACGTCCGACCCGGTCGGCACAGGGCGGTGAAGTCCGGGGAAGCACCGACCCCGGGAGCACGACAGAGAAAGGCACCAGCAGATGGATCTGGACAAGCTGGCGGAAACGCTGGGCGGGGTGGTGGCCATCCCCGTCACCCCGTTCAGCGAGCACGACACCGTGGACACCCCGGCACTGGAACGGATACTGGCCCGCATCGTCGACGGCGGCATCGACGTTGTCACCGCGGGCGGCAACACCGGCGAGTTCTACGCGCTGACCGCGCAAGAGGCCCGGCTGACCGTCGAGGTCGCCATCGGCACCGTCGGCTCGCGCGCCACCGTCGTGGCCGGGGTGGGCGGGTCGGTGCCCTCCGCGATCGAGGCGGCCCGGCACGCGCGGCGCACCGGCGCGGCCGCGATCATGATCCACCAGCCGGTGCACCCCTACGTGTCGGCGGCCGGGTGGATCGACTACCACGGGGCCATCGCCAACGCCGTCGAAGACCTGGGCGTGGTGCTCTACCTGCGCAACCCGCGCATCGACGGCAATGATCTCGCCCGGCTGCGCGTGCTGGCGCCCAACGTGATCGCGGTGAAGTACTCCGTGCCCGACCCGGTGCGGTTCGCCGAGGTCGCCGGCCGGACCGGCGCGTTCACCTGGATCGCGGGGCTGGCCGAGCCGGCGGCGCCCGGCTACTTCGCGCTCGGCGCGACCGGCTTCACCTCCGGCCTGGCCAACGTCGCACCGGAGCTGTCGGTCCGGCTGCTCAAGGCGCTGCGCACCGGCGACGGCACCACGGTGCGGCGGCTGTGGGCGTTGATACAACCGTTTGAACGGCTTCGCGCGGACGGCGCCGCGGAGAACAACGTCAGCGTCGTCAAGGAGGCACTCGCACAACTCGGCCTGTGCCGCCGGGACGTCCGGCCGCCCAGCCACGTGCTGGACTCGCGGCGCCGCGAGCAGGTCGGCGAAATCCTGAAATCCTGGGAGATCGCCGGATGATCGGGCCCGGGGACCTGCGCAGCAACCGCTGGTACGGCGGCGACGAACTGCGCAACTTCAGCCATCGCACGCGGGCCCGCCAGCTCGGCTTGAATCCCGAGGAGCACCTGGGCAAACCGGTGATCGCCATCCTCAACACCTGGAGCGACATCAACCCCTGCCACATGCATCTGCGGGAACGCGCGGAGCAGGTCAAGCGCGGCGTCTGGCAGGCGGGCGGTTATCCGGTCGAGTTCCCGGTGGCGACCCTGTCGGAGACCTACCAGAAGCCGACCCCGATGCTCTACCGCAACCTCCTGTCGATGGAGACCGAGGAGGTCCTGCGCTCGTACCCGGTCGACGGCGCGGTGCTCATGGGCGGGTGCGACAAGACCACCCCGGCGCTGCTGATGGGCGCCGCGAGCGCGGACCTGCCGGTGCTGTTCGTGCCGGCCGGGCCGATGCTGCGCGGGCACTGGCGCGACGAGACGCTCGGCAGCGGCACCGACATGTGGAAGTACTGGGACGACCGGCGCGCCGGGCTCATCGGCGACCGCGAGCTGGGCGAGCTGGAGACCGGTCTGGCCCGCTCCCCCGGCACCTGCATGACGATGGGCACCGCGTCCACCATGACCTCCGCGGCCGAGGCGCTCGGGCTGAGCCTGCCCGGCGCGGCCGCGATCCCGGCCGTCGATTCGGCCCATCACCGGATGGCCGCGGCCAGCGGGCGGCGCATCGTCGACATGGTGTGGGCGGATCTGCGGATCTCGCGGATCGCGTCGGCCGAGGCCTACGCCGACGCGGTCACCACGGTGCTGGCGCTGGGCGGGTCGACCAACGCGGTGATTCATCTGATCGCGATGGCCGGGCGCAGCGGGGTTCCGTTGGGGCTGGCCGACTTCGACGAGATCGCCCGCCGCGTCCCGGTGCTGGCGAACGTCCGGCCCGGCGGCGAGTACCTCATGGAGGACTTCTACTACGCCGGTGGCCTGCGCGGGCTGTTGTCCCGCCTGGCCGGCCTCGGCCTGCTGCACACCGACCGCGTCATCGCGACCGGCCGCACGCTCGGCGAGGAACTCGACGGCGCGCTCGTGCACAACGACGACGTCATCCGGCCCGCCGACAAGCCGGTCGCGGCCGAAGGCGGGCTGGCGGTGTTGCGCGGAAACCTCGCCCCCGGGGGCGCGGTGATCAAGCACATCGCCGCCGAGCAGCGGCTGCTCCGGCACACCGGCCCGGCGGTCGTGTTCGACGGCTATGCCGAGCTGAAACGGCGGATCAACGACCCCGCACTGGACATCACCCCGGACACGGTGCTCGTGCTGCGCGAAGCGGGGCCGCTGGGCGGTCCCGGCATGCCGGAGTACGGCATGTTGCCGATCCCGGACCGGCTCCTGGCCCAGGGAGTGCGCGACATGGTGCGCATTTCCGACGCCCGGATGAGCGGCACGAGCTACGGGGCCTGCGTGCTGCACGTCGCACCGGAGTCGTTCGTCGGCGGTCCGCTGGCGCTGGTGCGCACCGGGGACCTGATCACCCTCGACGTGCCCGCGCGCGCCCTGCGGCTGGAGCTGGACGAGGCCGAGCTGGACCGGCGCCGCGCGGCCTGGACACCGCCCGCGCCGCGCTACGAACGCGGATACGGCGCGTTGTACGCGGCCCATATCACGCAGGCCGATCAGGGCTGCGACTTCGATTTCCTGGCCAGGGCCGGGAACAACCCGGAACCCGACCCCCGCTGAGACTCGGCGTCAGGAAACGCCGGCCGGCTCACCCGCGCCGACCTCGACGGCACACCGGCAGCCGCCGTCGAGTTCGGCGCAGGTGACAAGCAGACGGTGACGGGCTTCGTCGATGTCGGCGCACGGCGCCGTGCACTCGGGGTCGCCGTTCTCGTGCACGACGAGCGTGCCGTGACAATGATCGAGCCCGCTCAGGCAGCTTCGGCAGTCCATGCCGCCCTTACTATCACCGGGCCCCGACAGTCCTCGGCACCGTCCACGGCGTGTCGCCGGTTCGGGTGAAGGGCACAGTCAGGCCGTTCAGGCGCTCTTCGGGGAGCGACGCGAGGTGCCGCGCTTGGCCGGCGACTTGCGCGCGGGCGGCTTGCGGGTCTTCTTCGCCTCCGACACGCTCGCCTCCAGCGCCGCCATCAGATCCACGACCTCCGACCTGGCGGCGGGCTCGCGCGGTTTGACCGTGCCCTCGCCACCGCTGATCTTCGCCTCGATCACGGCTTCGAGGGCCTCCCGGTAGCGGTCGGTGTACTTGCCGGGGTCGAACACGGGCTCGGACATGGACTCGATCAGCGATCCGGCCATGCTCAGCTCCTGCGAGCGCACCTGCGGCGTTTCCTCGCTCAGGAAGCCGAAGTCCGGGGTGCGCACCTCGTCGGGCCACAGCATCGTGGTCATCACCAGCACGTCACCGTGCACCCGGAGCAGGGCCAGGGTTTCACGCTGGCGCAGGGCGACCTTCGCGATCGCCACCTGACCGGACTTGTTCAGCGCATCGCGCAGCAGCACATAGGGCTTGGTGGCGGCCTTCTGCGGCTCGAGGTAGTAGTGCCGGTCGTAGTGCAGCGGGTCGATGGACTCCAGCGGCACGAACTCCAGTACGTCGATGGCGTTCGAGCTGGACAGGGGAAGGTCCTGGAGGTCGGCGTCGGTGAGCACGACCATCTCGCCGTCGTCCAGCTCGTAGCCCTTGACGATCTGGTCGTAGGGCACCTCGGCGCCCTCCACCGAGCAGAACCGCTTGTACTGGATGCGCCCGCCGTCGGCCTCGTGCACCTGCCGCAGCTGCACGCTCTTGTTCTCGGTGGCCGCGTAGAGCTGGATCGGGATGGTGACCAGCCCGAACGAAACGGATCCCTTCCACATCGATCGCATCGCAGGCGCCCTCCGATTCGCGATAACCCCAGGTCAGACGTTACGCGACAAAGCAGTCATTGACCAGGCGCCGACTTCCGCCCCGCGCCGGCGGTACGGCAGGTGTGACGGCGGGGTGATGTCGGGCACCCCGTTGCTCCCACGCGGGATTTCCCGCGCCACCAACTAAGATCACTTCGCTGGCCGTGACGAAAGGACTGATCTGCGCATGACTACGGGCCCGGAAGAGTTCCCGCTGGAGGGGGTCGATCTCGATCATCCCAACGTGGCCCGGATCTACGACTACTACCTCGGCGGCACGGCCAACTACGCGGTCGACCGGGTGTTCGCCGAGAAGGCGCTGGAGGCTTTCCCCTTCGTGCGACCCGCCTCCCAGTCCAACCGGCTGTTCCTGCACCGGGCCGTGCGCCACCTCGTCAAACGCGGCATCCGGCAGTTCATCGACATCGGTTCCGGGGTGCCCACCATGGGCTCGACGCACCAGGTGGCCGAGGAACTCACCGACGACGCGCGGGTCGTCTACATCGACAACGAAGCGGTCGCGGTCGCCCACTCGCAGATCCTGCTCGAACAGGACGGCGACCTCACCCGGCACGCGGTGGTGCAGGCGGATCTGCGGGACCCGGGATCGGTGTGGCGGCGGGTCACCGAAACCGGGGTGGTCGACGTGACCCAGCCGCTGGCGCTGCTGCTCATCGCCGTGCTGCACGTGGCCCAGCCGGGACCGGACGGCACCGACATCGCACCCGAGGCCGTCGCCAGGTACCGGGAGTTGCTCCCTTCGGGCTCCTACCTGGCCATCTCGCACGGCACGGGCGATGGCGTCCCCGAATACCGCGCGCGCGAAATGGCCGAGTTCGGCAAGATGTACGACAACACCGCGACCCCGGTGTGCTGGCGGCCGCACGACGAGATCGAAGCCTTCTTCGGCGACCTCGAGCTCATCGAGCCCGGTGCGACCTGGACACCGCTGTGGCATCCGGAGGAGAACGGCCCGACCGCACCGCGCGTCGAATTCAAGAACCCCAACGAATCCGTCGTCTGGGCCGGGGTCGCCTACAAACCCTGATCTCACGTTCCGACCCGCCCGCGCGTCTACCGGTCGTGACCGAACACGACGAGAGCGGGAGACTGGCGGGATGAGCCGGTGCGAGATCGTGCGGCAGGGCGCGCGGTGACCGCCGAACGCCCGTCCGCGTCCCGGGCTCCCTTCGAGGAGGTCGTGACCGCCTACGGTCCGATGGTGCTGCGCGTGTGCCGGGCCGTGCTCGGGCCCACGGACGCCGAAGACGCCTGGTCGGAGACCTTCCTGTCCGCGTTGAAGAGTTATCCCGGACTCCCCGCGGACACCAACATGGAGGCCTGGCTGGTCACCATCGCCCACCGCAAGGCCATCGACGTCACGCGGGCACGGGCCCGCCGTCCGGTGACGGTGCCGGAGGTACCGGAGCGGCCGAGCCGGGCCGGACGGCCGGAGGACTGGGACGGCGACCTCTGGTCGGCGCTGGGCGCGCTGCCGGACAAGCAGCGCGCCGCCGTCGCCTACCACTACCTGGCCGGGCTGCCCTACCACGAGGTCGCCGAGATCACCGGGGGCAGCACCGACGCGGCGCGCCGGGCCGCCGCCGACGGGATCAGGACGCTGCGCGCCGGTTACGGAGGACGACGATGAGGACCGGGCCGGAGGAGATGTTCGGCACGCTTGCGAAGGCGGACGATGTGACGGCTGCACGACTGCGGGACCGACTGGCCGTCGCGGCGGACCGCGAGGGCCTGCTGGACGTCGCCTACCGCACCCTCGACACACCGGTGGGCACGCTGCTGGTGGCAGCGACGGAGCAGGGACTGGTGCGCGTGGCCTACGCCCGCGAAGACCACGACGCGGTGCTGGCGAAACTGGCCGGCGCGGTGAGTCCTCGGATCCTGCTCGCTCCCCGCCGGCTGGACGCGGTCGCGGCTCAGCTGGAGGAGTATTTCGCGCGGCGGCGCAGATCCTTCGATCTCCCGCTGGATTTCCGGTTGTCGCACGGGTTCCGCCGCGCCGTACTGGCCCATCTGCGCGAAATCGGTTACGGGCACACGGAAAGCTACGCGCAGGTCGCCGTCGCGGCGGGCAGCCCGAGGGCGGTGCGCGCGGTGGGCACGGCGTGCGCGACGAACCCGCTGCCGCTGGTCGTGCCCTGTCACCGGGTGGTGCGCTCGGACGGCTCGTCCGGCGGATACGTGGGCGGCGAGGCGGTGAAACGGATCCTGCTCGCTCTGGAGACCGCCTGAGTGTGTGGACCCGCGGCGAATACGGCCGGTTGACGAAACGGTGATTTTCCGGGTTCGATTTCGCCGGAACCGGAACCGATGTTGCCGTGACGGTCACGGGAGAGCCGGCTCCGTCACCAGATCGGAGGAGCCGCCGGTGATCGAGGAAAGCGTCTATCTGCACTTCGCCGATCGCGCCCTGGACGGGATGGCGGGGATTCTGCGGGACCTGGGCGACGACCTGGCCAACCGGCGGCCGGACCTGCCGGCCGCGAATTCCCCCTACGCGATCGTCACGCACTGCCTCGGTGTTCTCGATTACTGGGCCGGGCATCTGGTCGCCGGGCGCGAGGTCGTCCGGGACCGGGACGCGGAATTCACCGCGAGCGGCCCGGTCGGGGAATTGACGGCCAGGGTTTCCGCGGCGAAAGGCCGGCTGCGTGCAGACGTCGCCCAGGCCGAACCGGCTGCCCCGTTGCGCCACGAACCGCATTCCGCTTACCGGGACAGCCCGGCCGGACGCACCCAGGGCGGCGCACTCCAGCACGTCTACGAGGAACTGGCCCAGCACCTCGGCCAGCTCGAACTCACCCGGGATGTGCTCCAGAACCTCTGACCTGTCGCCGACAAGTCGCCGACAGGTCGTTGAAAGGTCACTGTAAGCGCGCGTTCCTACGCTGAGTTCGACGGCGAGAGGATCGTGACGATGGGTGCCAGGTTGATCGAGCGCATTCCCGCGCCGAACGCTGCGAGACGACACGCGCGGAAACCGGGACAATGGCGGAAACACCGCATGGCATGGCGTGCCGTCATTCTCGCTCGATCGGTGTTTTCCCCGGTCCTGGACGGGCTGCCGGTGGACGACGACGGCACGGACACCACCGCGGACGATCGTGCGTCCTGACCTTCGTCGTCCCGCGCCCCGGATTTGGGTACAGTGGCCGGCGGGCGGCCCGAAAACCGTGTTCAAGGGCTGCCGGCGCACGCTACGCCGGGAGACAGGGGTGGAATTCCGAATTCTGGGACCGACCGAGGTGATCGGTCCGACCGGGCGGACACAGCTGCGTGCCACCCGGCTGAACGCGCTGCTCGCCACGTTGATCCTCCAGTCGCCCCGCGTGGTCTCGGTGGATCAGCTCCTCGGCTCACTGTTCGGGGCCGATTCCCCGACGGCCGCGGCGACGATCCACACCTACGTGTCGCGGCTGCGGCGTGTCCTGGACGGGGTGGAACCCGGTGGCGGGGAACGGATCCTCACCCGGCAGGCCGGTTATCTGCTGCGGATCGAACCGGGCGAGCTGGACCTGGACGTCTTCCGCGGCGAGATCGAACGCGGGCGCCGCGAGGCCGCGGCGGGCCGCTGGCCCGAGGCGGCCGAGGCCTACGCGTCCGGGCTCACGTTGTGGCGGGACTCCGCCCTGGTCGACGTGTCGTCCGACGGACTGCGGACCACCGAGGCGCCACGCCTGGACGAGGAGCGGCTTTCCGCACTGGAACGGCGCATCGCCGCCGATCTCGAACTCGGCCGTCACGATGATCTGGTCAGCGAACTGCGCGCGCTGACCACCGATCACCCGTTCCGGGAACAGTTCTGGGCACAGCTCATGCGCGCGCTCTACCGGGGCGGGCGCGCGGCGGAAGCCCTGGAGGTCTACCAGCGGGCGCGCCGCCTGCACGTCGACGAACTCGGGATCGAGCCCGGTCCCGAACTACAACGCGTGCACCAAGCGATTCTCGCCAACGACGGTTCGCTGGCGAGGGCGGAAACCCCGGCGGCGCCGGCGGCCATGCCGGCGCCCGCGCAGCTCCCGCCCGACATCGCCGGGTTCGTCGGCCACGACGCGCTGCGCGCCCGCGCCCGCGAACTGCTGGCCGGCGACGCGCGCGGCGGGACCCCGCTGGTGGTGGTGTCCGGTTTGCCCGGCGTCGGCAAGACCACGTTCGCCACCCATGTCGCCCACGAGCTGCGGCACCGGTTCCCGGACGGGCAACTCTACGTGAACCTGCGCGGCTACGCCGACGTTCCGCCGGTCACGGCGGACAGCGTGATCAGCCGCTTTCTGCGTTCGCTCGGTGTCCCACCCGATCGGATCCCGTTCGACCCGGACGAGCAGACCGCGCTGTACCGGTCCGCGCTCGCCGGAAAGCGCGTACTGATCTTCCTGGACAACGCGAGTTCCGCCGACCACGTCCGGCCCCTGCTGCCCGCCGACCCGGGGTGCGCGCTGCTGGTCACCAGCCGGGACGAGCTCGCCGGGCTCACCGCGCTGCAGGGCGCCACCAGGCTCGCGCTCGACGTGCTCCCACCCGCGGACGCGCACGCCCTGCTCCGGGAGGTCGTCGGGGACGAACGGGTCGACGCCGAAACCGGTGCCGTCGCCGAGCTGGCCCGGCTGTGCGGCGGGCTCCCGCTGGCCCTGCGGATCGCCGCGGCGAACCTGGCCGGCCGCCCGCACCTGGGCATCGGCGCCTACACGGCCCGGCTCGCGGCCGGGGACCCGCTGGCCGGCCTCTCGATCAAGGGTGACGACCAGGCGGCCGTGCGCGCCGCCTTCGACCTCTCGTACGCGGCGCTCAAACCCGACGAGGCTCGCCTTTTCCGGTACCTGGGCCTGGTTCCCGGCCCGGACTTCACGGCGCACGGGGCGGCCGCGCTCACCGACACGTCCCTGGCGCACGCGCGGCAGCTCCTCGACCACCTCAAGATCGCGAACCTGGTCCAGGACCGCGGGCCCGACCGGTACCAGTTCCACGATCTGCTGCGCCGTTACGCCGTGCAGCAGTGCACCTCGATGGACAGCCGACAGGATCGTGACACCGCGCTGAAACGCTTGCTGTCGTTGTATTTCCAGGCGACCTCCGACGCGTCCAAGACGATCGAACCGGTGCGCCCGCGCCCCGAGCCGCCGCGTGACCATGCCCCGGTCGCCGTGCCGGACCTGACCGGGAAGGCCGACGCACTGGCCTGGCTCGACCAGGAGTTCACCAACCTCATGGCCGCGCTGACGCACGCGGCCGAACACGGGCCGTACTCCTTCGCCTGGCCACTCGCCGACGCCTTGAGCGCGCCGCTGGCACTGTCCACCCGGTTCGCCGACTGGGTGAGTACCGCGCAGGCCGGGTTGCGGGCCGCGCTCGCCGACGGCGTCCCGCACGGCGAAGCGGCGATGCGCATGGGTCTTGGATACGCGTACAACACCACCGGACTGCAGGATCTGGCCATCACCGAGTTCGGCAGGGCGCTTTCGCTCTACCGCGAACTCGACCAGCCGATGCACCAGGTCCTCTGCCACTACCCGATGAGCATGGCGTTCCTGTGGACGGGGCGGCTGAGCAATGCCATCGAGCACCTGCACGCGACCCTGGACCTCGCCACCCGGCTCGACTCGACCTACTACGAGGCCAATGCCGTGCACGGGCTGGGCCTCGCGCACCGCTACCTCGGCGACCTCGGCACCGCGCTGGAGGAGCTGATCTCCTCTCTCGAAATCGGTGAACGCACCGAAAACGCCTACGCCCAAGCGGTCTTCCGGTTGGGGCTCGGCCTGACCTACCGGGATCTCGGCCGGTTCGACGAGGCGCTGGCCGAGCTGACCGAGACGCTGTCGGTCTTCGCGGGTATGAACAACGCCTTCGGCGAAAGCCGTGCGCTGAACGGCATCGCCAGCGTCCACATAGGACTGGATGCGCTGCCGGACGCGCTCGAGGCCGCGGAGCGGGCACTGGAGAAGTCCCGACGGATCAACCACCGGCGAACCGAGACCGACGCGCTGAACGTGCTCGCCACCATCCGACACCGGCAAGGTCGGCTGCCCGAAGCGCTCGACGGCCACGACTCGGCACGTGCCGTGGCCGAGACCATGGGACCCTACGCCTGCGGGCTCATCGAGGCGACCATCGGCCTGGCCGCGGTGACGCACGAACTGGGCGATCCCGGCGAGGCGCGCGGGCATGCCGAAGAAGCACTGAAAATCATCGACGAGAGCGGATTCCGCCTCCACCGTGGTGCGGCGCTGATCGCCCTCGCGCAGATCGAGGCCGACCTCGGCGATCTCGTGTCCGCGAACGAACACTGCACCGAAGCGCTCGCGGTATGCCGCGACACGGGGCAACGCCCCGGCGAGGCGCGAGCGCGCCACCTGCTTGACCGGATCAGGGGAGGACTGGGTTGACCGAGGAAACCGCGAAGGAACCGGTAATCCTGGACGACGGGTACCTGCGAGACCGGGAGAGGCTGGTGGGGCGACTGAGGTCGGCAGACCCGGTCTGCCAGGCCGTGACTCCCGACGGGCTGCGGGTGTGGCTGGTGACGGGCCACGAGGAGGCCCGCACCGCCCTCGCCGAGCCTTCGCTGAGCAAGGACTCCCGCCGCGCCGCGCCGCTGCACGCGAAACGGCAGCAGGAAGAGGGCACCCAGCCCATCGTCTTCCACCAGGCGCTCACCTCGCACATGCTCAACATGGACCCGCCGGACCACACGCGGTTGCGGAAACTGGTCACCAAGGCGTTCACCCTGCGCCGGGTAGAGCAGTTGCGGCCGCGGGTGGCGGAACTCGTGTCGGGACTGCTCGACCGACTGTCCGGAAGGGACAGTGTCGAACTCCTTGAGGACTACGCCTTTCCGCTCTCCCTCGCGGTGTCCGGTGAACTTTTCGGGATTCCCGAACACGAACGCGAGCACTTCCGCACCCTGTCGAACGGGATCGCCTTCGCGAACGGCCCCGCGGAGGTCGCCACGGCGTCCTTCGAGATCGCCGGCTACCTGACCGATCTCGTCGCCCTCAAGCGAAAGGAACCCGCCGACGACCTGGTCACCGCACTCGTGCACGCCCGCGACGACGACGACCGCCTCGACGAGGACGAACTGGTCGCGATGACCTTCCTGATCCTCACCGCGGGGTACGAAACCAGCGGACACCTGATCGGGAACGGGATCCTCACCCTGCTCCGCAACCCCACCCAACTCGCCGCACTCCGCGCCGATCCCGCCCTGCTGCCGGGCGCGGTCGAAGAACTCCTCCGCTACGAAGGCCCCACCGCCACCACCACACTGCGGTTCACCACCACACCCGTCCGCCTCGGCGAAGTGACCATCCCGGCGGGCGAGTTCATACTGGTCCACCTGGGCGCGGCGAACCACGACGGGAGCCGCTATCCCGAGCCGGACCAGGTGGACCTCCAACGGGACACCAAGGGACACCTGGCCTTCGGCCACGGCATCCACTACTGCCTCGGCGCCCCGCTGGGCAGACTGGAAGGCCAAACCGCCATCGGCGGCCTCGTCGAACGCTTCCCGGACCTGACACTCGCGACCGACCCCCAGGCGTTGCGGTGGCGGGCCAACCTGCTGTTCCACGGTCTGGAGGCGCTGCCCGTCCGGCTGCGGTAACGGCGTATCGGGCTTCGCCTGTCGGCCTGTCTCTGCCTTTGCCTGCCTGCCTTTCCCTGTCGGCCTGTACTTGCCTGCCTTTTGTCGGCCTTCGCCTGACTTCGGTCGGGTCTTGCCGGTCGGGGAGTCGCGGACTCCCGACGCCGGATCGTGGTGCGGCAGGGGCTGTTCGCTGTTCCCCGGACGATGCAGGCCGTAGTCCACCTTCGTTCGCTCCCCGCCCCGGCTCAGCGCCCGCCCTTCAGCCCTCCCCTCCCCTCCCCTCCCCTCCCCGCCTCGCCCCTCGGCTCGGCTCGGCTCGGCTCGGCTCGGCTCGGCTCGGCTCGGCTCGGCTCGGAAGCATGCGATCATGGCGGGTCGTCCTGCATAACCTCCCCCGAAACATGGATCCGCACTTCCTTTCCTGTGCCGTGCCAGACACCTGATGTCGACCAACGGGAGGCCCCACTTCGCCAATATGTCGCCATAATGACACCGTCCACAAAGGACATACCGATGTCCGATTCACCCGAAAGTGTTCGAACATTGTTCGAATGTCCTGGTATGCTCTGAATATGACGGTCCCCGCCCTCACCTCGCTACTCCCACCCGGATTGGTGTCCTCGGACGATCCGTGGGCCAAAGCCACGTTCACCCCCAAGCCGACCTCCGAGTCCGCGCCCGGTGCCGCACCCCCGCCAGCTTCGGTTACCGCACCTGAATCCGCGCCCGAGGCGAGCGGCGCGAACGCGGGTGGCCTACTGGCCGCGCTCGGCCCGGAATGCGAGTCCGCTCTGGTGCCCGCGCCGGACACCAGAGCTGGGCCGGACTTGGTGCCCGCGCCGGACCTCACGCCCACGCTCGGCAACACCTCCCTGCCCCTGCCACGGTCCGCACCGGACCCGGCTCCCGGCCCCGGCGGCGAGCCTGATCCCGGTGGGGAGTCGGATCCTGTTGCGGCGTTGGGGTTGTGGCGGTTGTCGGGTGCGCCGTTGGCGGCGGAGATCCTGGCCTGCGCG
>DASSAD010000118.1:0-3394 GCA_035685725.1 Amycolatopsis sp. | reverse complement strand
TTCGCGAACGGAGCGTCCGACCAGTCCAACACCTGGGACCACTTGGTGTCCCAGTGCAGCCGTTCGGCCTGCTCCGCCCAGAAAGCTTCGCGGTCGGAATCAGCCTTCTCATAAAGATCGGCCTTGGCGTTGGCCCGCGCGCTGAACTCTGCATCCGGGGGAAATGTCCGATTCTCCGTGAGCAGGTTCTGCAGTGCGGGGGACTGCTCGGTCATTGTGCACGGCCTCCTGAGTAACTGGAATTGGCTGACGCCGCATGCACCGTATCGACGTTAGTACTCAGTGCGAAAGGCCGCATCCAAATGAGATCGTGACGGTACTGTTCGTGTCGGTCGGCGGATCGGCGTCAACCGGCGGCGGTGGGCCACCCGGCGGTCTCATATGCTCGCGTTAAGTGATCGCGAGGAGGATCGATGGCGGAGCGGGAAGAGCTCAGCTGGGAGTCGTTCGGCTTGGCCAGCCGGGACCTCGCGCGTGCGGTGGCCGGCAACGGGTACCAGCCGGATCTGATCCTTTCCATCGCGCGGGGCGGGCTCTTCGTCGCCGGTGCGCTCGGTTATGCCTTGGACGTGAAGAATCTCCATGTAATGAACGTGGAGTTCTATACCGGTGTCGATCAGCGACTGGAGTTGCCGGTCGTGCTGCCGCCGGTGCCCAGTGTGGTCGATCTTGCCGGGGCGAAGGTGTTGATCGCCGACGACGTGGCCGACACCGGTGCCACGCTCAAACTGGTCCGTGACTTCTGTGCCGACCACGTGGCCGAGGTGCGCTGCGCGGTGATCTACGAGAAGCCGCGTTCGGAGGTCCGGTGCGAGTACGTCTGGCGACGCACCGACAAGTGGATCAACTTCCCGTGGTCGAGCGAGGCTCCGGTGGTCCGGCGCTTGGGGCAGGTGCTTGACGCGTGACGAGCCGTCCCGGAACGATCCTGGCTTCGCGGAAGTCGGTGGAGGAGCGGTCATGAGCGATGTGTTGGCCCCCTTGCTGGAGCTCGAAGGCGTGGCCGCCGCGGTGAAGTCGGCTCAGGACGCGGTGTTCGCGGTGCACCGGCATCCCGTGAATCTGCGCGGTGCGCCGGCGACGGCGGCCGAAGCGTCGGTGCGGGCGGCCCGGGCCTCCGCGGCCGTCGAGGGAGCCGATCCGGAGATCCCGGCCGACGCGGCGGTCACCGATCCGGTGCTCGCCGGCGCCCTGCGGGTCGCCGAGGCCATGGAGTCCCTGCTGCCGACCTGGCGCCGGGCGCCGGGGCAGGCGCTCGCGCGGATGCACATGCTGGCCGCCGCCGATCTTGTGACCGGCACCGATGCGCTGGGCAGGCCCAGCGCCGACGCGGGCCCGCGGTTGGATCTGCTCACGCAGCTGGTCACCGGCGCGACCGCGGTACCGGGCGTGGTGCTCACCGCGGTCGTCCACGGGGAACTGCTCGCACTGCGCCCGTTCGGCACCGCCGACGGCGTGGTGGCCAGGGCCGCCGCGAGGCTGACCATGGTGGCGACCGGTGCCGACCCCAAGTCGCTGACCGTGCCCGAGGTCGCCTGTCTGCGGCGGATCGGTCGCTACCGGGAAGCCGCCGCGAACTTTGCCACGGGTGAGCCGTCCGGAGTCCGAGACTGGCTGCTGTTCTGCTGCGAAGCGCTGGAAAAGGGCGCCCGCGAAGCACGCGGGATCGCCGAGACCGCTCGCGGGTAGACGCGGCGGCACCAGGGGTGAACGCCCGTCCTCGGGGTTCGGGAACAGGCGTTCACCCGCTGTTCGCGCTGATCAGGGTTGATAGGCGCACGCGGTGAGCGCGTCGCGGACATGACCGTCGTTGGCCGCGAGCAGCCCGGTGGCCGTGTCCGAGTCGACCCCGCACAGCATGTGCACGAGCGCGACCTTGAGGTCGCCGCCGGAATCGGTGAGTGCGGCGGAACATTCCTGCTCGCTCGCCCCGGTCGCCTCCTGGAGGATGCGCAGCGTGCGGCCGCGCAGCTTCGCGTTCGTCGCGCGAACGCTGACCATCAGGTTCGAGTACGTGCGGCCCAGCTTGATCATCGTCGCGGTGGAGAACGAGGTGAGGACCAGCTTCTGCGCGGTACCGGCCTTCATCCGGGTGGAGCCCGCGATGGCCTCGGGGCCGGTGTCCACCGCGATGAGCACGTCCACCCCGGCGGGCCGGACCGACCGCGGGTTGCCCGATACCAGCGCGGTGCGCGCGCCCTGACGGCTGGCCGCGCCGAGCGCGCCGAGCACGAACGGGGTACGCCCGGATGCGGTGAGCCCGAGCACGAAGTCGCCCGGCTCGACCGCCGCCGACAGCTCGGTTGCGCCGCTCTTGGCGTCGTCCTCGGCGTTTTCGACCGGCTCCCGCAGCGCCCGGTCACCGCCGGCGTGGTGGGCGACGAACCAGCCGGGCGGGACGTTGAAGGTGGGGACCAACTCGGCGGCGTCCAACACGGCGAGCCGCCCGGAAGTGCCGGCGCCCACGTAGTGCACGCGACGTCCGGCGCGCAGCGCCTCGACGGCGAGGTCGACCGCGGCGGCCAGTTGCGGCATCGCCTCGCTGACGGCCTCGGGTACCCGGCGGTCCTCGGCGTTGATCAGACCGAGGATGCCCACGGTCGACATCCGGTCGATCTCGGTCGTCCGGGGGTTGCGTTGTTCGGTCGGGGAATCGACGTGCACTACCTGACGCGGCACCGTCATCTGCGCCTCACTTCGCTTGCCGACCTCACTTTCCGGTTTCCCGCGGACGTCTCCGGCCATCCGGGCGTACGCCGAGCCGGTGTCCGCCGACCGCCTCGCGGGTGGCGTCCAGGGCGTGCGAAGCCTCGGACATGTGCCGCTGCGCGACCCCGATGAACAGGCAGTCGATCACCGTGAGCTGGGCGATCCTGCTGGCCGTCGCGCCGGACCGGAACGTCGTCTCCCGCGCGGCGGTGGTCAGTACGTGATCGGCTACCTCGGTGATGGGTGAGCGCGGGAAGTTCGTCAACGCGACCGTGACGGCCCCGTGTTCGCGCGCCACCCGCAGTGCCTCGACGGTGTCGGCGGTCGCCCCGGTGTGCGAGACACCGATGGCGATGTCGCCGCGGGTCAGCACCGCCGCGGAGGTGAGCATGATGTGCGTGTCCGACCAGGCGAAACACACCCGGCCGATGCGATGCAGCTTCTGCTGGAGATCGGCCGCGACGAACGCGCTCGCGCCGACGCCGTAGACGTCGACCCGGCCGGCCTCCGCCAGCAGGTCGATCACCCGCTCCAAGGCGACGACGTCGATCTGGTCGGCGGTCTCCTCGACGGCGCGGGCGTCGGCGAAGCTGACCTTGCCGACCACCGCGGCCAGATCGTCGGTCGCGCTGATCTCGCTGCCCAGGTTCCGGGTGGAACGGGCCTCCGATCTGGCGGTGTCCGC
>DASSAD010000117.1:0-2188 GCA_035685725.1 Amycolatopsis sp. | reverse complement strand
GCCCAGCAGCCGCTCGGCTTCGGCGTTGCGCGCGGAGACCCGGCCCGCCGCGTCCACCGCGAGCATGCCCTCGCCGATCCCGTGCAACACCGCCTCGCGCTCGTAGAGCAGTTCGGTCAGCTCGTGCGGTTCGAGGCCGTGGGTGAGCCGGTTCAATCGCCTGGTCAGCAACGCCGACGCGCCGACGCCGAGCGCCAGCGCTCCCGTCGCGAAGGCCACGCTGGTCGCGACCAGTCGCACGAGATCGTCCACCGGCGCACCGATCTGGTAGCCGACGCTGACTTCGCCGACGATGCGCCCGTCGGCCGCCCGGATGGGAGTCTTGCTGCGCACCGACAATCCGAGCGTGCCCGCCTGCACCGCGCTGACCACCTCGTGCCCGGCCAGCGTCGCCGACGAATCGGTGCTCACCTCGTTGCCGATGGCGCTGGGATCGGGATGCGCGAGCCGGATCCCGTGGTCGTCGGTGATGACCACGAACAGCGCGCCCGTCCGCCCGGTCACCGCCAGCACCCGCCGCTGGAGGTCGCCACCGGGAAGTTTCGCGGTGGCATCGTCGATCACCACGGGATCGACGGCGACGGAACGCGCGATCGCGAGCGCCCGCTGGCCGTACTGATCACGCAGGGTCGCCCAGAGCAGCCAGCTCACCAGCCCGAGGCCGACGACGAGCAGAAGTATCACCACCCCGATCTGCAAGACCAGTAGCTGCCGGGAAAACCGCATGCGACGGAAGACACCTCGGTGTGCCACAAGCGGAAACGCTACCCCGAAGCGCCCCGGGTGCTAAACGTGCGAAACGCGAAGAACGAGCAGCGGGCACGCAGAACGCTGACAAGCTTCACCGCCCGCCGGAGTGCTCTTAACGTCCTTTCCACGGGCCGGCAAGGCAAGTGACGAAGGAGTCGCCGGATGTCCCCACCCCTGATCGAGCTGATCGGCGCGACCAAACGGTTTCCCAGCGGCAGCGGATCGGTGCACACCGCGGTCCGGGAACTCACCCTGGCGGTCGCCCCCGGCGAGTTCGTCGCGGTCGTCGGGCCGACCGGCTGCGGCAAGTCGACCACACTCTCCCTGGTTTCCGGTCTCCAGCGGCCTTCCGCCGGCGAGGTCCGGGTGCACGGCAGGCCGGTGACGTCCATTCCGGACGGTGTCGGTTACGTGTTCCAGAACGACGCCGTGCTGCCGTGGCGCTCGGTGCTCGACAACGTGGCTTCGGGACCCCGGTTCCGGGGCGTGCCCCGATCCCGGGCCAGGCAGCAGGCCGCGGAGTGGGTGCGGCGGGTCGGCCTCGGCGGCTTCGAAAGGTACTACCCGCACCAGCTTTCCGGCGGCATGCGCAAGCGGGTCGCGCTCGCGCAGACGCTGGTCACCGACCCGTCGATCATGCTGATGGACGAGCCCTTCTCTGCGCTGGACGTGCAGACCCGCTCGCTCATGCAGGACGAGTTGTTGCGGCTGTGGTCCGGCAGCGGAGCGGCCGTCGTCTTCGTGACACACGATCTGGAAGAGGCGATCTCGCTGGCCGACCGGGTCGTCGTGCTGACCGCCGGCCCCGCCACGGTCAAGGCGACCTTCGACATCGGCCTGCCCCGGCCGCGCAAGGTCGAGGAACTCCGGCTCACCGAGGAGTTCCTGCGGATCTACCGGGAAGTCTGGGAATCGCTGCGTGCAGAGGTCGAGAAGTCGCGAAAGGCCGGTGCCGCCGATGTCGCTTGATTCCGTCGGGTCCCCCACCGGGTCCGCAGCGTCGACCGGGGAAAGCGGCGAATCCGAGGATCTGATCCTCGCGCGGCAGCGCGGCGCGCACCGCCGCCGCAGGCTCACCACCTGGCTGCTCCGGCTCGCCATCCTCGTGGTCTGGCTGGGCAGCTGGGAACTCGCCGCGACACTGTGGATCGACCCGTTCTTCTATTCCAAACCGTCGCTGATCTGGCAGCGGCTGGTCGGCTGGTTCACCCACGGCACCGACTTCGGGTCCATCTGGTACCAGCTCGGGGTCACCGTCGAGGAAGCCGTGTTCGGCTTCGTGCTCGGCGCGATCGCGGGCGTGGTGCTCGGGGTGCTGCTGGGCCGCGGCCGGTATCTGGCCGACGTGCTGGCGCCGTTCATCAAGGCGGCCAACGCGGTGCCCCGCATCGTGCTCGCCGCGCTGTTCGTGATCTGGTTCGGACTCGGGCTGGCGTCG
>DASSAD010000116.1:0-14976 GCA_035685725.1 Amycolatopsis sp. | reverse complement strand
CCGCGGATGAGCGAGGGCGGCGGAAGCACCCGATTCGTCGGGTGCGGATCCGGCGGTGTCGCGCGCGGGCTACCTTGAGCGGGTGGAGAGCGAGGAAGAGCCGCGTCTACGGAGCGTGGTCAGTTACGTGCAGCGCGGCGGGCGGATGACCATCGGGCAGCAGCGTGCCTGGGAGCACCTGTGGCCCGATCTGGGCCGCGCGGTGGCGGAGCTGCCGCCGGGCCCGCTCGACTTCACCGAGTGGTTCGGGCGCTCCGCGCCGATCCTGCTGGAGATCGGTTCCGGCATGGGCGAGACGACGGCCCAGCTCGCCGCCGCCGAACCGGAGGTCAACTACGTCGCCGTCGAGGTCTACGAGGCCGGGCTCGGCCAGCTGATGCTGCGCGCGGAGAAGCTCGGCCTGGGCAACCTGCGCCTGCTGCGTGGCGACGCGGTGGTGCTGCTGACCGAGCACATCCCGGCGGAGTCGCTGTCCGGAGTGCGGATCTTCTTCCCCGACCCGTGGCCGAAGAAGCGCCACCACAAGCGCCGGCTGGTCCAGCCGGCGTTCGTCCGGCTGCTGGCGTCGCGGCTCGCCCCCGGCGGCATGCTGCACCTGGCGACGGACTGGGCGAACTACGCCGACCAGATGCTCGAGGTGTGTTCGGCCGAGCCGCTCCTGCGCAACCGTTTTCCCGACTGGGCCCCCCGGCCGGGCTGGCGTCCCGTCACCAAGTTCGAGCAGCGCGCGAACGAGGAAGGGCGGATCAGCCGCGACCTGATCTTCAAGCGGGTGCCCGCCTGACGTCGCTTCCGGGCACCTCGACGACGGGTGTTCCGCGGCCGGCGGCCGGAAATCGATGTATCAGCCGATCGGCCGACCTGCGGTGGCTGGACGGCCAGGGTGTCGGCACCCGACATCGTCTACCGTCGCCGGTGTGCCCCCCGCCGGGAAAATGACCGAAACCCCTGACACCCCGGGCGAAGACGACTGGGGCGGGCGTTTCCAGGCCTACCAGGTCCGGCTGGCCTCGGCGTGGCAGTGGCTCGGTCTCGAGGGCATCGTGCTGCTCGCCGCGCTGCTGTGCGACCTGTCGGTGGTGTTTCCCGCCGCCTTCGACAACACCGGACCGAAAGGGCGGGACCTGCTGCTCCTGCCGGGCATCTTCGCGATCTCCGGCTGTGCGCTGTGGGCCAGGAAGCGGCCGACGGAGGCGGCCTTCGCCGGGGCCGGCGTGCTGTTCGCCTCCACCCTGCTGATCAGCGCCACCGACGCCAGCGCGTATTCGACGCTGCTCAACGACATCTCGCTCAGCGAGACCGTCGCCGGCCTGGAACTGGTGTTCTTCTGTGTCAGCCAGATCGGCGCCGGCACGGCGTTCGCGGCGGTCTCGTCGCTGGTTGCCGGGGCACTGTTCGCCACCATCGCCCGCGGTCACCGCTCCGGGTTCGACAACCGGGAACTCGTCAGCCTGCTCGTCGGCGCGACGCTGCTCACCGCCGCCGTGGCGGCGGGCCTGCGGTTCCGGCAGAACCGCGCTCCGGAGGAGCGGAGCGCGCTGTCCCGGCTGTTGCGGACGCAGTGGCCACTGACCGGGATGCTCTGTCTTCCCCTGTTCCTGGAGCTGTATCAGGCACTCGATCACGGCCCCAGCGCGTTGCCGCTGCTGGTGTGCTCGGCGGCGGCGGCCGGGACCGCGATCCTGGCCACCCGGCACCCGGTGCCGGCCGCGGTGGCACTCACCGGCGTCATCCTGGTCACCGGCTTCGCGGACCTTTTGACCTACGTCCACGGCTACGGCGAACCACTCCCGCCCACGGAGGTCCTGGCCGGCCTGGTCGTGGTCGTGTACCTCGTCCGATACGCGCGGTCCCCGGTGGGCTGGTCGCTGATCTGCGCGCTGTCCGCCGCCGTCGGGACCGCGTCACTGGTCAACGTGCTCTCGCCGCGCGGTGTCATCGGCGGCACGCCCGGTCTGCGGTTCGAAGCCAGCGCGGCACTGCTGCTGCTCGGCATCGCCGTCGCGACCGGCCTGTACTTCCGGGCGCGGGACTCCGAACGCACGCAAGCGGTCGAGGCCGCGGTGACCGAGGCACAGACCTCCGAGCGGATGGCGCTCGCGCGCGAGCTGCACGACGTGGTCGCGCACCACGTGACCGGGATCGTGGTGCAGGCACAGGCCGCGAAGATGGCGGGAGCACAGAACCCCGCGTTGGCCATGGACGCACTCGACCGGATCGAGCAGGCGGGGACCGACGCGCTCACCGCGATGCGCCGGCTGGTCCGGAGCATGCGCGCCCACACCGAGGACACCCAGCAGGCCACCACGGAGCTGGCCGCGGACCTGCGAAGGCTGATCGACGCGGGGCACCACGGCGTGCCGACGGAAGTGGACCTGCGGCTGCCCGCCGACATCCCGCACGAGGTAGGGCGTTCGGCCCTGCGGGTGATCCAGGAGTCCCTGACCAACGTCGGCAAGCACGCCGAAGCGGCGACCCTGGTGCGGGTGCTCGCCGAGGTCGAGGACCGCGAGTTGCACATCAGGGTCGGCGACAACGGGCGCGCCGGAGGTGCGAAGCGCCGCCGCACCGGTGACGGGACCGGCGGCTGGCGAGTGGGAGGATACGGTCTCGTCGGCATGCGCGAGCGGGTCGAGCTGCTGCACGGCCGGCTGACCGCGGGCCCGGACCAGGACGGCTGGCTCGTCGAAGCGTGGTTGCCGCTCGACGAGACCCCCACGGTGTGAACACGCGCGAACAGCAGGGAGACGCATGATCCGGGTGCTCATCGCGGACGACCAGGCCATGGTGCGCATCGGGTTCCGCATGATCCTCGACGCCCAGGAGGACATCGAGGTGGTCGCCGACGTGCCGGACGGTATCGCCGCCGTCGGCAAGGCACGCGAGCTGCGGCCCGACGTGTGCCTGCTGGACATCCGGATGCCCGGGCTCGACGGCCTGGAGGTGACCCGCCGGCTCGCCGGGCCGGACGTGGTGGATCCGCTGAAGGTGGTCGTGGTGACCACCTTCGATCTCGACGAATACGTGCACACCGCGCTGCGCAACGGCGCCAGTGGCTTCCTGCTCAAGGACGCGGGCCCGGCACTGCTGATCGAAGCGATCAGGGCGGCCGAGCGCGGCGATGCCCTGGTCTCACCGCAGATCACGGTGCGCCTGCTGAAACACTTCAACGGGTCGGCCCGACGCGCGATCGCTCCGCCGAAGGAGCCGCTGACGACGCGGGAAACAGACGTGGTGCGCGCGGCCGCCCGGGGCCTGACGAACACCGAGATCGGCAAGGAGCTGTTCCTCTCGCTGTCGACGGTCAAGACGCACCTGGCATCGGTGCAGGGCAAGATCGGCGCGCGCAACCGGGTGGAGATCGCGGCCTGGGCCTGGCGTTCCGGATTGGTGGAATAAGCCGCGCCGATACGCCGCGGGCACCGTCGTGTTCGTCGCGCCCCCGGCCGGGCACCTAGGATCAACGGATGTCGCACCGGTTCAGCGCGCCCGTCATCCTCCCCTGCGACGCCGCCTGCTCGGTCATCCGGGACGGCGTGGTGGACGTCGAAGGCGGCCGCGTCACCTACTGCGGTCCCGCCGCCGACGCGCCCGTGTCGAACGCACCGGTGACCGCGCTGACCGGGCTCGTCGTGCCCGGCTTGGTGAACGCGCACGCGCACAGCCCGATGACGTTGCTGCGCGGCATGGGCGGCGACCTTCCGTTGCTGCGCTGGCTCAACGAGGTCATCTGGCCCGCCGAGGCGCGGCTGCGGGCGGAGGACGTGCGGGTCGGGATGCTGCTGGGATCGCTGGAGATGCTCCGGAACGGGATCACCACCAGCGCCGAGATGTACTTCCACGCCGAGGAGATGGCCGAGGCCGTGCTGACCACCGGCGGCCGGGTCGTGCTCGGCGGGCCGATCATCGACCTGCCGGGGCTGGACTGGAAGTCGATGATCGCTTCGACCGAGCGGTGGATCGACGCGGACGGCCTGCGCTTCGGCCCGGGCGAACGCGTGGAGCTGTCGTTCGCGGCGCATTCGGCCTACATGCTCCCGCCCGAGGCGTTGCGCATGACCGCCGAATCCGCGGCGGCGCGCGGCGCGCTGGTGCAGATCCACGTCGCGGAGGCCGCGAACGAGGACACCGGGCAGCGGGCGGAATTCGGCTCGGTGCCCCGGCTGCTCGACCAGGTGGGCCTGCTGGACGGCCGGGTCGTCGCCGCGCACGCCATTCATCTGTCCGATGAGGACATCGCACTGTTCGCGACACGCGGCGTCGGCGTGGCCCACTGCCCCGGCTCGAACGCCAAGCTGGCTTCGGGTTTCGCCCGCCTGACCGATCTGCGGGCGGCATCGGTGCCGGTCGGGCTCGGCACCGACGGCCCGGCCAGCAACGACGACCTGGACCTGTGGGAGGAAATCCGGCTTTCCGCGCTGTTCGCCCGCCTGTCGACCCGGGACGCCACGGCCATCGGCGCGTCGGACGCACTGCTGCTGGCCACGCGGGGCGGGGCGGCGGCGCTGGGCCGCGACGACCTCGGTTCGCTGGAGGCCGGCCGGTGGGCCGACTTCGTGCACATCGAGACCGACGACCCCGCCTTCGCGGCCGGCTTGGCCGTCCCGGACGAACAACTGCTGGCCAACCTGGTGTGGGCGGCCGGGTCCCGTACCGTCCGGGACGTCTGGGTGGCCGGCGAGCAGGTGGTCGCCGGCGGCGAGTCGCGCCACGTCGACCGCGCGAAGGTCCAGACCGCCGCCCGCGAATCCGCCGCCAGGCTGCGTGCCTGAGCTAGTGCGGTTTCGGCCGGACGGTCAGCTCGGTGATGTGCGCGTCGGGGGTGGCGGAGACCGCGGTGAGCACGGCGGTCGCGACCGATTCGGGCCGCAGGTATTCGCCCGGTGTGTATTCCTTGCCTTCTTCCGCGGTGACGGCTCGCTGCATCTCGGTGTCCGTTCGGCCGGCGTAGATCGTGGTGACCCGGATGCCGTTGGCCGACTCCTCCGCCCGCAGCACGTCCGCGAGCGCGCGCACGGCGAACTTGCTGGCCGCGTAGGGACCCCAACCGGACCGGGCGGCCAGCCCCTGCCCCGAGTTGATCACCACGACGTGCCCGCCCGCGGCCCGCAGCGCCGGCAGCAGCAGCCGGGTCAGTTCGGCGACGGCGACGACGTTCACCTCGAAACTGGTGCGCCAGGCCGAAGGCGGTGCCTGCTCGACCGTGCCGAGTTCGGCCACGCCGGCCGAGTGCACCAGCACGTCGAGCCGGTCGATCCCGGCCGTCGCGCGCCGCAGCGCGGAAAAGTCGGTCAGGTCGACCGGCCACGGCCGGACCCGGTGGCCTCCGGCGACCTGTTCGGTGAGCGCGTCGAGATCACGACCGCCCAGCAGGACCTCATGTGATGGTTCGAGCGCGTGCGCGATCGCCGCGCCGATCCCGCGCGAAGCCCCGGTGACGAGCGCGAGCGGTGTTGTTTCCGGCATACCACAACCGTAGAAGATCCCCTGGCGCCCGACGCCGGCACCAAGATCGCGATCGGCGATCATGCCGTTCCCCGGACGTCACGGGTGGCCGCGGGACCTGCCCGGCACCCAGCGCACCGGGTTGTGGGTCGTCGGCGCCGTGCTCGCCGCCGCGCTGGGTGCCAGGCCGAAGGGTCAGCCGCGCCAGACCGAGACCACCGCGGGCCGCGGGGTCGAGGCGCCACCGTCGGGCCAGTGCGAGGTGGTGCCCTCACCGGGATGCTGGACCGCGACGACCACGAAGTCACCGGTCACCACAGGTCCGCAGGTCTCCGCGCCGATCGGCACCGACAGGAACTGCTTGACGTGACCACGTTCGGGCCCCTCGACGGGCACGGAGAACAGCCCGTCGTTGGCGCCGAGCGTGTTGCCGTCGGTGGAGATCCAGAGGTTGCCGTACGGGTCGAACGCCACGTTGTCGGGGCAGGAGATCGGGCTGACCTGGTCCTTCGGGAAACCGCCGAAGTAGGTGTCCGCGGCGGCCGGGTCACCGCAAACGAGCAGCAGCCGCCAGGAGAACCGCGTCGCCGCCGCGTCGCCGCCGGCCTCGTCCCATTCGAGGATGTGCCCGTTCTTGTTGCCGTTGCGCGGGTTCGCCTCGTCCGCGCCGGCCTTGCCCGCGGCACCGCGGTCGGTGTTGTTGGTCAGCGCGGCATAGATCCGGCCGTTGACGGGGTTGGGTTCGATGTCCTCGGGGCGGTCCATTTTGGTCGCGCCGGCCTTGTCCGCGGCCAGGCGGGTGAACACGTAGACCTCTTCCGCGGTGAAACCGTCCACAAAGGACTTTTCACCGGCGGCGAGCGGGATCCACTCGCCGCTCCCGTCGAACTCGCCGTCGGTGGGCAGCCGTCCGCTCCCGTCGATCTCGCCCGGGTTGTCGCCGGTGAACCTCGCGACGTAGAGGGTTCCCTCGTCGAGCAGCGCCGAGTTGTGCCTGCGGGCGAGCGCGCTGTTGCCCGGCTTGTACTTGCCCTTCGAGACGAACTTGTAGATGTAGTCGAAGCGCTCGTCGTCGCCCGAGTAGACCGCGACCCGGCCGTCCTTGGTGATCTTGACCGTGGCGGCCTCGTGCTTGAACCGGCCCAGCGCGGTGTGCTTGACCGGCGTGGCATGCGGATCGTTCGGGTCGATCTCGACCACCCAGCCGAAGCGGTTCGGCTCGTTCGGCTCCCTGGGCACGTCCCACCGCTTGTCGAAGCGCTCCCACTTGCGGGTGCTCGCGCCCTTGCCGATGCCGTAGCGGCTCAGCCTCGCCTGCGCGACCGGATCGGTGACCTTGTCGGAGTTGGCGAAGTACTGGTGGAAGTTCTCCTCACCGGAAAGCACGGTGCCCCACGGCGTCACGCCCCCGGAGCAGTTGTTCTGCGTGCCGCGCACCGTGCGCCCGCCGGGGTCCGCGGAAGTCACGAGGTAGGCCGAACCCGCCGCGGGCCCGCGCAGCTCGAACTCGGTGTCCAGCGTGATCCGGCGGCCGTACCGGCTCGGCACCGCCTTCAGCCCGCCCTGTGCTCCGCGGACGACGGACACCACCGAAAGGCCGTGCGCCGCCCACGCGATCCGCGCCTGCTCCTCGGTCGGGTTCGCCGGGTCGTACTCGCCGGCCGGGAACATCTCGACCTCGGTGGTGTACTCGTGGTTGACCACCATCAGGTAACCGGCGCCGTGCGGCACCAGACCGACGAAATCGTTGTTGTAGCCGAATTGTTTCGCCTGTGCGGCGGCGGTCTGGTTGGCGAAGTCGAACTCCGGTGCCCCCGGCACCACCGGGTCGCCCCAGCGGATCACGACGTTCTGTCGGTACCCCGGCGGGATCACCACGGCGTCGGCCTTGTTCGGCGGCACCGGCTCGAAATCCGTGCCCGGGACCGGCCTGCCCGGCCGATCCGGTCCGGCCGGTCCCGACGCGGCGGTCGCCACGCCGGAGAGCGCGGCGAATCCACCGGCCGCCGCGGCCATCACGGCGCCGGCCCGGAACGCCCGTCGCCGCGAAAGCACGCGCCGCGCGACCGCACCGAAGTATTCGTTGCCGGAGGTGTTGGGGGCCTGTTCAGCACAGGCGTTGCCGCACCGGTACTGGCAGGTGACGGCCGAACGGCCACCGGAATGAGACAGCAAGGGCAGGAACACCATGCCTCCAGGTCAGTCGGGGATGCCCCGGCGACGCTAGGCGAAGAAGACCATCTCTTCACAAAGTCCAGGTAAATGGCTATTAAAGTTCACCGAGTGTGCGGCTCGCTCCCGGTGAAGGTCACCCGCGCCGGGTAGCGTCGCCGCCCATGGAAGCGGTGATTTTCGACCTCGACGGGGTGCTGATCGATTCCGAGCGGACCTGGGACGAGGTCCGCCGGGCCGTGGTAGCCGCGCACGGCGGCCACTGGAACGAGCAGGCGACCCGCGCGATGCAGGGAATGAGCACGCCGGAGTGGGCGCGCTATCTCGTCGGGGAACTGGGCGCCGCGCTGACCCCCGAACGGATCGCCGAGGTCGTGATCGAGGAGATGGTCCGGCGCTACGAAGACGGCCCGCCGGTGCTGCCCGGCGCCGAGGACACCGTCCGTGCGGTCGCCGCGCACCGGCCGGTGGCCATCGCCAGCTCGTCACCGCCGGTGCTGATCCGGGCGTTTCTCGACGCGACCGCGCTGACCGGCGTGGTCCGGGTGGCGGTGTCCAGTGAAGAGGTGGCCGCCGGCAAACCCGCGCCCGACGTCTACCGGGAAGCGGCCCGGCGACTGGGGGTCGCGCCGGAAACCTGCACCGCGGTCGAGGACACCACGAACGGTCTCCGCGCGGCACTGGCCGCCGGGATGACGGTCTTCGCCATACCCAACCCGCACTTCCCGCCCGAGGCGGAGGTACTCGCCACGGTCGGCAGGGTGCTCACCGACATCCGAGAGCTGCCCGGCGCGCTCTGAACTTGTGGTACCGCACGGCTGGAGGAGCAGCCGCTGACAAACGAATGGCCCGTTCACGGCGAAATCCGCCATGAACGGGCCGGCCGAGCGAAGGGTCAGCGCTCGAGATCGCCCTTGATGAAGGCCTCGACCGCGTCGCGGGCCTCCGAGTCGGTGTACTGCACCGGCGGCGACTTCATGAAGTAGGAGGACGCCGACAGCAGCGGACCCCCGATGCCACGGTCGAGCGCGATCTTCGCCGCCCGCACCGCGTCGATGATGATGCCCGCGGAGTTCGGCGAGTCCCAGACCTCGAGCTTGTACTCCAGATTCAGCGGAACGTCACCGAAAGCGCGCCCCTCCAGCCGCACGTAGGCCCACTTGCGGTCGTCGAGCCACTGCACGTAGTCCGACGGGCCGACGTGCACGTTCGCCTTGCCCATGTCGCGGTCGACCTGCGAGGTCACGGCCTGGGTCTTGGAGATCTTCTTCGACTCCAGCCGCTCGAGCTCCTTCATGTTCTTGAAGTCCATGTTGCCGCCCACGTTCAGCTGCATGGTGCGGTCCAGCTGGACCCCGCGGTCCTCGAACAGCTTCGCCAGCACGCGGTGCGTGATGGTGGCGCCGACCTGCGACTTGATGTCGTCACCGACGATCGGCAGGCCCGCGTCGGTGAACTTCTGCGCCCACTCCGGGTTCGAGGCGATGAACACCGGGATCGCGTTGACGAACGCCACCCCGGCGTCGATGGCGGCCTGGGCGTAGAACTTCTGCGCCGCGTCCGAGCCCACCGGCAGGTAGGACACCAGCACGTGCGCACCGGACTCGCGCAGCGCGGCGGCGATGTCCACCGGCGCCTCGTCGGACTCGTCGATGGTCTCCTGGTAGAACCGGCCGAGCCCGTCGAGCGTGTGCCCACGCTGCACCGCGACCCCCACCGGCGGCACGTCGGCGATCTTGATCGTGTTGTTCTCGCTGGCGAGGATCGCCTCCGACAGGTCACGACCGACCTTCTTGGCGTCGACGTCGAACGCGGCCACGAACTCCACGTCACCCACGTGATACTGGCCGAAACGGACATGCATCAGCCCGGGCACCCGGGTCGTGGGGTCGGCGTCGCGGTAGTAGTGCACCCCTTGCACCAGCGATGCCGCGCAGTTGCCGACGCCAACGATGGCCACCTTCACACGGCCGCTGTCGTCGCCCATGCCGGTCTCTCCTTCGCTTGTAATTTGACTGATCCTCACGCGCGGCTTCAGTTCTGGAGCCCGCGCTGTTCGGCCTGTTCGCTCGCGATCAGCTCGTTGAGCCAGCGCACCTCGCGCTCGCTGCTCTCCAGGCCGAGGCGATGCAGCTCACGTGTGTACCGATCGATCTTCTCCTCGGCCCTGGCGAGCGCGGCCCGGAGACCCTCACGCCGTTCCTCGACGCGACGGCGGCGGCCTTCCAGGATCCGCATCCTGACCGCGGCCGGAGTCCGTGAGAAGAACGCCAGGTGCACACCGAAGCCCTCGTCGTCCCAGGTCTGGGGACCGGCATCGGCGAGCAGCTCGGCGAAGTGTTCCTTGCCTTCGGCCGTGAGCTTGTACACCCTCCGTGCCCGCCGGCCCCAGGTTCGGGACGGCTCGGCCGCTTCATCGGCTTCTTCGACGATGAAGCCCGCCCGCTGCAACCGGCGTAGGGTCGGATACAGCGAGCCGTAGGAGAACGTGCGGAACATGCCGAACGTGTCGTGCAGCCGTTTGCGCAGCACATAGCCGTGCATGGGCGCCTCGTGCAGCAGCCCGAGAATCGCGAACTCCAGCACGGTGCACCTCCCTCCCGGGATCAAACAGCCTCTCCGCAACCTAACGCCCGATTATATCGGAGCGATACATCGAAGTGGCGCAGCTAACGATCTGGCCCTCCCCGGAAGTTCACCGGAGAGTCATCGAGACGTCGGCGTGTCACTATCGCCACCGGGATCTTTAGGCAGAACAGCCCATCGCCCACCGGCGGATGGCACGTACGCTGTCAGCGTGCGAAACCAGCGACAGGTCGTGGACTACGCCTTGCAGCGACGAGCGCTGCTGGCCGACGTCCGCTCCGGTCGGGTCGGCACGACGGAAGTCTGCGACGCGAGCCCGTACCTGATCAGGGCGGCGAAGTTCCACGGCGAACCGAGTGACACCCCGTGTCCGGTCTGCCGGCGGGAACCCCTGACACTGGTTTCGTGGGTCTTCGGAGACGAACTCCAGCACGCCTCCGGTTCGGCCCGCACACCGACCGAGCTCGCGCGGATGGAGAAACTGTTCGGCGAGTTCACCGTCTACGTCGTAGAGGTCTGCCGGACATGCACATGGAACCACCTGGTGCGGTCGTACGTCCTGGGGACGGGGACCCCACGCGGTTCCTCGAAGAAGACAGCGGGTCAGTGACCCTCGACGTACGAACCCCCGATCACAGAGCGGCGGATCCGGAACCGCCGGTCTGGGAGGCTCATTCGTGAACGACCAGTACAACCGCTCCTGGCCGGGCCAGGAGCCTGATGAGTCCCGCCGTGCCTCGTGGCCGGCGGAGGACGAGCCGCAATGGCCAGGAGGCGACGGCCCGCCGCCGAGAGCGCCCCGGTGGCCCGCGGCGGGAGATCCGGCACAGGGCCGGCCCGATCCCGGTCGCACCCAGCGCCGCGTCCCGCCCGCCGGCCGCCGCCCGCCCCAGCGCCCGGGACCCCCGCCGGGAGCCCCGCCGGATCGGCCACCACAGGTGGCGCCTCCCGACCGGCCGTCCCAGGCACCGTCACCCGAACGCGGGAGACGGACCGGGTACCGCCCTCCGGCGCCGCCCGAGCCGACCGGCCCCGAGCCGGGCCTGCTGACCCATTCCGAACTCGGCAGCGCCGGATACACCCGCGACACCTTCGATTCCTACGATTCGCTCGACGATCCGACGGAACTGGCCGAACTGGACGCCGATGCGCCGACGTCCGCCGACGGTCCGAAGGACAAGCAGGATCTGTCCCCGAAGCAGCGGAAAAAGCGCCTCTGGCGGCGGATCCGCCGCACCCTTTATGTCCTGTTCGGACTTGGCGTGGTGATTCCCGCCGCCGCCTTCACCATCGCCTACTTCCTGGTGAGCGTGCCGACGCCGCAGCAGGTGCTGGCCCAGCAGAGTCAGGCGGTCACCTACTACTACGCCGACAACACCGTGATGGGCAAGGACATCCCGGACAGCGGCAACCGGCAGATCCTGCAGCCGGACCAGATCCCCGAGGTCATGAAGCACGCCGCGTACGCGGCCGAAGACGCCACCTTCGAGACCAACAATGGTTTCGACCTCATCGGCATCTTCCGTGCGGTCTACAACAACCTGACCGGCGGCACCGGTGGCGGTTCGACCATCTCGCAGCAGTACATCAAGAAGGCCACCGAAAACGACGCGCCCACGTTGAGCCGCAAGGCGACCGAGCTGGTCAAGTCGTTCAAGCTCAACCAGACCCAGTCCAAGCAGGAGATCATCGCCGGTTACCTGAACATCGTCTACTTCGGCCGGAACGCCTACGGTGTCCAGGCGGCCGCGCACGCCTACTTCAACAAGGACGCGGCACAGCTCACCCCCGCCGAGGCCGCCTTCCTGGCCGGCCTGATCCAGGGGCCGAGCAAGTCCGAGAACACCGCGTACACCAGTTGGCGCTGGGGCTACGTGATGGACAACATGGTCAAGTACGGCTGGTTGCCTGCGTCGCAGCGGCAGGCCGCCACCTTCCCGACCCCGCAGCCGAAATCACAGGCACGGGCGCAGGCCATCACCGGGCCGAACGCCTTCATCCAGGGTCAGGTCGAAACCGAGCTGGCCGCGGCGGGCTATTCGAAGGAAAAGCTCCAGGCCGGCGGATACAACATCTACACGACCATCGACCCGAACGCGCAGAAACTGGCCGAACAAGCCGTCAACGACGCCATGAACGGCCAGCCACAGGATCTCAAGAACGCCTTCGTCGCGATCGACCCGAAGACCCGGGGAGTGATCGCCTACTACGGCGGTCCCAACAACAACCAGGACGCCACCGACTGGGCCGACTACCAGAGCAACCCGGGGTCGTCGTTCAAGGCGTTCGACCTGGTCGCGTTCCTCAAGATGGGCAAGGGACTCGGAGAGACCTTCGACGGCACGACACACCGCCAGTTCGGCGTCCTGCCCGACGGCTCACCGCGCTACGTCAACAACGCGGGTGTGAGCAACAGCTGCTCGACGCAGTGCACCGTGGCCGAAGCGACGATGCGATCGACCAACACCGTCTTCTTCGACATGGTGGCCAACGTGACCGGGGTCCAGGCCGTGGCCGACGCGGCGAAGGAAGCCGGCGTCACGGCGCTGACCACCGGGCAGGGCGTGGACAACAACATCGCCATCGGTGGTGGCACCACCCAGGTCACCCCGCTGGACATGGCCACGGCGTACTCGACCTTCGCCGATGACGGGATCTCGATGCCCCGGCATTTCGTGGCGAAGGTGACCGATCCCGGCGGCAACATCGTCTACCAGGCACCGAGCACGCCGAAGCCCGCGTTCGCACCGAACGATCCCGCCAAGAGCAAACAGATCGCGGGCAACGTCACGATGGCGCTGAAGCCGGTGATCGGCTTCTCGCACCTGGCCTGCCCGACCGGACACGACTGCGCGGGCAAGACGGGTACCCAGCAGTACGACCCGCTTTCGTCGAAGGACACCGGCGGTAACGCGCAGGTGTGGATGGTGGGCTACACACCGTCCGTGGCCGCCGCCTCCTGGGTCGGGACCGGTGGCAACAAGCTGCTGCTCGACAAGAACGGCAAGGCCGTCTCCAGTGACGGGCTGCCCGCCCAGATCTGGCAGGAGTTCATGAACAACTACCTCAAGGGCAAGCCACCGGAGAAGTTCCCGACCGTTGACCCGATCGGGAAGTCGGCCGCGTCGGCCACCGACACACCGGCCAAGCCGACGACGGTGACGCAGCAGACCACCCCGCCGGCCACCACGCCCCAGGCGCCGCCGACGACCACGACCACCGCGCCTACGTCGTCGAGTTCGAGCCGGAGCAAGTCGACCACGACGACCACCACCTCCCGTGGCGGAATCCTGTTCGGCGGTCCCTCGAACGGCGGCGGCTGACAGGCAAACAACGCGGCAGGCCGTAACATCGCGCGAGTGTCAAGCCCCACCGAGCAAGCCGCCGACTCCGAGCCCGCGCCGGCCTCACTCGAGGCCGGGCAGCGGGTGCTCCCGAGCCGGACCGACCCGTTCGTCGCCGCGGCGAGCGGGCCGCTCGGCGGTCCGATCGGCGAGCACGCCGCGGTCGGGCGCCACTGGTTCTGGTCGCCCCAGCGGGTCGGGCTGCTGCTCGCGACACTGGCACTGATGCTGTGCTGGTTCGGCAAGGCCAGCTGCATCCAGCAGTACACCGACGACTCCGGGCAGAACCACCTGGACTGGCGGGCCGGACGCCCGTACGTGGCGATGTGCTACTCCGACATCGTCCCGCTCTACACCGCGGAGCGGTTGAACCTGGCGACCACCTTCCCGTACCGGACGAGCTGGATCGACAACGAGGGCACCCCGAGCGCGCAGGTCAGGTACATGGAGTACCCGGTGCTGACCGGGTTGTTCCAGTGGGTCAACGCGAAGCTCACCCAGGCCTGGGACGCGGTATACCAGGCGGGCTGGCTGCCCGGCGCGCTCCCGGTCGCGATCTACTTCAACATCACCGCGTTCTGGCTGTCGGTGGCCTGGCTGGTCACGGTGTGGGCGGTGGGCCGCACGGCCAACCGCCGGCCGTGGGACGCGGCGCTGGCGGCGATCTCGCCGTTGGTGCTGGTGCACGCCTTCACCAACTTCGACACCATCGCCACCGCCTTCGCCGCCACGGGACTACTGGCCTGGTCGAGAAAGAAGACGGCGCTGGCCGGACTCCTGCTCGGCATCGGCGCGGGGGCGAAGCTGTACCCGTTGCTCTTCCTCGGACCGCTGTTGGTGCTGTGTATCCGGGCCGGGAAGCTACGCGCGTGGGCGACCACCGCGGGTGTCGCGGTGGGCACCTGGCTGGTGATCAACCTGCCGATCGCGCTGACGCTCCACAACGGCTGGAGCGAGTTCTTCCGGCTCAACGCGCAACGCGGCATGGACCCCGACTCGCTGTACAACGTGGTCTCCTACTTCACCGGCTGGACCGGGTTCGACGGCACGCTCGCCCCCGGTCAGACGCCGACCTGGTTGAACGTGGTGGTGGGCGGGCTGTTTCTGCTCTGCTGTGCGGGCATCGCCTACCTCGCGCTCGCCGCGCCGCGCCGGCCGCGCGTGGGACAGCTGTGCTTCCTCGTGGTGGCGGCCTTCCTGGTGACCAACAAGGTGTGGAGCCCGCAGTACTCGCTGTGGCTGGTGCCGCTGGCCGTGCTGGCCATCCCGCGCTGGCGGCCACTGCTGACCTGGATGCTCGTGGACGCGCTGGTCTGGGTGCCGCGGATGTTCTGGTACCTCGGGGTGGACCACAAGGGTCTGCCCGAGGACTGGTTCCTCGGCTTCGTGGTGGTGCGCGACCTGGCCGTGGTCGCGCTGTGCGTGCAGG
>DASSAD010000115.1:0-4557 GCA_035685725.1 Amycolatopsis sp. | reverse complement strand
CTCCGTGCTCGTCACCGAGCAACAGATCCAGGACAAGATCACCGAACTCGCCAAGCAGATCGCGGCCGACTACGCCAAGGACGGCGTGACCGGCGACCTGCTGCTCGTGGGCGTGCTCAAGGGCGCGGTCATGTTCATGACCGACTTCGCGAGGGCCCTGCCGATGCCGGCTCAGCTGGAATTCATGGCCGTCTCCTCCTATGGTTCCTCGACCTCCTCCTCGGGGGTGGTGCGCATCCTCAAGGACCTCGACCGCGACATTGCGGGCCGGCACGTGCTGATCGTCGAGGACATCGTCGACTCGGGGTTGACCCTGTCCTGGCTGTTGAAGAATCTGGCCAGCCGTAACCCGGCGTCCCTGGACGTCTGCTCGCTGCTGCGCAAACCGGAAGCCGTCAAGGTGGACGTGCCGGTCCGTTATGTGGGGTTCGACATTCCCAATGAATTCGTCGTCGGTTACGGGCTCGACTATGCCGAGCGATACCGCGATCTGCCCTACATCGGAACGCTCGACCCGAAGGTCTACGACTCGTAACCCGCGCACGGGTAACCGGAGTGAAACCGCGGTTTTCCGGTCCGGAACGCACGGTCGAGCCCGCGGGGCGGGGTCGGCGGGGGACGGACCGGGGTGACCGAACCGGTATCGGAAAAGTCGGAACCCGAAGCCGCCCGAAGCAGTCATAAGGCTTGGGCGAGTGCGTTAACCTATGCGAACAGGGGTTGCGAAAGCGACACCGACTTGGGGTAGGAGTGAACTGATGGGGAACACCAACGCGGATGCCGCGGCGTTCAAGGCCGCTGCCGTGAACGGTCAGCTGGGGGTCGACCCGGATGCCGCCCAGACCGTGCTGAAGAAGATCCGCACCGGGAAGGACTCGGTGGAGAACCTGATGCGGGCCGCCGGGGCACTGGCGGAGCCGCCGAAACTCGGCGCGAACCCCGTCGGTGACGCGATCGCGGCGAAGTTCGCGCAGCGCGCGGACGGCGGCGGGGACTCCTACGCCCTCGCACTGAAAAACCTCTACGCCCAGTACGACCAGGCCGAGCAGGCCATCGTCACGGCGATGAACCAGTACCACCGGGTCGAGCAGGACGCCTCCGACGCGCTCTCCGGTCACCAGGAGGTCTGATCCACGATGACGTTCCCCACCAACTCGTCCGGCGCCGGCAACACCCCGTCTGCTCTCCCCGCGGTCCAGCCCGCCGTGCCGGCTACGCCCGCCACACCCGCCCTCCCGCAGGTCGCACCGGTGCGCCTTGGCGACAACGGCGAGGCCGCGGCGCTGGTCACGCAGGCGCGCAACTCCGCGGGCGGCTTCGACTACGGCTCCGACCGGGCGATCGGCAGCCCGCCGAACTGGGCCTCCCAGCAGAGCGACCAGCTGTACGCCGGTGCGACCCAGAACAACGACCCGGCCAGCGCCGAAGCGACCGGCCAGCTGTGGAAGTCGCACGGCGACGAGCTGCACCAGGCGGCCAACGACCTGTACAACGCGATCGCCGAGCTGGGCAACGCCTGGGTCGGGCAGGGCGCGGCCTCGGCGCAGGGCGCCCTCGTGGGCATCGCCAACTCCAGCAAGCAGGCCGGCGACGCCGCGCACACCATGTCGTCGCGCCTGGCCCAGCAGGCGACCGCGGCGGCCGAGGTCAAGAAGATGCCGGCGCCCAAGGACTTCGACCCCGCGCGGCAGACCGCCGCGATGCTGGCCGGTGGGCCCGCGGCGATGGTCGCGGACATGAAGCAGCAGTCGGACGAGGCCAACTCGGTGCACGCCCAGCAGGTGCAGTACTTCAACGCCTACACCCAGGCAATGTCCGAAGTGGACAACAGCACGCCGAGCTTCGGGCCCGAGTCGCTCGGGATGCCGCCGAGTGGTTTCAGCGCGGCGACGCACGCGTCGTCGGCGGTCGGCAGTCCGGGCGCGCTTCCCGGCACCTTCGGTGCGGGCGCGATGGGCCCGGTCGGCGCCGGTTTCGCCGGGGGCGACGTGTCCGGCCACGGCTCCGGGCTCACCGCGGCCGGACAGTTCGGTGCCGCGGCGCCGGGCGTTCCGGGTGGGCCGGGTGCCGCCGGCCCCGGCGCGGCCCCGGGTGCGCTCGCGCCCGGCATGGTCCCCGGTGCGCCCGGGGGTGTCCCGGCCGGGGCGAACCCCGTGCCGAGCTCGTCCGGAGGTGGCGGTGGCGCCGCGGCGGCGCTCGGTGCCGGGATCGGGCTCGCGGGCACCGGACTCGGCGCGGTGGCCGGCAAGAAGCTGCTCGGCCGGGGCAACAAGTCGGCCGCGAAGCAGGAGGACGACACGACCGACGCCGCGAGCACCACGAACTCGAACGAGCAGCAGCAGCAGGGGCACGGCACCGCGCAGAACCAGGGCCTGGTCAACCAGGGCGGCACGATCGGCGGCCAGACCCAGCAGCCCACCATGACCGGTATGGGTGGCATGGGGGGCGGCGGGCAGCAGCCCGAGGAGGACAAGGAGCACAGCCGTGCGTCCTTCCTCATCGAGGCCGACCCCGACGCGGCGTTCGGCGCCAACGTGGCCACTCCGCCGCCGGTGATCGGCGCGTGGGGCGACGACGAGGACTGATTCGTGGACGGACGGTGCCCGGCCGTGCGCCGGGCACCGTCCGCCGCAGTCGGGATGACTCGCAGGCGATCGGCGTGCGACGCTGTTGGCGCGCAGGTCGCGGGCAAGAGGAGACCACATGACACGAGCGGAGCTGTTCACTCCGCTGGAGCTGGACTTTCTGTGGGAGTCCTTCGGCGCGGGTGAGCTGCCCTATCCCCTCCAGCAGCGGTCGCACGGCAGAACCCTGGACGAGCGGGCTCACCTGCGTGGGCAGGTGTACGCCGGGCTCGCGCAGCGGGGTGTCACCGACGACCGGGGGCGTCCCGAGCCGCACGTCGAGGAGTTCTTCGAGGTGCTGACCGGTGCGCAGGTGAGCCTGGACTCGGTGCACATCGCGGCGCCGGAGGCCAGGCCGCTGCTGGCCGTCGCGTCCACCTTCGGCGCGAGCGGCCTGCTGACCGTGCAGGACGAGCGGGGCTTCCACTTCCATCCGATCCCGCCCGACGGGCTGGCCAGCGCGATCGTCTCGCTGCTGCCCGGCGCGGCGCGCGGCTCGGAGAAGTCGATCACGGTGCCGCTGGATCAGCTGGTCAGCAGCAGCGGGGCGGACTTCCTGCAGCGCCGCGCGCCGGGCATCCCGGGCGGTCGGGGGCCGGGCGACGACGACCGCAAGGCGCTGGCCCGGCTGCAGGCCCAGCCCCGGCTGCGCGGTGGTCAGATCGGGGCGAACGCGCGCAACCGGATGGGGAGCAAGTCCAGGGCGCCGGTGCTGAGCTGGTTCGACACCGACGCCGGCCGGTACTTCACCCAGGGCAGCCGCGGTCAGGACGGCCGGGACTGGATCACCATCGCCCCTGCGGACGCGGCAACCCTGCGCTACCGGCTGGGTGAGATGCTGGCCGGTGCCGCCGACACGACCATGGCACCGGGAGGCGCTTGGTGACCGCCCAGGAGTTCTTCACCCCGTTGACGTTCGACTTCCTGTGGGAGGCGGCGGGGCTCGGCGAAGTGCCCTACCCGTTGCGGGCCCGTTCGCACGGCGCGACCGAGGACGAGCGCGCCGCGCTGCGGCAGCGCGCCAATGTGGAGCTGAAGGCGCGGGGCCTGCGTGACCAGGCGGGTCGCCTGCAGCCGCACATCGAGGAATGGTTCGTGCTGCTGTCCCGGCCCTCGATCAGCGTCGACGCGCTGCACATCCCGGAGTTCCAGAAGTCACCCATCGGGGTCCTCGCGGCCTCGGACGGCACCGACGCCGTGATCGCGATCCAGGACACCGACGGCGTCTGGCTCCGCCCGGCCTTCGCCGAGGGACTGGTCTCCGCGGTGATCGACCTGCTCCCGCCAGGCGGTCGCGGCAGCGAGGCGTCGATCACACTGCCGGTCGAGGAGGCGCTGCGCGTCTCGCCCAGCCGGGTGCCGGTGCCGGCCGGTGAGGCCGCACCCGAACCCGGCCGGCGACGCCGGACTCCCCTGTCGGAGCGCGTCACCGATCCGCGCGAGGCCTACGCACGGTTGATCGGTCAGCCGCGGCTGCGGGGCGGTCAGCTCGTCGCGAACAGCCGTGACGACCTCGGGGGCAGGCAGCGCTCACCCGTCCTGGCCTGGTTCGACACCGCGAGTGGCCGCTATTTGAGCCTGTCACGCTCGGGTTCCGACGGCCGGGACTGGATCACCGTGGCGCCCGCGGACGCCATGACACTGCGAAGCCGGCTGGGTGAAATGGTGGCAACGGTCTCGCCCGGGAACCCATGGTCTTGATCGGCCGTTGACCTGCAGGAGACTCGTACAGGTGCCCGGCTCTGCCGGACTGTACCCTGGATAGAACGGGTGTCCTCGCACACCGTTAGTTGTTGTCTACACCGTGACGGCGGATGGCTACATCTACCGCCTAACCAGGGAGGGTCAAGGCCAGCACGGCCGAGGATATGGACCGGAAGCGCCTGCTCAAGAACCCACTGCTGTGGATCGTCGCGGTTCTGCTGCTCTATTT
>DASSAD010000114.1:0-4471 GCA_035685725.1 Amycolatopsis sp. | reverse complement strand
GGGCTCCCCGGGTCATTTCCTGCCGCTCACGTCGAAGGTGCGGAACATCAGGCGCAGCGCGAAGGTCGCCACGATCAGGGTCAGGATCACCACGACCACGCCCATCGCCGAGGACTGCCCGATGTCGAAGCCCTGGAAGGCCCGCTGGTAGATGTAGTAGGGCAGGTTCGTGCTCGCGGTGCCCGGCCCGCCCTGGGTCATCAGGAAGATCGCGTCGAAGCTGTTCACGATGTAGATGGCGCCGAGCAGCGTCGCCAGCTGCAGGTACCGGGACAGGTGCGGCAACGTGATCGAGACGAAGGTCCGCCACCGGCCGGCCCCGTCGACCGACGCCGCTTCCAGCACGTCCTTCGGCTGGCTCTGCAGACCGGCCAGGAGCAACAACATCATGAACGGCGTCCACTGCCACACGACCTGCGCCATCACCGAGCCGAGGGGGAACTCCGAGAGCCAGTCGGTGTTCCCGCCGAACACGAAGTTCAGCAGCCCGTAGGTCGGGTCGAACATCGTGGTCTTCCACAGCAGCGCGCCCGCCGCCGGCAGGATCAGAAACGGCGTGATGAGCAGCGTCCGCACGACACCGCGGCCGGTGAACTTCCGGTCCAGCAGCACCGCGAGGCCGAGTCCGAGCAGCAGTGCCACCAGCACGCACACCACGGTCAGCACCACCGTGTTGAGCATCGCGGTGCGGAACTGGCTGTCGGCGAAGACGTCGATGTAGTTCTGCAGCCCGACGAAATGCTGGGAACCGGGCCGCACCAGGTTCCAGGACTGGAACGAGTAGAAAACCGTGACCAGGAACGGGATCTGGGTCACCACGATGGTGAAGATCAGCGCCGGAAGCAACGGCGCGCGCCGGGCCCAGGCGGTCGTCGAGGACCGTGGTGCCGTTTTCGTCGTGGTGTGCCGTCCGGCCCGCAGTGAAGGGGGCGCTACCGCGGTCATTTCGTCGTCTCCCGGTAGGAATCGCCGACTGTTTGTGCGTATTGCTGTGACTGGTCCAGCGCCTGGTCGACGGTGATCTGCCCGGCGATCGCGGCGGAGAGCTCCTCGCTCACCCGGGTGCCCAGGTCCTGGAACTCGGGGATCCCGACGAACTGGATTCCGGTGTAGGGCACGGGTTGCGTGCGCACCTTGCTGTCCTGGGCGGCGTCGATGCTGTCCAGTGTGACCTGCGCGTAGGCCTTCGCGGCCTGCTGGTATTCCGGGATCTGGTAGGTCGAGAGGCGGCAGCCCGGTGGCACGGCGTTCCAGCCGTCGGCCTTGGCGACGGTCTGCACGAACTGCTTGTCGGTCATCCAGGCCAGGAACTTCCACGCGTCCTGCTTGTCCTTGGCGACCTTGGGAATCGCCAGGGACCAGGTGTAGAGCCAGCCGCTGGAGGGGGTCTGCTCCACCGGCGCCGCGACGTACCCCGACTTGCCGACGATCTTGCTGCTGGACGGGTCCTCGTTGGTGCCCGCCATCACCGTCGAGTCGTACCACATCGCCGCCTGGCCCTGGGCGTACTGCGTGCCGCACTCGGAGAACCCGGCGCTGGAGGCGCCGACCTCGCCGTACTGGCGGACCAGGTTGACATAGAACTGCGCGGCGGCGCGGAACTGCGGTGAAGTCAGCTGGGCGTTCCAGTTCTGGTCGAACCAGCGTCCGCCGAAGGTGTTGACGACGGTGTCGAACGGGGCGAGGCTCTCACCCCAGCCGGGGTCACCACGCAGGCAGATCCCGGCGACTCCGGCGGACTTGTCGTCCAGCTTCGCGGCGAACGCGGCGATCTGCTGCCAGGTCGGGTGCGCCGGCATGGTCAGCCCGGCCTGCTGGAAGAGATCCTTGCGGTAGGCGAGGAACGAGGACTCGCCGTAGAAGGGCACCGCATACATCGAGCCCTGATAGGACAGCGAACTGCGGATGCTCGGGATGAAGTCGTTTTCGTCGTACCCGGGCGTGGCGGCGATGTAGGGTTCGAGGTTTTCCAGCCAGCCGTTGGCCGCCCACTGCGGGGTCTCGTAGTTGCTGATCATCACCGCGTCGAACTCGCCGCCCTGGGTGGCGGTGGAGGCGGTGATCTTCGCGCGGGCCTCGTTCTCCGGCAGCGAGACGAACTTGAGCTTGACACCGGGATTGGCCTGCTCGAACTGGTTGGAAAGCGCTATCGCGTCGTTCATCTGCGGGTTCGACACGATCGCGATCACCAGGGTGCGCCCGCCCGCGCCGAGCTCTCCGGCCCCGGCGCAGCCGGTCAGCGTGAGCAGGGCCGCGGTCAGCAGAGTCAGCTGGGTGCGCAGTGTTCGCCGGAATCGTGCGCGCTCTTTGGTCACCTTCGCCGTCCCTTTCAGTTCGCGCCGGTTTCGCCAGGAAGGACCTGGACCTTCAGGCCCGCGCCGCTGCGCATCAGATCCAGGGCGTCCGGGAACTTCTCCAGCGGCAGGGTGTCGGTGAGCAACGCCTTGGTGTCGATCGCACCGCTCGCGACGAGGTCGAGCGCGGCGCCGTAGCTGTGCAGCACGGCCATCGAGCCGACCACGGTGATTTCGTCGTTGTAGATGCGGAACGGCGACAACGCCACCCGCGCCTCGGCCGGGGCGACCCCGAAGACGAGCAGGCGGCCGCCGCGCGCCAGCGCGTCGAAGGCCGACTCGATGGCGGGCGCCGCACCCGTGCAGTCGGCCGCGGCGTCGAACCGTTCACCATCCAGTTCGGACACGCCGGTCGCGACCGCGTGGGCGCCGAGATCTCGCGCCCGGGGCAATCTCGCTGGATTGCGGTCGACCACGGTGACGATGGCGCCGGCGCGTTGCAGCAGTTGCTGCATGATCAGCCCCATGGTGCCGGCACCGACGACGAGAAAGCGCTCTCCCGCTTCGACGCCGATGCGCCGGACACCGTGCACGGCACAGGAAACCGGCTCCACGAGCGCACCCTGCTGCCAGCTCAGCTCATCCGGCAGGCGGTAGCAGTTGGCCGCGGGAACGGCGACATACTCGGCGAAGGCGCCGTCGACGGTGTCCCCGGTGGCGTTCCAGTTCTCACACAGGTTGCCGCGGCCGGCCCGGCAGGGGGCGCAGTAGCCGCAGAACAGCGAGGGGTCCACGGCCACCCGGTCGCCGACCTGCCAGCCGCCCGGCACCTCCGGCCCGAGCTCGACGATCTCTCCGGCGAACTCGTGGCCCGGCACGATCGGATAGGGCGTGGGCGGGAAGTGGCCGTCCGCGATGTGGACGTCGGTCCCGCAGATCCCGCAGGCACCGACTCTGAGTACCACCTGCCGGGCGCCCGGCACCGGGTCGGGCGCTTCGCCGACCCTGATGGAGCCAGGCTGGTCAACGATCGCCGCCCGCATGCTGCCACCTCTCTGCGCTCAGATGAGCGCATACACGACCTTGTGCCTTCTGCACGCGCAAGCATTCAAGGGCTTTTCCTTGTATCCCGTCAACCGTTAGTGGTAATAGTGCTCATATGAGCGGTCGTGATCTCGCGGAGACGATGCTGTCCGCCCTGATCGCGTACCGGTTCTACGTGCGGGGCGACTCAAAGATCGACATCGCGGAGGAGTTCGGGATCAGCCGGTTCAAGGTCGCCCGGATCCTGGAGTCGGCGCGCGGCAGCGGTCTGGTCCGGGTCGAGTTCGACCTCCCCGTTCCGGTGGACGTGCAGCTCTCCGACGAGGTGCGCTCGGCGTTCGGGCTCCGGCGCGCCTTCGTCCTCGACCGCAAGGCCAGCACCGGGCCCCGCCCCGAGATCCGGCGGCACGTCGGCGCGCTCACCGCCCGTCTCGTGTCCGAAATCGTCACCGAAACCGACGTGCTCGGCCTGGCCTGGGCACGCTCGGTCAACGCGATGGCCGAATCGGTGCGCCGGCTCGCCCGGTGCCCGGTCGTCCAGCTGTGCGGCGTGCAGGCGGGCATGGACATGCGGGACCGGTCGGTGGAGACGGTGCGGCACGTCGCCGCGATCTCCGGCGGAGACGCCTACCCGATCTACGGACCGCTCGTGCTGCCCGACGCAAGGACGACCGACATCCTGCGCGGGCAGCCGGGCATCGCCGAGACCTTCGCCCAGTTCGGACAGTTGACCAAGGCCGTGGTGAGCATCGGCGCCTGGCGTCCGGGAGAGTCCACTGTGTACGATTCCCTGCCTCCGGCCGACAGCGAGGAGATCGCGCGCCGGGGCGCCAAGGCCGAGGTCTCGGGGCGGCTGTTCGACGGGGAGGGCAAGCCGATGTCCACCGGACTCGCCCACCACGTTCTGGCCATCAGCACCGAAGAACTGTTCCGGGTGCCCGAACTCATCGCACTGGGCTACACCGCCCCGACGGCCGAGGCCATCAGAGCGCTCCTGCGCTCGGGCCTGGTCTCCACCCTCATCACCGACACCGGCGCCGCGGAACCGCTACTCGCGCATCGCGCGACGAACGCCTGACTCCCGCGTCACAGCACTGCCGCGGCGCGGTCGTCACGGCACCGTTTCACAGCAC
>DASSAD010000113.1:0-2304 GCA_035685725.1 Amycolatopsis sp. | reverse complement strand
CCCTTCCTGCTCGGCAAGGTCGGCAGCAGCACCATGCCGCACAAGAAGAACCCGATGTACGCCGAGTTCGTGATTTCCAACGCGATCCTCAACCGGCAGGCGCCGGCCAGCATGCTCGCGGCGATGGTGCAGGAACACGAGCGGGACATGACGATGTGGGGTGTCGAGTGGACGGTCGTCCCGGAAACCTTCATCCTCACCGCCGGCCTGCTCGACCGTGTCGTATCGTTCCTCGACGGCCTGATCGTGCACCCGGACGCGATTCACCGGAACCTGCACCAGCTCGGGGATCTCATGCTCTCCGAAGCGGCCATGATGCATCTGGCGAGCAGGCTCGGCAAGACCGAGGCCCACGAGGTCGTCTACCGCGCCGCGATGCAGGCGTGGGAATCGAAACGAACATTGAAGGACACCCTGCTCGACGACGAAGGCGTCCGGGCCCAGATCAGCGCGGACGAGCTCACGGAACTGCTCGTTCCCGAGTCGTATCTGGGTTCCTGCCCGATGCTGGTCGATCAGGTGCTGGCCAGGAGCAAGGCACGGCAGGCGAAGGAGGATGACGGTGTCCACAACTGACTCGGCGATCACCTCGGTCGGGGTGCTCGGGACCGGCGCGATGGGTTCCCGGTTCGCGCGCCGCCTGAGCGAGGTGGGCTACCAGGTTCACGCGTGGAACCGGACCGCCGACCGGGTCGAGGCGTTGCGGCCGTTCGGCGTGACGCCGCAGCCCACGCCGCGGGCGGTGGCCGAAAACTGCGACGTGGTCGTGGGCATGGTCTGGGATTCCGCGGCGCTGCGCGCGATCGCGCTCGGCGAGGACGGGTTCGTGCGCGGTCTCGCGCCGGGCAAGGTGATCGCCGACGCGAGCACCGTCGAACCCGAGGTGAGCGCGGAAATCGCCGCCGCGGTCCGGGAAACGGGCGCGGAAATGCTCGACACCCCGGTTTCCGGCAGCCTCGACGCCGCCGAAAGCGGCCGGGTCATGATCATGGCCGGGGGCCGCGCGGAAGCCTTCGAACGGGCCAGGCCGGTGCTGGACGCGCTCGGCCGGTCGGTCCGCCACGTCGGCGAGACCAACGGCAGCGCCCTGGTGCTCAAGCTGGCCATCAACATGCAGGTCGCGATCCAGGAGGTCGCCTGGGGCGAGGCACTCGCGCTGGCCGAGCAGTTCGGCATCGAGCGGGAGCAGGCCAGCGCGGTGATGCTGGACAGCGTCATCGCCTCGCCGATGCTGCACTACCGGGCCCCGTTCGCGCTCACCCCGCCCGAGGAGGTGTGGGCCAGCGCGAACCAGCTGCTCAAGGACGTCACCTACGCGGTGAGCCGCAGCGCGGGCCGCTCGGTGGCCGGGCGCTACGCGCAGGACCTGCTGGAAAAGATCAGCGCCGGCGGGCGCGGTGACCGGGAAGCGGCCGAACTCATGGTCGCGGCCGCCGCCGGCGAACTGGCCGGGGAACCGAACGAAGGGGAGACCACCCGATGAAAGCCGCCGTACTGCACGGACCCGGGGATCTGCGCGTCGAGGACGTGCCCCGCCCGGCCGCCCCCGGCCCCGGCGAGGTGACCATCGCGGTGCACCGGTGCGGCGTCTGCGGCACCGACGCGCACGAGTACGCGCACGGCGGTCCGATGACGCCGCTGACCAAGCCGCACCCGTGGTCCGGCCACGTCGGACCGACCACCATCGGGCACGAGTTCATGGGCACGGTCGCCGAAGCCGGTCCTGGCGCCGGGTTCGCCGAGGGCGACCGGGTGGTCGCGGGCGCTGGCCAGTGGTGCGGGGAGTGCGCGGCCTGCCGGGCCGGCCGCACCAACCTGTGCCACCGCTACTTCACCTATGGCCTGAGCACCCACGGCGGCATGGCGGAGTTCGTCACCGTGCCCGCCGCGATGTGCGTCGCGGTGCCCGAGGGCTGCCGGGATGAGGACGCGGTGCTCGCGCAGCCGGTGTCCATCGCGATGCACGCGCTGAACCGTTCCCAGGCCACGGAAAGCGCCGACGGCGACATCCTGGTCATCGGGGCCGGGGGCATCGGCGCGCTGCTCGTCGCGGCGGCCGCCGACCGCGGGCTGAAGGTGCACGTGGTGGACCTGGACGCCGACCGGCTGGCCGCGGCCACCCGCCTCGGCGCGGCCGAGACCAAGCTGGTGACGCCGGGTGGCGAGAACCCCTACAGCGGGATGCCGGTCGTGTTCGAGACCTCCGGGTCCACGTCGGGCCTGCGCACCGCGCTGACCTCCACCGCGCCGGGCGGGCGGGTGGTCGGCGTCGGGCTGCCGAGCAGGCCCGTCGAGATCGACTCC
>DASSAD010000112.1:0-20526 GCA_035685725.1 Amycolatopsis sp. | reverse complement strand
GGAAGGCTTCGACAAGCAGCGTGAGGAGTGGGAGCGCGGGTACGCCGAGGCGCACTCCCGCTACGAGGCCCACATGCGGCAGGTCACCAAGGCTGCCGAGGCCGACGCCGCCGCGGCGGCGGACGCCGCGACCGGTGTCGAGGGCGGCGAGCAGAACTACAGCTCCTCGCAGTCCGACTCGGGTTCGCGCAGCAGCGGCACCCTCGCCAGCGACGAGCAGCTCGCGGCTCTCCGCGAGAAGCTTTCCGGTGGCGCGTAAGTAAGCGGGCCGAAACGGCCGGAGGGCACTGTCGACCAGTGCCTTCCGGCCGTTTCGCTGTGTCCGGGTGGCCGCTGGGCGGGCGCTGCGCCGCTGCCGCCCGGACGGGCATGATGGGGGTGTGCCCATCGAGATGGAATTCCGCGGCCGCAAGGTGGTCCGTGACCGCGCGTTGGTGATGGCCATCGTCAACCGCACCCCGGACTCGTTCTACGACAAGGGTTCGTCCTTCGCCGACGTCGACGCCCTCGCGAACGTGGACCGCGTGGTGGCGGAGGGGGCCGACATCGTGGACATCGGCGGCGTGAAGGCGGGGCCGGGCCGGGAGGTCGACGCCGCCGAGGAGATCCGCCGGGTGGTGCCGTTCGTGGCCGAGATCCGCCGGCGGCACCCCGGCCTGGTGATCAGCGTGGACACCTGGCGCCACGAGGTGGGACGGCTGGCCTGCGAGGCGGGCGCGGACCTGCTCAACGACACCTGGGCCGGCGCGGATCCGCGGCTGGCGGAGGTGGCGGCGGAGTTCGGCACGGGATATGTCTGCTCGCACACCGGGGGAGCGGTGCCGCGCACGCGCCCGTTCCGGGTGCGCTACGGGGATTTGGTGCGCGAGGTGGTCGAGGAGACGACCAGGCGTGCCGAGGAGGTCGTCGCGCTCGGCGTTCCCCGCGGCGGGGTGCTGATCGACCCGACACACGACTTCGGCAAGAACACCTGGCACAGCCTCGCGTTGCTGCGGCACGCGGACCAACTGGTGGAGACCGGCTGGCCCGTGCTGATGGCACTGTCCAATAAGGACTTCGTCGGGGAGGCGCTGGGGGTGGAGCTTCAGGAGCGGCTGGACGGCACCCTGGCCGCGACCGCGCTCGCGGCCCGCGACGGTGCCCAGGTCTTCCGCGTCCACGAGGTTCTCCCGACGCGCCGGGTGCTGGAGATGGTGGCGGCCGTCCAGGGCCTCCGACCGCCTGCACGCAGCGTCCGCGGGCTGGCCTGACCGCCCCACTGGTCAGCCCCGACGCCGCCCCGAGCGACCTGCAAGAGCGACTTCAGCAACCGCAAGAGCGACTTCAGCGACCGCAAGCGGGGACACGGCAACCGCAGGAGGGGACACGGCGACGGGAAGCGGGGACACGGCTGCCGGGGGAGGGGACACGGCGGTGGGTTGGCTGTTGGGTGTCTTGGCGAGTCCTCCGCTCCGGTCGCTGTGTCCCCTCTTCCGGTCGCCGAGCTCTCCGGTCCGGTTGCTGAGTTCTTTGGTCCGGTTGCTGAGGTCTCTGGTTCGGTTGCTGAGGTCTCTGGTCCGGTTGTCGAGTTCTGGCGCGGTGTTGGTGAAAACGGGAGAGGACCTTGACGTCGTCCCGGAAAATCATCAAGGTATCGATTGTGCAACAAAACCGGGAAGTCGGCTGGGAAGGCTTCTTCAATGCCCGGGATCTGGGTGGTTTGCCCACCCTCGACGGTGAGGTCACGCGGTTCGGCGCCTTTCTCCGTTCGGCCGATCTGCGGTTCGTCACGCCGGCGGGGTGGCGGGAGGCGCACGCGGCGGGGGTTCGAACCATCGCGGACCTGCGCAACGACGACGAGGTGCTGCCGGCGGACAGGACGGACGCGAGCGAGGTGTCCGCCGAGATCGAGCGCGTCCGGATTCCCTTGGACGACAGTGCGGACACGGAATTCTGGGCGCACGTCCACCGGGAACACCTCGACGGAAACCCGCTGTACTACCGGCCTTTCCTCGACCGCAAGGGAACTCGGTGTGCCGCCGCGATCACCGCGTTCGCCGCCGCCGGCCCCGGGGGCATCCTGTTCCACTGCGGCGTGGGCCGCGATCGGACCGGGCTGGTAGCGCTCCTGCTGCTGTCGTTGGCCAGGGTCGACCCAGAAGTCACTAGAAGCCACTGCGCACGACTATGAACTCTCCACGGACGCCCTGAGGCCGTTTTTCGCCGCGCTGGGGCAACCGGATCAGGCACCGGCGATCGAGTCGATGCTGGCACGGCACGGAAGCACGATCCGGTCCGCGTTGCACGACGTTCTCGACGGGTTCGACGCCGAGAGCTATCTGCTCGGCGTGGGCGTGCGCCAGGCCGATCTCGACGCGGTCCGCGGACGTCTGGTCGGGTCCTGACCGGCCGAAGCCCGCGGCCTCAGCTGGGCTGGCCGTTGGTCGAGCGGTTGAGTCCGTACAGGATCCGTTGCAGGAACTCGGAATCCGAGGTGTCCAGCGCCGGTTCCGGCATGTAGTCGTCGAAGTTCGGCGCTTCGACCTTCGGTGCTTCGACGCCCGGCGGCTGGATCGCCTGCCGTGCCGCGGAACGGCCCGGTGCGCGCCGGGGCAGCGCGGCGGCGATGCCGCCGGTGAGCGGCAGCTCGCACCAGACGTTGCGCCGGCCGCCGGGCAGGGAAACCGCGCTGATGGTGAAGCCCCGCAGCTCCGGCGGCTCGCCGAACTGGTCGTCGTCGACTTCCATCACGAAGCAGTCGCCGTGCAGCCGCAGCCGGATCGTCAGGAACTGCGGCCGGGAAGACGTCGCACCGGAGACCGAGGACTTCACGATGTGCCGCATGACCAGGGTCGCGTCGTCGATCAACGGTTTCAGCGACCACTCGACCAGTGCGAAGCGGACGAACATTTCCGCGCAGTTGACGGCGCTGGGCAGGGCGACGAGCCGAAGGTCATCGACCTGGGTGGGCTGGGAGATCAACGAGCGTCCTCCGTTTCACCTGGCTCAGGCCTCGTCCGTGTGCCTTGTCGTGCACATCGTCCGCACCCTGGCATGCATGTGGCTGTCAAGATAGCGTGCGAGACAGCGTAAGGGCAGTGGTCCTCACCGCGGGAGCCACCCTGTCCGCGCGGACCCGGTTGCTCCAGCCGGAAAGGGAAATCGCAGCTCGCGGCGTTCCCTGGGGGTCCAGCAGCGGGCTGGCGACACAAATGACTCCTACGACCGATTCTTCCCTTTCCTGGGCCAATCCGGTCGAACGCACCTTTGCCAGATTCCGGCGCAGCAGGCCGGGCGCGGTGATCGTGCGCGGGCCGGTCCGGGGCAGGCCCGCGGCGATCACCTTCTCGACGGCGGGCGCGGGGGAGAAGGCGAGGATCGCCTTGCCGACGGCGGTGGCGTGTGCCGGGAACCGCCCGCCGATGCGGGAGGGCAGGTTCGGCGCGTCCGGGCCGCGCACGATGTCCAGGTAGACGACCTCGGTTCCTTCCAGCACGGCCAGGTGCACGGTGTTGCGGGTCGCCTCCCGGAGATCGGCCAGGTACGGGCGTGCCGCGTCGACCAGCCCGCGCTGGTGGGTCGCCAGCTGGCCGATTTCGAACAGTTTCAGGCCGAGCCGGACCGCGGCGGCCTCCCGTTCCAGCAGGCCCTGGTCGACCAGATGCCCGATCAGCCGGTGCACCGACGATTTCGGCACTCCCGTGCGCCGGGCCAGTTCGGAGACGCCGAGCGCGTCGTCGCCAGCGTGGAAGGCGGTGAGGAGCGCGGTCAGGCGCGCGGCGGTCAGCCCGGCTCCCTCGTCGACGTTCCGCTCAACGGCACGCATGGATTGAGTCTGCCAGCGTTGGGCGAGCACGGTAAGGGCATGGGTGATGCCATCGGTGACGGCGCCGGAACCGGCAAGGCGACCGCGGCCATCGTGGGTCCGGGCAACATCGGCACGGATCTGCTCGCGAAGCTGCGCCGCTGCGAACACGTCGAAGTGCGCTACATGGTCGGGGTCGATCCCGCCTCGGATGGTCTGGCCCGCGCCGCCGGGCTCGGGCTGGAGACCTCCGCCGGCGGCGTGGACTGGCTGCTTTCCCGGGATGAGCCGCCGGATCTGGTGTTCGAGGCGACCTCGGCCCAGGCGCACGCGGCGCACGCGCCCCGCTATGCGGAAGCGGGGATCCAGGCGGTCGACCTGACACCGGCCGCGATCGGGCCGTTCACCTGCCCGGCGGTGAACCTGCCCGCGCAGCTCGACGTGCCGAACCTGAATCTGATCACCTGCGGCGGGCAGGCGACGATCCCGATCGTGCACGCGGTTTCCCGGGTGACGGCGGTGTCGTACGCGGAAATCGTCGCGTCGGTGTCCTCGCGGTCGGCCGGACCTGGCACCCGGGCGAACATCGACGAGTTCACCGTGACCACGGCCCGCGGGCTCGAACTCGTCGGGGGTGCCGCGCACGGCAAAGCGATCATCATCATCAATCCGGTCGAGCCGCCGATGATCATGCGGGACACCGTCTTCTGCGCGATCGACCCCGACGCCGACCGCGACGCGATCACCGCGTCGATCGAGCGCATGGTGGCCCAGGTTCGCGCCTACGTCCCGGGCTACACGCTCAAAGCCGCGCCGCAGTACGACGATCCGCGCCCGGACTGGAGCGGGAAGGCACGCGTGGCGGTGTTCCTGGAGATCGCCGGCAACGGCGACTACCTGCCGGCCTACGCGGGCAACCTGGACATCATGACCGCCGCCGCGGCGCGCGTCGGTGAACTGCTCGGACAGCGGGTGGCGCGAGCGGGGGCGGCGGTATGAGCTGGGACGCCGTGGAGCGGGAGGTCCGGATCGTCGACACGAGCCTGCGCGACGGCAGCCATGCGATGGCGCACCGGTTCACCGAGGAGAACGTGCGGGACACCGTGCGGGCGCTGGACGACGCCGGTGTCTCGCTGATCGAGGTCACCCACGGCGACGGGCTCGGCGGATCGACGTTCAACTACGGGTTTTCCCTGGTCGGTGAAGGGAAACTGATCGCGGCCGCGGTCGATGAGGCGAAGCGGGCGAAGATCGCGGTACTGCTGCTGCCCGGGCTGGGCACGGTCGCGGACCTGAAGGTGGCCGCCGACCTCGGCGCGGGCGCGGTGCGGATCGCCACGCACTGCACCGAGGCGGACGTCTCGATCCAGCACTTCCGGCAGGCCCGCGAACTCGGCCTGGAGACCGTGGGTTTTCTGATGCTGGCGCACATGTCCGCGCCGGAGCGGCTGGCCGAGCAGGCCCGGATCATGGCCGACGCCGGCTGTCAGTGTGTGTACATTGTGGACTCCGCGGGCACGCTGATCCTCGAGGAGGCCGCCGACCGGGTCGCGGCGCTGGTCGCGGAACTGGGCGAGGACGCGGAGGTCGGCTATCACGGGCACCAGAACCTCAGCTTCGGCGTCGCCAACTCCGTGCTCGCCTACCGTGCCGGTGCGCGCCAGATCGACGGGTCGATCGCGGCGCTGGGCGCGGGTGCGGGGAACTCGCCGACGGAGGTGCTGGCGGCCGTCTTCGAGCGGCTCGGGGTGAAGACCGGGATCGACAAGGACATCCTCATGGATGCCGCCGAGAACGTCGTGAAGCCCTACATCACCCGGCTTCCGGTGCTGGACCGCTTGTCCATCGTGCAGGGTTTCGCCGGCGTGTACTCGAGTTTCCTGCTGCACGCCGAGCGCGCGGCGCAGCGGTACGGGGTGCCCGCCCACGAGATCCTCTACCGGGTCGGGGCGAACCGGTATGTGGGCGGCCAGGAGGACATGATCATCGACATCGCGCTGACCATCGCCGCCGAACGCGACGCGCGACCGCGCTAATCGCCGGACGCGGCGCGGGTGAGGAGGGCGACGCAATGCGCGATCAGGCGCTCACGCGGCACGTCGAGGGCGCCGCCCAGATACGCGGTGAACAGGTTGGTCAGCGCGCCGACGAGGCCCGTCGCGGCGAGCGCGCGTTCGGCGTCCTCCATCCGGGCGGGCAGGTGTTCGGAGATGAGCGCGGCGAAGGCGGGCAGCAGCGCGAGCCCGCGTTCCGACAACGCCGGGTCGGTGACCGGGGCGAGCAGCAGCACGCGGCCCTTGCGCGGATCGTCCACCAGCAACTCGACGAACGCGGTGACCGCGGCTTCGGCAGACGCTTTGGCGGTGGTTTCGGGGATCGCTTCGGCGGCCGGCCGGGGCCCGGCGGCTTCGGCCAGCGCGTGGTGCGCCTGCGCGGCGACCCGGTCGTAGACGGCGAGGACGAGTCCTTCCCGGTCGGCGAAGTTCTCGTAGAAGTAGCGTTCGGTGAGCCTGGCCCGCCGGCAGACCGCGCGCACGCTGACCGCGGCGGTGCCCGAGGTGCCCAGCAGGTCGAGGCCGGCGTCGAGAAGCCGTTCCCGCCGGACCGCCCGGCGATCGTCCAGCGTGGTCCCGGCCCAGGTCGACGCCCTCGCCATGCGCTCCCCTCATCAATTGACTACGGGTGTTGTCAATTGTAGCGTGATCATCCTGCGATCGCAGCCACCTGCTCTCGGTTGAGGAGGCACCGTGAAGCTTGGCTACCACCTCGGTTACTGGTCGTCGGGACCGCCGGACGGGGCACTGGAGGCGGTCACCACCGCCGAGGAACTCGGGTTCGACTCGGTGTGGACCGCCGAGGGCTACGGCTCGGACGCGGTCACGCCGCTGGCGTGGTGGGGCGCGGCGACCACCCGCATCAAGCTCGGGACCAACATCATCCAGATGTCGGCGCGCACGCCCACCGCGGTCGGCATGACCGCGCAGACGCTCGATCACCTCTCCGGCGGCCGGTTCGTGCTGGGACTGGGCGTGTCCGGGCCCCAGGTCGTGGAGGGCTGGTACGGGCAGCCCTACCCGCGCCCACTGGCGCGCACTCGCGAGTACGTGGAAATCGTGCGCCGCGTGGTGGCCCGCGAGGAACCGGTGACCTTCGACGGCGAGTTCTTCCAGCTTCCGCTGCGTGGTGGCACGGGACTGGGCAAGCCGCTGAAGTCGACGCTGCATCCGGCGCGGCGCGACATCCCGATCTACCTGGCGGCGGAGGGCCCGAAGAACGTGGCGCTCGCGGCGGAAATCTGCGACGGCTGGCTGCCGCTGTTCTTCTCGCCGAAAAGCGACGCCTTCTACCGCGCCGCGCTCGCCGAAGGTTTCGCGCGGCCCGGTGCCCGGTGCAAGCCCGGCGAGTTCGAGGTCGCCGCGTCGGTGCCGGTGATCGTGCACGACGACGTCGAGGCGGCCGCGGATCTGATCCGGCCCTCGCTGGCGCTCTACATCGGCGGCATGGGCGCCAAGGAGGCCAATTTCCACCACGACGTGTTCGCGCGCCTCGGCTACGCCGAGGTCGCCGACCGCGTGCAGGATCTCTACCTCGCCGGGCGCAAGGCGGAGGCGATCGCCGCGATCCCGACCGGTCTGGTCGAGGACACGGCACTGATCGGCCCGCCCGCCAAGATCCGCGCGGAGTTGGCCGGCTGGGAGGAATCGGTGGTCACCACGCTGCTGCTGCGCGGCGACGCGGCCACCCTCCGCCGTATCGCCGAATTACTCGCCTAGCGCCCGGTTTTTCCAGCGCCGGTTTCCGCGCGGCCGGAAGCCGCCCCGGTCGAGCGACCGGCGCGGTGCGGTGACACTATTTGCGGCACACGCGCAGCTCGGAGGAGGACCATGGCCGCGCTCCCGGCTTCGACGAGGTTCGGTTACTCCCTCGGTTCCTTCACCACGGGAGCCTTCGGCACCGTGCCCGGCCTGCTTCTGCTGCCCTACCTGACCGACACCATGGCGGTGCCGGGTGCCGTCGCCGGGGCCATCGTGCTGGTACCCAAGGCCTGGGACGTGGTGTTCAACCCGGTCGCCGGCCGGCTGTCCGACGCGAGCCTGGCCAAACGCGGCAGCCGCCGCGCGTTCCTGCTGGCCGGCGGGCTGGCCGTGGCGGTGCTCTTCGCCGCGATCTTCGCCCATCCCGGATTCGGGCGCGTGCCGTTCGACGCGGCCTACGTCGTGCTCGCGTTTCTGTTGTGCGCCACCGCGTTCGCGATCTTCCAGGTGCCCTACAACGCGCTGCCGGCCGAGCTCACCGACTCCTATGACGAGCGAACCAGGCTGACCAGTTGGCGGATCGGGCTGCTCGCGGTCGCGATCCTGATCTCCGGCGGGGTCGCCCCGGCGATCACCACCGCGGTCGGCGGGGTCTCCGGGTATCGCGTGAGGGGCATCGAGATCGGGGTGGTCATCCTGATCGGCACCATCGGGGTGTTCCTCGGCACGCGCAACGCCCCGGTCGGATCGTTGCGGCCGCCCACGGCGGGGTGGCGGGAACTGCTGGTCACCATGCGTTCGTGGCGCTCGTTCCGCTGGCTGCTCGGGGTGTACTTCGTGCAGGCGCTGGGCCTGGGAACGCTCCTGGCCGGGGTCACCTACGCGGCGCGCTACGTGTTCGGCGACGCGGCCCTGCAGACCGCCCTGTTCGTGGGGTTCGTCGGGCCGGCGCTGGTGATGATGCCGGTGTGGCCCAGGATCGGTGCGAAATGGGGCAAGCTGTGGGGGTTCCGCTCCGCCTGCCTGGCCTTCGGCCTCGGTGCGGTCGGCCTGGTGGCGACCCAGGTGCTGCCGCTGGCGGTCGCGTTCTGCTTCGTGGCGCTGGCCGGGATCGGCTACGCGGGCATCCAGGTCTTCCCGCTGGCCATCCTGCCGGATCTGATCAGCGCCGAGGAGGAGCGCACCGGCGCGACCAGGGCCGGGGTCGCGGCCGGGGTGTGGACCGCGTCGGAGACGCTCGGACTCGCGCTCGGGCCCGGGCTGTTCGGGCTGGTGCTGACGCTCGGCGGTTATGTGTCCTCTGTGGACTCTTCGGCCGCGCAGCCGGGCAGCGCGGTGAACGCGATCCTGCTCGGGTTCTCGCTGCTGCCCGCCGTTCTGGTCCTGCTCGGCATCCCGCTGCTGCGGCGGTCGGTCCTGGCCGATCACGCGTCCGAAGCGACCGCTTAGGAGACTCGGCGGCGCCTTCTTGGTTGTGCCGCGCAAAAACCAGCAGGCTTGCTTGCTATGCGGGGAGTGGACGGTTTCTGGTTCCGGCTCGGGCCGGCCGAGCGTGCGATGATCGAGCGGAATGCCGCGCGCCGCGGTTACCGTCCCGGTGAATTCCTCTGCCGCCAGGGGGACACTTCGCGGCACGTGCTCGTCATGCGGTCGGGCAACGTCCGGGTGCTGGCCGCCACGCCGGACGGGCGGGAGGTGGTGATCGCGGTCCGGACCACCGGCGACATCGTGGGCGAGCTGGCCGCGCTCGACCGCGGTCCTCGCTGGGCGACGCTGCAGGCCCTCGACGAGGTCGAGGTGCTTTCCCTGTCCGGCGCCAGGTTCGCGACGCGGTGCCAGACCCAGCCCCGCCTCGCCTGGGCGCTGCTGGGGGTGGTCGCCGGGCGGGTGCGGGAGACCGGCTGTGGGCCGAGTTCGGCGGCGGCTCGGCGGTGCGGCGGGTGGCTTCACTGCTGCTGCAACTGGCCGTGTTGCACGGAAAGAAGACGAGTTCGGGAATCGGGATCATCCCGCCCGCGACGCAGCAGGAACTCGCTTCCACCGCGGCGATGTCGCGGGAATCCTATGTCCGCGCGCTGCGGGAATCGCGGGAACGGGGCCTGATCAGCATCGGCCGACGCCAGGTCGTCATTCACCGGATGGCCGAGCCGCGGCGCCTCGTCCGGTTAGTGTGGCGGCTGACGCAGAAGGTTTCTCCCTTCTCCGGTTTGCTGGGTGTGTCACCACGAGAGGGGAGAAAAGGAAATGGATCCGTTCATGCCCACGCCACAGCCGAAGCGCTGGCGGCGCAGCATCTACGCCGCGAGTCTGGCGTTGCCGTTTTCCACCATGCAGGTCTGGGCCGTGATCCTGCTGTTGTCCACCGTTCAGCTGTCCGGACCGGCCGAACTCGCCTTCGTGCTGGTGGTCGCCGGCGCGGTGGTCGCGGCGTTCGAGAGCATGCACTGGGCCTGGCGGCTCGGCTCGTTCGATCAGCGCATCGAGCACGCGGTTCGGCGCTGACCAGCCTGCCCGCAAAGGCCGGTGATTCCGCCGAAGGGGGCGGATCCCGGCCGGATCTCGCGGCCGGGCAATCGTTTTCTTGATCGTGACGCGCCCGGGTGTTAGTTTCCGGCGAGAACCCCACGACGGCTGGGAGGACGCAATGGCGCGGAACCGGGTGCTGTACTCGACCCCGTTGTTCGTATCCGGGGTGGTGCTGGCGCTGGTGATCGGTCTGGTGGTCGGCAAGGCGGTCACGGGTGGGGGTCCCAGCGCCAGCGCCGGGCCCGGCAAGGCCTCCGGCCTGCGCATCGACGTGATCGTCAAGGCGACCGATTCTTCCTTCTGGCAAAGCATGTTCGCGGGCGCGCAGAAGGCGGGGGAGGACTACGGCGTCGCGGTCGGCCGGTTCGGCCCGACTTCCGAGACCGACGTCAACGAACAGGTCCAGCTCGTGGAGAACTCGATCTCCCGCGGGGTCAACGCGATCGTGCTCGCGGCGAACTCGGAAAGCGCGCTGGACAGCGTCGTCGACCGGGCCCGGCAGGCCGGGATCAAGGTGATCACCGTCGACGGCACGATCACCGCGGCGAACGAGGCGTTCATCGGCACCAACAACCTGCGTGCCGGGGAGCAGGCCGGGCAGCGGCTCTGTCAGCTGATCGCCGCGCAGGGCAAGACGAGCGGCCAGGTGCTGTTGGAAAACGCCGTCGCGGGAGTGCAGGCACTGGGCGACCGCGCGAAGGGTTTCCGGCAGGGCCTGGCCACGTACTGCCCGCAGATCACCGTGTGGCAGGAACGCTTCAACAACAACGACATCAACACCTCGGCCAACCAGACCAACGACGCGCTGGGCGCGGTGCCCAACCTGGTCGGCATCTTCGCGGCGAACAACATGTCCGGCGACGGGGTCGCCCGCGCGATCAAGGACACCGGCCGGTCGGCGACGCTGCCGGTGGTCGCGTTCGACTCCGATCCACAGGAGAACGCGGCGCTGGCCGACGGTTCGATCGACACGCTCGTCGTGCAGAACCCTTATTTCTTCGGCTATCAGGGCGTCGGTGAGGCGATCGCGGTGTGCACCGGGGCGAAGGTCCCGGCGAACCTCGACCCGGGCGCGGTGCTGGCGGACCAGTCGAACCTGCACCAGCCGGAGGTCGACGCGCTGCTCAACCCGCCGACCGCGCAGGCCAGCCAGTGACCGAGGCGGCGGGCGCACCGGCGGGCACGCCGGTCGGCACGGAGCCGATCATCCGCCTTACCGGGCTGCGCAAGGCTTTCGGCGGCACCGTCGCGCTGGACGGGGTGTCGCTCGAGCTGCGCCCCGGCGAGGTGCACTGCCTCGCCGGGGAGAACGGCGCCGGCAAGTCCACCCTGATCCGGATCCTGACCGGCGCGCTCCGGCGGGACGCCGGGGATTACCGGATCGACGGACGGCCGATGCCGCCCACGCTCGGTCCCGCCGCGGCCCGCGCGGCCGGAATCGGTGCGGTGTACCAGGAACTCAGCCTGCTGCCGGATCTGTCGGTCGCCGAGAACCTGCTCATGGGCCGCCTGCCGGCCCGCCTCGGCGTGGTGGACCGGGCGAGCCTGCGGGACGGGGCCGCGCGCAAGCTGGCCCGCCTGAACCTCGACGACGTCGACCCCGGGGCCGTCGTCGGCGAGCTGCCCACCGCCACCCGCCAGCTCGTCGAAATCGCGCGGGTGCTCGGCGACGACCCGCGTGTGATCGTCTTCGACGAGCCCACGACCGCGCTGTCGGGGGAAGAGGCGGAAGCCTTGCTGGGGCGCATCAAGGGGCTCCGCGACGAAGGCGTCGCGGTCCTGTACGTAACGCATCGTCTGGAGGAGATGTTCGAGATCGGCGACCGGGTGACCGTCCTGCGCGACGGCGCGGTGACGCGCACCGGGGCGATGCGCGAATTCACCGAGGACACCCTCATCGCGGCGATGGTCGGCCGCACGGTCGACGAGTTGTACCCCACCGCCGGTGCGGTCGCCGAGGGCACGCCGCTGCTGCGGGTGCGCGGCCTGCGCCCACCGGGCAGCGCGCACGAAGTGGATCTCGACGTGCGGGCCGGGGAGATCGTGGGCATCGCGGGCCTGCTCGGCGCGGGCCGCAGCGAACTCCTCCGGGCGATCTTCGGGGCCGACGTGCCCGAAGCGGGAACCGTTGAGGTGGCAGGAAAAACGGTGCCGACCGGACGTCCACGGGACGCGGTGCGCGCCGGAATCGGGCTGCTGTCGGAGGACCGCAAGGAACTCGGTCTGCTGCCCGAGCTGACCATCCGCGAGAACGCCTCGATCGCCAGCCTGCGCGGGATCGGCTCGCGCGGCCTGCTTTCGCGCCGCGCCGAAGCCGAACGGGTCGACGAGGTCCTCGACGGCCTGCGGCTGCGCGCGGGCTCCTACGACCAGCCGGTGTCCACCCTCTCGGGCGGGAACCAGCAGAAGGTCCTCCTCGCCCGCTGGCTGGTCACCGACGTGCGAGTGCTGCTGTTCGACGAACCGACCAAGGGCGTCGACGTCGGCGCGAAGGCCGAGCTGTACACGCTGATCGGTGATCTCGCGGCGCGCGGCTTCGCGATCGTCGTGGTGTCGTCGTACCTGCCCGAGCTGCTGGGCCTGGCCGAGGAGATCGTGGTGCTGCGCCGCGGCAAGGTCGTCGGCGCGCTGCCGGCCGCCGGGGCGACCGAGGAGGGACTGCTCATGCTCGCCAGCACCGGAAGGAGCACTGGCTCGGATGGCACAGCTTAAGCTCGTGGTCCGGGAGAACGACCTTCCTCCCGGACCACGGCCCCGGGTGATCGGCTGGAGCGAGGTGGTCGGCCGCGAAGGCGGCGGGCTGGTCGTCCTCGTGGTCCTGTTCGGCGCGCTCGCCCTGGCCAGCGACAGCTTCCTCACCAGCGGGAACATGGCCAACCTCGCCCGCCAGTGGGCGGTGTTCGGGATCATCGCGATCGGCGAGCTGCTGGTGATCCTCACCAAGGGCATCGACCTGTCCGTCGGTTCGGTGGTCGGCCTCACCGGCGCGGTCGCGGCACAGCTGCTGGTGGCGGGATTCCCGATTCCCCTGGCGGTGCTGTGCGCGGCGGCGGCCGGGGTGGGCATCGGGGTGATCAACGGGGTGCTGGTGGCCTACGCGAAGCTGCCGCCGTTCATCGTGACCCTCGGCATGATGGGCGCGGCCCGCGGGCTGGTGCTGGTGATCACCGACGCGAACACCATCCAGCCGCTGCCCGACGGGTTCAGCGCGATCGCCAACGACACCTTGGGCGGGGTGCCGAACCTGTTCCTGATCACCGTGGTGCTGATCGTCATCACCGGGTTCCTGTTGCGCCGCACGGTTTTCGGCCGCTACGTCTATGCCACCGGGTCCAACGCGGAGTCCGCGCGGCTGTCCGGGGTGCCCGTGCCACGGGTGCTCGTCGCGGTCTACGCGATCTCCGGGCTGCTGGCCGGAATCGGCGGGGTGCTGCTGGCCTCCCGGCTCGGCGCGGGGGTGCCGACGTCGGGGGAGAGCTACGAGCTGGACGCGATCGCGGCCTGTGTGATCGGCGGCGCGAGCCTGTTCGGCGCCAAGGGCAGCGCGCTCGGCGCGGCCGCCGGGGCGCTGATCACCTCCACCCTGAACAACGGCGGGAACCTGCTCGGCATCAACTCGTTCTACCTCCAGATCGCCATCGGCGTGCTGATCCTGCTGGCCGTGGCCTTCGACCAGGTGCAGGGCCGCCTGCAGGCCCGGCGGTCTCCCTAGGAGCCGACCGCCCACCACCGAATTGCTCACACTCTTCGAGGGCTGAGGCGGCACTCACATCGGCCTGCGGGCATGCTGGTGGCCATGCCCGAAGACAGTTCCGTTCCGGCGCGCGCACGGACGAGCGCGGGCGGGCCAGCGGTCCCGCCACGCTCGTCTGCCGTCTCGGGTGCACCGCGCGCCTCGTTGGTGGGATGTGGACGTGCCTGTGCCTTCTGAAAAGTCGAGCGAACATCATTACCTGGCCGGGCTCGACCTGGCCGGCCGCCGCGTCGTGCTGGTCGGCGGGGGCACCGTCGCCGCCCGGCGGCTGCCGCGCCTGATCGACGCCGGTGCCGCGGTCGAGCTGATTTCGCCGCACACCACGCCCGCGGTCAGCGCGATGTCCGACGCCGGCGAGCTGGTCTGGCATCCGCGGGCCTACGCCGAAGGCGACCTCGACGGCGCCTGGTATGCGCTGGCCTGCACCGACGATGCCCGGGTCAACGAGGCGGTCTGCGCCGAGGCGGAGCGCCGGCGCGTGTTCTGCGTGCGCGCGGACGCCGGAATCCGCGGTTCGGCGGTGACCCCGGCCGTCGGGCAGCACGCGGGTCTGGTCGTCGGGGTGCTTTCCGGCGGTGAGCCGCTGCGCTCGGCCGCGGTCCGCGACGCCGTCATCGAGGCGTTGCACACCGGCGGCGTGCCCGACGCCGCGGCGCCCGCCGAGGTCGGTGAGCTGCCCGGGGTCGCGCTGGTCGGCGGCGGTCCCGGCGACCCCGAGTTGATCACCGTCAAGGGCCGGCGCCTGCTGGCCAGGGCCGACGTCGTGGTGGCCGACCGGCTCGCCCCCCGCGAGCTGCTCGACGAGCTGCCCGCCGGGGTCGAGGTGGTCGACGCGGCGAAGATCCCCTACGGGCGCGCGGCGAGCCAGGACTTCATCAACGCGACGCTGATCGAGCACGCCAAGGCGGGCCGGTTCGTGGTACGGCTCAAGGGCGGCGACCCCTACGTCTTCGGCCGTGGCTTCGAGGAGGTGCTCGCCTGCGCCGAGGCCGGTGTGCCGGTGACCGTGGTGCCGGGCGTCACCAGCGCGTTCTCCGCTCCGGCGATGGCCGGGGTGCCGGTCACGCATCGCGGCGTCACGCACGAGGTGGTGGTGGTCTCGGGGCATGTCGCGCCCGGTGACGAGCGGTCGAAGGTGAACTGGGACGCGCTGGGCCGCCTCCAGGGCACGATCGTGGTGCTGATGGGCGTCGAACGGCTCCCCAAGTTCGGCGCGGCACTGCTGGCCGCGGGCCGTCCCGCCGACACCCCGGTCGCGATCGTCGAGAACGGGACCCGGTCCACCCAGCGCGTGCTGCGGGCGACCTTGGAAACGGCGGCGGAGGCGGCGAAGGCCGCGCAGGTCCGGCCGCCCGCGGTGATCGTGATCGGGCCCGTCGCCTCCTTCGCGCCGATGCGCGAAGATGGCACCCATGACTGATGGCAGGACGGACGATCTCACCGATCTGATCGCGCTCAAGGTCGAGCGAACCGGCCCGGTCGCCGAGGTGACGCTGCTGGGGCCGGGCAAGGGCAACGCGATGGGCCCGGACTTCTGGCGTGAGCTGCCGATCGTGTTCGGCACGCTCGACGCCGACCCCGAGGTCCGGGCCGTCGTGCTGACCGGTGGCGGGCGGAACTTCTCCTACGGGCTGGACCTGCCCGCGATGCTCCCCGGGTGGGCGCCGATGCTGGCCGGTGACGCCCTCGCCAAGCCCCGCACCGCGCTGCTCACCGACATCCGCCGTCTCCAGCAGAGTGTCAACTCCGTCGCGGCCACCCGGAAGCCGGTGATCGCGGCGGTGTCCGGCTGGTGCGTCGGCGGTGGAGTCGACCTGATCAGCGCCGCGGACATCCGCGTGGCCACCGCGGACGCCACGTTCAGCGTCCGGGAGGCGAAGGTCGCCATCGTGGCCGACCTGGGCAGCCTGCAACGCCTGGGCGGCATCATCGGGGAAGGTCATCTGCGCGAACTGGCCTTGACGGGCAAGGACATCGACGCCGCCCGCGCCGAGAAGATCGGTCTGGTCAACGACGTCTACCCCGATCAGCCGGCCATGCTGGCCGCGGCCCGGGCGCTGGCCGAGGAGATCGCCGCGAACCCGCCGCTGGTGGTGCAGGGTGTCAAAGAGGTGCTCTCGGCCGGCACCGAGCAGCGGGTCGCCGACGGGTTGCGTTATGTCTCGGCCTGGAACGCCGCGTTCCTGCCCAGCAAGGATCTGGCCGAAGCGGTGCAGGCCTTCGCCGACCGGCGCACGCCCGAGTTCCGGGGCGAATAGCCGAGCCGGCCGGGGTGACGGGGTGACACCGCCGGCCGGCCGAGGGGGCGCTCGCCCGTGAGATCGCCGAACGGACACGCGAAATCGCCGAACAAACCGAACGGAAAGGTGAGTGAAGGTGAGCAACGACGCATTCCGCCGGGCCCGCGACTACCTGCTGGCGCACCGGGAGGACTACGAGACCGCCTGCCGCGGGTTCAGCTGGCCCGAGCCGGCCGAGTTCAACTGGGCGCTCGACTGGTTCGACGTCATCGCCGCGGACCCCGCCAACGCCGACCGGGCCGCGTTGTGGATCGTCGAGGAGGACGGTTCGGAAGGGCGCTGGACCTTCCCCGAGGTCGCCGCGCGGTCCAACCAGGTCGCCAGTTGGTTGCGCGCCCAGGGGGTGCGCCGTGGTGACCGGCTGATCCTGATGCTGGGCAACCAGGTGGAGCTGTGGGAGACCATCCTCGCGGCGATGAAGCTGGGTGCCGTGATCATCCCGGCGTCCACCCTGCTGGGCCCGGCCGATCTGGCCGACCGGGTGGACCGGGGCGCGGCGCGCCACGTCGTGATCCGCGCGGCCGACACCGCGAAATTCGCCGGTGTGGGCGGCGACTACACGCGAATCGCGGTGGGGGAGCAGGCCGGGCCGGGCTGGCTTTCCTTCGCCGACGCCTATCGCGGTCCGGCCGAATTCGACCCGGACGGTCCGACCGCCTCGGCCGACGAGCTGTTGCTGTACTTCACCTCCGGCACCACCGCGCAGCCCAAACTGGTGCGGCACACGCATCTCACCTACCCGGTCGGGCATCTGTCCACAATGTACTGGATCGGGCTCGAACCCGGCGATGTGCACCTGAACATCTCGTCGCCGGGGTGGGCGAAACACGCGTGGAGCAATGTTTTCGCGCCGTGGAACGCGGAAGCGACGGTATTTCTCTACAATTATTCGCGCTTCGACGCGAACGCGCTGATGGCGCAGATGGACCGGTGCGGGGTCACGAGTTTCTGCGCGCCGCCCACCGTGTGGCGCATGCTGATCCAGGCCGACCTGACCATCCTGCGCAAGCCGCCGAAGAAAATCGTGGGGGCGGGCGAGCCGCTCAATCCCGAGGTGATCGACCAGGTGGGCAAGGCCTGGGGCGTGACGATCCGGGACGGGTTCGGGCAGACCGAGACGAGCGTGCAGATCGCCAACACGCCGGGCCAGCGGGTCAAGCCGGGCTCGATGGGCCGGCCGATGCCGGGCTTCACCGTCGCCCTGCTCGACCCGGTCACCGGTGAACCCGCCGCGGAGGGCGAGATCTGCCTGAGCCTCTCGCCCCGGCCGGTCGGCCTGACCACCGGCTACGCCGATGACGAAGAGCGCACCGCGCAGGCCTTCGAGGGCGGCCACTACCACACCGGCGACGTGGGCTCGGTCGACGAGGACGGCTACCTCACCTACGTGGGCCGCACGGACGACGTGTTCAAAGCCTCGGACTACCGCATCTCGCCGTTCGAACTGGAAAGCGTGTTGCTGGAGCACGAGGCCGTGGCGGAGGCGGCGGTCGTGCCCGCGCCCGACGAGATCCGGCTGGCCGTACCCAAGGCCTACGTCGTGCTCGCCGCCGGCTACGCGCCGGACGCGGACACCGCGCGGAGCATTCTCGCCTTCGCCCGCGAGAACCTGGCTCCCTACAAGCGGATCCGCCGTCTGGAGTTCGGTGAGCTGCCCAAGACCATCTCGGGCAAGATCCGCCGGGTGGAGCTGCGCCGCCGCGAGCAGGCCGCGCCGGCCCGCCCGCCGGCCGAGTACCGCGACGACGATTTCCCTGCCCTCAAGGGCTGAAACGCTCGTTGCGGCGGACTCGCGTTCAGGCGGGCTGGGCGTCGATCTGGCGGTTGTCCTCGGTGGAACAGGTGGCGGCGAAGGGCGTGCCGGGGTCGCTGCCGCAGGTCCACGAATCGAGCGGGATCGGCCCGGCGCCACCGGGTCTGGCCCGCTCGGCGGGGGTGAGTTCGGCGAAGTACCGCGCGAGCAGCCTCCTGGCCTCGTCGCAGCCGACGGCGCCTTCACGGACGAAGGCGCGTGCCGAGCCGCCGGTGACGGGCATCGAGCCGCACGCGGTGACGGCGTCATCGAGGGCTGGCGGAGTGACCCGCGCGGCGGCGGGCGGCGGGGGAGTGGGCAGGCCCGGGGAAGCGGGCGCGGCCCCGCACGCGGCGAGCACCAGCACGCCCGCGGCGGGGCCGAGGAGGGAAAGGACCTTCATGCGGTTTTTCCTCGCAGGATCGGTTCCGGGTTCGGTTCACGGGACTTGACGCGCGGGTTCGGTCAGCGGGAGATCACGCGGGCGTACACGGTCTTGTCCCGCAGGGTGCACGTCGTTCCGCCCTGGGTGGCGGGCGGCGCGGAGACGCACAGCCAGCCCTGCACCGACGCGCTCACCGGCTGCGTCGATCCGGCGGGCTGCTGACCGGCGATCCGCGCCTGGAAGTCGCGGACCAGCTGCTCTGCCTGGGCGCAGCCGATGTCGTCGGACACGACATCGAGCACCAGCAGGGTCAGGCCGCTCGCCGCCTGGACGGTATCGCAGTCGCCGAGCACGGGCGGCGCAGCCGCGCCCGAACTCGCCGGAACGGGTGAGCCGGGCCCGGTCATGGCCGGGGAAACGGGCGTGCCGGGACCGGCCAGGCCCGCGGAGGGCAGCGCGAACCGGGTGGAGGCGGGCAGAACCGTCAGCGCCACCACCGACACGAGCACCGCGACCGCGGCCGCCACCGCCGTTCCGGTGGAACGCGGTGATCCCGTTTTCGGCACACCTTTCCCCTTCCGGGCAAATTCCACTATGGATAGTTACGGTGGGTGTCCAGCTCACACCTATGGGGTGAAAGGGGAGCGAGATTGTTAACACTTATGCGTTGACAACCGAAGAACATGATGATGAGTACCTGCGAAGACACCACCACTCTTCCCCCGACGGCCCCCTGCACCGTGGTGTGGAGCCTGGGCCACCCGTACGTACTCGACACGGCCGCCGGCCGGTGCTGCTGGATCGGCTCCGACGACCGCGGACGGCCGCTCTCCCTCACCCACGCCGACCTGCAGCGTCGAGGCTGGAGCCTCCGGCCCGGCAGCTAGGGTTACGGGGGTGAGCAACCCCAGCACCGAGCAGGCGGAGCCCTCGTTGTTCCGGCAGGCGCTGACCGTCCCGAACATCCTGTCGCTGCTCCGGCTCGCCGGCGTCCCGGTGTTCCTGTGGCTGCTGCTGGGACCCCATCAGGACGGGTGGGCGCTGGCGCTGCTGGTGTTCAGCGCGCTGACCGACTGGCTCGACGGCAAGCTCGCGCGCTGGCTGAACCAGCAGAGCAGGCTCGGCCAGCTGCTCGACCCGGCGGCCGACCGGCTCTACATCGTGGCCACCCTGGCCGCTTTCCTGGTCCGCGGCATCACGCCGTGGTGGCTGGTCGCCCCGCTGGTGTTGCGGGAGCTGGTCGTCGGTGTGTGCATCCTGGTGTTGCGGCGCAACGGTTTCGCGCCGCCCGAGGTGACCTACGCCGGTAAGGCGGCCACCTTCGTCCTGATGTACGCCTTCCCCTTCCTCCTGCTCACGCAGGACGGGGGAACGGTGGCCACGATCGCCCGCCCGATCGCCTACGCCTTCACGACCTGGGGCTGGCTGCTCTACCTGTGGTCGGGTGCGCTGTATGTGATCCAGACCGTGCGCGCGATCCAGGGGGACAGGCGGCCCCTGCGGCCGGGCACCCATCTGTAAGACTTTCCGCGAACATCGGAAAGGGGAGCGCGTGTCCACGCCAGAAGAGTTGCGCTACACCGAGGAACACGAGTGGGTCTCCGCACCCGCGGGCGACCGGGTCCGCGTCGGGATCACCGAGTACGCCCAGGACCAGCTCGGCGACGTCGTCTTCGTCGACCTGCCCGAGGCGGGCAAGCAGGTGACCGCCGGGGAGACCTTCGGCGAGATCGAGTCGACCAAGAGCGTGTCCGAGCTGTTCGCCCCGGTGGACGGTGAGGTGGTCGCGGTCAACGGGGCCGTGGCCGACTCCCCCGAACTGATCAACAGCGACCCCTTCGGCGAGGGCTGGCTGATCGAGATCCGGCCGGCGGACCCGGCCGCCCTCGACGGGCTGCTCGACGCGGAGGCCTACCAGCGGATGACCGCGGGCTGAGCGGCGGCCGTCCTGGCAGCGAACCGCTGCTCCCGGCCGCGAAAACGAGGCAGTGAGCACGGATGCGCGTGGGGTGGGCACCGCCCGTGGGCACCCCTCCCGCCCGTGGGCGGAGGGATTTCCGGCCCCCTGGCCGATTCGGCCGAGCCGGGGTTGGGGGGAGCCCTTCCGCTTGAATCGATCAGGCACGGTAGGTTTGGCAGCACACATTCTCTGGTATGCGGATTACTTCAGTGGTGAGGAGAGCTCAGGTGAGCACGAACGACGGGCCCGGCGTTCCCCCGGAGCAGTCTC
>DASSAD010000111.1:0-17797 GCA_035685725.1 Amycolatopsis sp. | reverse complement strand
CAGGGCCGTGCCGCGCCTGGTGCGCCCGCTCGGCCGGTTCGCTTCGGCCGCGCTTTCGGCCCGCGAGTACAGCGATCTCTCGCACCGGGTCTTCGTGACCCACCGCGGGGTGCGGTTCGTGGAATCGGAGTTCGCGATTCCACGCGATTCAGTGCGGGACGTGCTCGCCGAACTCCGCGCCCTGGTGCCGCGGCTGGAGAATCCGGTCGCCTTCCCGGTGGAGGTCCGGGTCGCGGCGGCCGATGACATCTGGCTTTCCACCGCCCAGGGCCGGGATTCCGCGTACGTCGCCATTCACCAGTTCGTCGGAATGCCTTATCGGGAGTACTTCACGGAGTTCGCGGCGATCGTCGCCCAGGTCGGCGGGCGGCCGCACTGGGGAAAGCTGCACGACCTCGACGCCGCCGCGCTCGCCGGGCTGTATCCGCATTTCTCCGATTTCGTGCGCCTGCGCGCGGAAATCGACCCGGCGGGGGTATTCGCGAACGGTTATCTCGACCGCGTCCTCGGCCCGGCCGGCTACGCGACCGGGAGATCGTAGGAAGCGAGCAGCTGCTCGTAGACCATCTCGTTCATCCAGCGGGAAACCGCGTCCTCGGGCAGCGTGAGGCGCTCGGGCCGGCCTTCGAGGTCCTTTTCGACCACGGCTTCCGGGTCCGCGGAAACCACGGCGATACCGCAGGTGCGCGCCTTGGGGAGGCAGTTGTCCACATAGTCCTTGGTCAGCACCGCCGAGGTGGGCAGCACCAGCGCGGCGTCGCCGTAGCGGGCGAACGGCACGGCGGCGGCCATCCCGGTGCGCCAGTGCCGGGCGACCGCGAGCACCCCGACGATCTCGGCGGCCGGCTCGGGGGCCATGACCGCGAACTCGGGCCAGGTCCAGGTCGCGACCGTGGCGCGGTCGGTGACCGGGCCGATGCCGACGGCGATCCGCTCGGCGTGCACGTCCGTGCGCAACCGGGCGACGACGCACACCTTGCGGCCGAGCATGGTCACCTCGGGCAGCACGACGCCGGTCCAGCCCAGCCGCGCGGCCGCTTCACCCGCGAGGAAGGAGGTACTCGCCGGAAGCTCGACGGGCGGCACCACACGGGTGGGAAATGAGCGACGGGTGACCACCGCATCGCCGGTCTGCCCTGGTGTTACCGCCACTAGTCCGCCTCCTTGTTCGCCCTGACCTACCCCTGCGTCGCACCTCGTGAAAAGAGGCACATGAATTGAGTACCAGTGGGGGGCGCGTAGGTCGCCGGGTAAATGGTGGGCCTGCGATCGGCGGTGTCCAACGGTCGGTGACCGGTCGATAAGCGGTCTCCGGACTTCAGTCCGACCGTGCGACCGAACGGGTGAGACCGGGCTGAGCGGCTTTACACGCAGGGTTTCCGCCTGACCGCACACCGCAGCACCCCGATTTGTCCATTGTAGACTTTCCTCGCGCACTTTTCACCACTTTCTCCGGCCACCCCGCACCCGCCGGTCGCGGCGAACCGCGGAACTCACCCAGACGTTTGATCTTGGGCGCGGCGGTTGCCGCAACCACCGCGCGAAGGTGAGCTTCGCCGCAGCGATTCCCGTAGGTTCCCGGTTACTGTCAAGGTCGGCATGGACGAAGGAGGCATCGATGCGCTCGCCGAAGGACTTCTTCGCGCCGCTCGCGGTCGGGGCGCCGGAACCGCTCCGCGAGATCCCGGTGCCGCCCTCGCGAATGATCCACTTCTTCGACCCCGGCAACGAGAAAATGGTCGCCAAGCTGCCCGGCCTGGCCGAAAAGGTCGACGTGCTGCTCGGCAACCTCGAAGACGCGGTGCGCGCCGATCGCAAGGAAGCCGCCCGCCGGGGCCTGGTGGAACTGGCCAGGACGACCGACTTCGGGACGGCCCAGCTGTGGACGCGGATCAACAGCCTCGACTCGCCCTGGGTGCTGGACGACCTGGTCACGCTGGTCACCGAGATCGGCGACAAGCTCGACGTGATCATGGTGCCCAAGGTCGAAGACGCGCGGGACATCCACTACGTCGACCGCCTGCTCGCGCAACTGGAGGCACGCGCCGGGCTGGCACGCCCGCTGCTGGTGCACGCGATCCTGGAAACCGCGAGCGGAGTGGCCAATGTGGAGGAGATCGCCGGAGCCAGCCCGCGTATGCAGGGCATCTCGCTCGGGCCGGCCGACCTCGCGGCCAGCCGCCGGATGAAGACGACCCGGGTCGGCGGGGGGCATCCCGGATACCTCGTGCGGACCGACCCGGTCGGCGAAGACCTGCACACCGGCCGCGTCACCTACCAGCAGGACCTGTGGCACTACACGGTCGCGCGAATGGTCGACGCCTGTGCGGCGCACCGCATCCTGCCCTACTACGGGCCCTTCGGCGACATCCGCGACGTGGTGGCCTGCGAAGACCAGTTCCGCAACGCGTTCCTGCTCGGCTGCGTCGGCGCGTGGAGCCTGCACCCGGCCCAGATCGAAATCGCGAGGAAGGTGTTCTCTCCCTCGCCCGAGGACGTCGCGTGGGCGCGGCGGGTGATCGAGGAGATGGGCGACGGCACCGGCGCCGTGATGATCGACGGGAAGATGCAGGACGACGCCTCGGTGAAGCAGTGCCGGGTCGTCGTGGAACTGGCCGACGCGCTGGCCGCCCGCGACCCCGAGTTGGCCGCGGCCTATCGCACCCGGTGAGAGGAGATGTCGTGAAGCCCCGACGCTCGGTTCTGTACATGCCCGGCGCCAACGAACGCGCCTTGGAGAAGGCGAAGACGCTGCCGGCCGACGCGCTGATCCTCGATCTGGAGGACGCCGTCGCCCCGGAAGCCAAGGAAGCGGCCCGTGAACGCGTCTGCGCCGCCGTGGGTGACTACCCCGCACATGAGGTGACCATCCGCGTCAACGGGCTCGACGCGCAATGGCACGACGCCGACCTGCGGGCCACCGCACAGGCGGGCCCGGCCGCCGTCGTGGTGCCGAAGGTGAATTCGGCCGCCGATGTGCACAACATCGAGCGGGCACTGGAACTGGGCGGGGCAGGAGACCACACGAAGATCTGGGCGATGGTCGAGACGCCGGTCGCGATGCTGCACGCCGAGGAGATCGCCGCGGCGAGCGAACGGCTGACGGTTCTGGTCATGGGCACCAACGACCTGGCCAAGGAACTGCGCGCGGAGACCGTTCCCGGTCGCGCGCCGCTGCTGGGCGGGCTTTCCCTGTGCCTGCTGGCGGCACGCGCCGCGGGCAAGGAAATCCTCGACGGCGTCTACAACGATGTGCGGGACCTCGACGGGTTCGAGGCGGAATGCCGGCAGGGCCGCCAGTTCGGCTTCGACGGCAAGACGCTCGTCCACCCGAGCCAGATCGAGCCGTGCAACCGGATCTTCGCGCCTTCCACCGAGGAGATCGAGCAGGCCCGCAAGATCATCGCGGCGTTCCACGAGGCCGCGGCGCAGGGCCGCGGCGTGATCACCGTGGACGGCCGGATGATCGAGGCCATGCACGTCGACAGCGCGCGACGCGTCCTGGCACTGGCCGAGGCGGTCGGCGCCTGAGGCCTGGCTTCAGTCGCCGGCGGCCTCGTCGCGCAGCCAGTCGAGGGCCTTGCGGGCGGCGTTGGAGACCACCCGGTCCGGATGGGCCACCACCATGGACTCCAGGACCTCACGGGTCTGCGGGTGACCGCAGATCGTGGCGTCGGCGAGGAACAACAACTGTGCCGGCCGGGGCTGCGCGGCGAACTCCTCCAGTGCCTTCTGGCGTCCCGCGGAACGGATGCCCGCCGCCAGCACGTCGACCATGCTGTAGGTCCGCTCGCGGCCGCTGACCTCGCTGTCGTCGATCAGGCCCGCGTCCAGCAACCAGGACAGCGCGGCGGGCCCGGCCGCCGAGTGATCCCGCATTCCGGCGATCGCCGAGATGCCGGCGTCCCCGTTCTCGGCGAGCAGTTCGAAGGCCAGCATGCGGTGCTCGAAGTCGTCGGTGCGCCGCGCGACCTCCGACAGCTCGGCCACCGCGCGCGTCGGCTCCCGCGCCGCCAGCCACAACCGGGCACCCACGTCGAAAACCTCGCTCGGCAGGGACGCGAGCCGCGCGAACAGGACCTCGGCGGTCTCGCCCGCGAGATCCTCCAGGGTCAGCGCCTCACCACCGGCGAAGACGCGGGCGTCGTACATCGCCCGCGTACCCAGCGGAAGCAACCGCACGACCTGCCGTTCCTCCTCCGGCACATCGTCGAGCGAGTCGACCCCGGCGAAGTCGAGCAGATCCTGGTAATGCTCCTCGCCGGCCGGAAACGTCTCGACCAGCCCGAAATCGCTCAGCCGGCGGACCGTGCGCAGGATCGCGTCGCTGCCCCCACCCAGCAGTTCGACCAGCATCGGAACGGTGGCCGGCTCGTTCACCAGCTCGTCGGCCAGCTCGAAGGCCCAGCGATCCTCCAGCACGTGCGGCAGCGCCGCCTGCCACAGCGCGAGCGGGTCCGCGAGCAGGCCGGCGCCGCGCTTCACCGGAACCAGCCGCCCGCGGAACTTGCGCAGCACACCGGCCTTCTTCGCCGCGGCGACCAGATCGGGCATGTGCTCGACCTCCGCCAGCTCCCGCCCGTCGCCGATCCACTCGACGAACCTGCGCAACCGCCGCACGACCGAGGTGTTCTCCGCCTCCACCGCGAGCCGATCCTGGGGAACCAGCACGAACACCGGCGTCGGTTCGGCGGGATCGGCGCTGTCGCCCTCGTAATGCCGGTACGCGATGTCGTGCAGCAGTTCCTGGTCGACCTGGACCTCGCCGCGCTGAACACGTTCGACGAAGCGCTGCGCGGCCGACTCGTTGAGCGGATCGACGCCGTGCTCGGCCATCGACACCGCCCAGAACTTGGCGAGACCGAAGTTGGCCGGCTCGGCCATCGCGGCATCGAAGTCCTCGCCGACTCCAGCCAGGTAAGCCCGCAGCACCGGCAGCGCCTCGCTGCGATCGTCGAACAGGTCCGCGTCCTCGAAGAAGTCCAGCAATGCCTCGACGGTCTCGAGCACGGTCTCGGTGTCCGGGTGCAGCAGGACGACCTTGCGCGGGAACCAGACCAGCAGCGCACTCCCCAGTACCGCACGGTCCCATCGCCCGAGCAGGCCGTCGCGCTCGAACCGGTAGTCGAGCATGGCTCCGGCGACCACCGGGTCGACGGCTCGCTGCCGCATCTGTGACCACGCGTCCAGTTCGGCCAGCAGCCGCTGCCGAGCGTCGACAAAGTCCTCTTCGTCCGCTCCGGTGTAGACCATGCGCATGCCCCGATGGTCTCACCATCGGGGAGCCGATCACAGCCGAACGCGGCGTTGTGGATGGCGAATTCGTTCGAAGGCAGACACCACCCGGAGCACCCCGAGATCGTCGAAACGGCGCCCGGCGACCTGCAGGCCGATCGGCTGCCCGTCGTCGGTGTAACCGCAGTTGACCGACGCCGCCGGCTGACCGGACATGTTGTAGGGCAGGGTGAACCCGATGTGCTCGAAGGGCCGTTGCGGATCGTTCGTCGGCGAAGCCCATTCAGCCGGCGGCGCCGAGACCGGGCAGGTCGGCGACAGCACGAAATCGAACCCTTGCCCGGCCCGCAGCGCGGCGACGCTCATCGCGTCCATCTGCGCGAAGCCGCGGTAGGTCTCCACCGCGGAGACGCCGGCACCCACCCGCGCCCATTCGACGATGTAGGGCAGGACTTTGGCCCGGCGTTCTTCGGACATCGCCGACATCTCGCTCCAGCACCGCACCCGCCAGAACGTGTCCAGGCCGTCGAGCATCTCGCGGGTCAAGAACGGCTCGACCGGTTCGACCACCGCCCCCGCGGACTCGAACAGCCGGGCCGCTTCCACCACCGCCGCCCGGATCGCGGGCTCGACGGCCAACCCCGCCCCCGCCTCCAGGTGCAGACCGATCCGCCGCCCGGCGAGCTCGACCTCCAGCTCCGACCAGGCGATCGCCGCCGGCGGCAGGCTCAAATGATCGCGCTCGTCAGGCAACGACAGCACGGACATCAGCAACGCGGCGTCGGCGGCCGTCCGGGTCAGCGGTCCGATCACACGGCCCTGGAACGGCGGGTCCACCGGCACCCGGCCGAAACCGGGCTTGAACCCGACCAGGCCACACCAGGCGGCCGGCAACCGGATCGACCCGCCGATGTCCGTGCCGACGTGCAAGGGCCCGTACCCGGCGGCGGCCGCGGCCGCCGCGCCCGCACTCGATCCGCCGGGCGTGCGGCGGGTGTCCCAGGGGTTCCGGCTCGCGGCGTGGAAGCTCGACAGACCCGAGGTGAGCATGCCGAAATCGGGCATCGTGGTCTTGCCGAGCAGGACACCGCCCGCCTCGCGCACGCGCGCCGCCGCCGGGGCATCCGCGTGCGCCGGCACGAGCTCGGTCGCCGCCGTGCCGAGCGGGACGGGGGTGCCCCGGGTCGCGATGTTCTCCTTTAGCGTGAGCGGAACACCGTCGAGCGCACCCGCGTCCCCGGTTCGCCACCGCTGCTCCGACGCCTTCGCCGCCGACCTCGCCTGGACCGGGTCGTGGGCGTACAGGGCGCGCAACTCCGGTTCGAGCGCGTCGATCCGGGCGAGGACCGCTTCGGTCACCTCCACCGGGGACAGCGTTCCCTTGCCGTACTCGTCCAGCAGCTCCGTCGCGGTCAACCCGATCACCACGTGCTTCCCTCCTATTCCGGCGGTGTGTACCTGCCGTCCACGGCCGTCCAGCCCCCATCGACGGCGAGGACCGCGCCGGTGACGAAACTGGCGGCGTCCGAGGCCAGGTAGACGACCGCGCCGGCGATCTCCTCGGGACGCGCCCACCGGCCGAGCGCACTCTTGCCCGCATAGGCCGCGTACCAGTCGGGGCTCGCCTTGATCTGCTCGGTGAGCGGCGTCTCCACCACACCGGGCGCGATCGCGTTCACCCGCACACCCGCCGGACCGAACTCCGCGGCCGCCGTGCGGAACAGCTGGACCAGACCCGCCTTCGTCGCCGAATACGGGCCCTGACCGGGCTCGACCGTGGTGCCCCGGATCGAGGAGAAGCCGATGATGCTGCCCCGGCCCCGCGCCACCATCCCCGCGCCGAACGCGCGCACCACATCGAAGGTGGCACCCAGGTTGAGCGCGATGACCCGGTCGAACTCCTCGCGGCGGTAGTCGAGCAACCGCTTGCGCACGTTCATCGCGGCGGTCAGCACGACGATGTCCACCTCGCCGAGCTCACCCGCGGCGCGCTCCGGCGCCCCCGGCTCCAGCAGATCGATCCGGTACGGGGTGCCGACCCCGGTTTCCGTGGCCGCGGCCAGATCCCGGTCCGCACAGACGACCGCCGCGCCCTGAGCCGCCAGCGCTCGCGCGGACTCGCGGCCGATGCCGCTGCCCGCGCCGAGCACCACGGCTCGCCGCCCGTCCAGCCGGAAGAGCTTCTCGTAGTTCACGCCGCCTCCTTCACCCCCGGAGCGGACATCACCGTTCTCCCTTCAGCCGGGCGAGTTCCCCGCGCAGATTCGGCGCGGCCGCGATCAACTCACGCGTGTACGGATGCCGTGGGTCGTCGTAGACCTCTGCCACCCCACCCGTTTCCACGATCTCACCGCGGCGCATCACTGCCACCGTGTCACAGATTCGGCGCACCACGGCCAGATCGTGCGAGACGAACACCAGGGTCAGGTCGAGCCGGTCGGCCAGTGCGGCCAACAGGTCGAGAATCTGCTTGCGCACCGACACGTCCAGCGCGCTGACCGGCTCGTCGGCCACCAGCACGCCCGGGTCGGGCGCCAACGCCCTGGCGATCGAGATCCGCTGCCGCTGCCCGCCGGAAAACTCGTGCGGATACCGCTCACCGCTGTCCCCCGGCAGGCCGACCGCCGCCAGCAACTCCGCGACCCGGTCCGGATTCCGCCGGCCCAGTGGCTCGCAGATGATGTCGCGGACCCGCATGCGGGGATCCAGCGAACCCAGCGGATCCTGGAACACCACCTGCAACCGGGCACGCAGGAAACCGAGCCGCCGCTCGGGAAGCCGATCGATCCGCCGGCCCTGAAAGAAGATCTCGCCCGACGTCGGGCGATCCAGCGCCGCCAGCAGCCTGACCACCGTGGACTTCCCGGAGCCCGAACCCCCGACGATCCCGAACCGCCGGCCCGCCGCGACCTCGAACGAGACACCCCGCAGCGCGTGCACCCGCGAATACCGCCGGTGCACCTCGTGCAGCCTGATCACCGGAACCGAGGCTCCGCCAGTGTCGTTCATGCGTCCACCGTGCCCCGCGGGACACCCGCACCCGGTCGGCCCACATGAACCGAGGCTCCGCCAGTGTCGTTCATGCGTCCTCCAGGTCCGAGGCCGCGAGGAGTGCCCTGGTGTACTCATGCCGTGGCGACGTGAGTACGTCCCGGGTCACCCCCGATTCGACGATCCTGCCTTCCCGCATCACCAGCACCCGTCCGCAAATCCGGGCCACCACCGCGAGGTCGTGCGTGATGAACAGCAGCGCTGCTTCGCGCCGCGCGACTCCGGTGAGGATAAGGTCCAGCACCTGTGCCTGCACGGTGACATCGAGCGCGGTGGTCGGCTCGTCGCAGACGAGCAGCGCCGGGTCGTTGGCCAGCGCGATCGCGAGCAGCACGCGTTGCCGTTGCCCGCCAGAGAGTTGGTGGGGATACGCACGCGCGACACCCGGCAGGTCGACCGATTCGAGCAGTTCCCCGGCGCGCGCCCACGCCGCCCGCCGCGAAATCCCCTGATGGAGCTTCATCGACTCGGCAACCTGACGACCCACGCGCATCAACGGGTTGAGTGCCGTCATCGGCTCCTGGAACACCATCGACACCTCCGCGCCCCGCAGCCGCGACAGCACGCGTTCGGAAGCGCCGAGCAGTTCCCTTCCCCGCAAGCGCACCGAACCCGTCGCGCGGAGCCCGTCCGGAAGCAGGCCCATGATCGACGCCGCGGTCAGCGACTTGCCCGAGCCGGACTCCCCGATCAGCCCGACCCGTTCCCCCGCGCCGACCTCGAGCGAGACCTCCCGCACCAGCGGCCGGTCCCCGGCGAACACGCTGAGCCCTTCCACCACAACCGTCATCGGCGCGCCAGCCGTGGATCGAACAGGTCACGAAGCCCGTCGCCGAGCAGGTTGAACCCGAGCACGGCGAGCGCGATGGCGATCCCCGGCGCCAGCGCCAGCCGCGGCTGGACGGTGAGCAGTTCCTGGGACTCCTGAAGCATCCGTCCCCAGGACGGCGTCGGCGGACGGGTGCCGAAACCGAGGAAGGACAGTGCCGCCTCGGCGAGCACCGCGATGGCGAACGACACCGAACTCTGCACGAGGAGCAACCCGGCGATGTTCGGCAGCACATGGCGGCGGGCGGTGAACAGCCGCGACCGGCCGGCCGCGCGGGCGGCGAGCACGTACTCGGTGCTCATCACCCGCAGCGTCGCCGAACGCGCGATCCTGGCGAAGGACGGGATGGTCGCGATCCCGATGGCGACCATCGCGGTCACCGTGCTCGGGCCGTACACGGCGCCGAACATGATCGCGAGCAGGAGCGCCGGGAACGCGAGAACCAGATCGTTGGCCCGCATGACGAGTTCGCCGAGCCAGTTCCGCGCCATGCCGGCCAGCATGCCGAGCGGCGTGCCGAGCACCGCCGCGATGCCCACTGCGAGCACACCGACGTAGAGCGTGGTGCGAGCGCCGACCATGAGCTGGCTGACCACGTCCCGGCCGAGCTTGTCGGTGCCGAGCCAGTATTCGCCGGTCGGGCCGAGCAGCCGCGCCGCGGCGTTCACCTGCAGCGGATCGTGCGGGGTCCACACGAACGAGACCAGCGCGGTGACCACCACCAGCCCCACCAGCACGGCACCGATCCTGAGGTTGGTCATCGGCTCACCCGCAACCTCGGGTCGATCACCACGTACAGCAGGTCGACCACGAAGTTCACCAGCAGCACGGCGATCACGAGGATCAGCACGATGCCCTGCACGGCCAGCAGGTCGCGCGAGGCGACCGCGTCGAGCAGCATGCTCCCCAGCCCCGGCAGCACGAACACTCGCTCGACCACGACCGCGCCGATCAGCAGCGTCGCCAGCTGAAGCCCGAGCACGGTCACCACCGGGACCGACGCGTTGCGCAGTCCGTGCCGGATGAGCGCGGGATAAGGCCGCAGCCCCTTCGACCGCGCCGTGCGCAGGTAGTCCTCGCCGAGCGTGTCCAGCACGGCGGAGCGCACATACCGGGTCAGCACCGCCGCCTGCACCAGACCCAGCGACAGGGCGGGCAGGATCAGCCCGCGCAGGAAGCCGCCCATGTCCTCATCCGGTGGCGTCCAGCCGCCGGAGGGCAGCCACCGCAACCGCACCGCGAACACCTGCACCAGCAGGACTCCGGCCAGAAACGCGGGCACCGCCACGCCGAGCTGGGACAGCCCGGAAAGCACCGTGCCGGCCGGCCGCCGGTGCCAGGTCGCGGCCAAGGTGCCCAGGGGAAGCGCGAGCACCACCGCCACCAGCATCCCGGCGCCGACCAGCCACAGCGTCACGCCGAGCCGGTCGAGCAGTTGCGGCCCGATCTCCTCGCCGGTCACGGCCGAACGCCCGAAGTCGCCGTGCACCACGCCGCCCAGCCAGCTCAGGTACTGGGTGAGCAGGCCACGGTCGAGTCCGAGGTCGTGCCTCGTCCTGGCCAGCAGTTCCGGCGTGGCGTTGATACCCAGCGCGACCTGCGCCGGGTCTCCGGGCAACACGGTCATGAACGCGAACACCACGATCGACGCGACGAAAACGCTCAGGACGAAGACGGTGGTCCGGCGAAGTATCGCGGCGCTCAAGGTTTTTCCGCTGGTCTTCACCGAGCACTCCCGGAGTCGCCGGCGCGGCCCAGCCCGGTCAGGTCGAAGGATTCACTGACCTGGTTGCGCGCCAGCCCGGTGACCTTCTTCTTCGCCACCACGATGCTGGGCGCCAGGAACAACCAGTCGGCCGCGGCGTCCGCCGTGATGGTCCTGGCCACTTCCTTCAGGTCGGCGATCTGGTCCTGCGCGGTACCCGAGTCGGCGGCCGCGAGCAGCTGCCGTACCCGGGGATTGTCGTAGCCCCAGTAGTACGAGGGATCGCCGAAGGTCGTGATGTCGCGTGCCTCCACGTGGGAGACGATCGACAGGTCGAAATCGTGCTCGGTGAACACCTGCTTCAGCCACACCGCCGGAAACTCCAGCGGCTCGATGTTCACCCGCACCCCGATCTCCGCCAGATCGGACTGGACCACCTGCGCCGCGGTGACCGCGTAGGGCAGGTTCGGGATGCGAAGCCGCAGGGAAAGGCCGGTCTGCCCGGCCTGGACGAGCAACGCCTTGGCGCGCGCCGGATCGTACGGGTAGTAGCCGGACAAGTCCTCGTACCACGGATCGGTGGGCGGAACCATGCTCCCGATCAGGGTGCCGCGATTCGCCCAGGTCGTGGCGAGCACGGATTTGCGGTCTATCGCGAGGGTGAGTGCCTGTCGCACCCGGACGTCGTTCAGCGGCGCCTTGGCATCGTTGAACGACAACACCACCTCGCCGTTGGTGGTGCCCTGCAGCACGGTGAACCGGTTGTCGCTTTCGAATTGCGGGACCGAATCCGGTGCGGCGATCTGGGAGATGACGTCGATCCCGTTGCTGAGCAAGGCATTGTTCAGCGCGGTGGGGTCCGCGATGTATTTCAGTACCACCGTGGAATACGCGGGCCCGGCACCCCAGTAGCCCGGATTCGCGCGCAGCACGATGGAATCGCCGGGACGCCGTTGTGCGACCACGTAGGGCCCGGTGCCGATCGCGGTGTCGGCGAGGTCGGCGACACCGGTGGGGCTGAACATCGCGCCCAGGCGACCGGTCATCGTGAACAGCCAGCCGTTGCTGGGCTGTTTCAGCACCACCCGCACGTCCAACGGACCGACGACGTCGACCTGGTCCACGATGTCCATTTCGGATTTGAGCGAGATGGTCCAGTCGGTCTTGACGCGGTCGATCGAGAACTTGACGTCGGCGGCGGTGAACGGGGCGCCGTTGCTGAACTTCACGCCGGGGCGGAGCCGAAAGTCATACGTCCGGCCGTCCGTGGTCCACGACTCGGCCAGCAGGGGCACGATCCTGCCCGCGGCGTCGAGCTTGACCAGACCTTCGTAGACGTTGTACAGCAAGGCTTGCGGGATCGCCGCGCCGTCGGTGTGCGTGAAGTCGAGGTTGGCCGGCGCCGCCGAAAAACCCACGGCGAGCGTGTCCGGGCCCAGGCTGACCACGGCGCTGGACCCCGCCGAACAGGCCGAGACGACGAGCACCAGCGCCAGTGCGGCAACGGGAATCCGGATTTTCCGCACCACTCCACCCCCTGCGCTGGTCCGACCAGTATGGCCAACGTCGCGCGCAGGTCAAGATCTCCGAAGCACGCCCGACCGCGGCGAAGCGCCGACCGGGAGTGCGCGGGCGAAGTGGTTCAGGTCAGTGCCTGGGCGAGATCCCGCCACAGGTCTTCGGGATCTTCCAGGCCGACACTGAACCGCACGAGGCCCGGCGGCACGTGCGCGTCACCGGCCCACATCGCCCGGCGTTCGAGCAAGCTCTCGACCCCGCCGAGGCTGGTGGCGTGCACGATCAGGTTCAGGCGCGCGCAGAACCGGTCCGCCGAACCGGCGTCGGGCAGCTCGAAGGCGATCATCGTGCCGGCGCGCCGCACGCGGGACACGCCGGGCTGCCCGGCGAGGCGCTCGGCGAGCAGCTCCGCCGTCCGGGACTGCTCGGCCAGGCGCACCGGCAGGGTGCGCAGACCGCGCAGCGCCAACCAGGCTTCCAGCGCACCCGGCGTCGCGCCGTTTCGGGTACGGGCGTCGCGCAGCTGACCGGCGAGGGCTTCGTCCGCGGCGACGGTGATCCCGAGCAGGAGGTCGCTGTGACCACCGATCAGCTTCGTCGCGCTGTGCACCGCGATGTCCGCGCCGAGCGCCAGCGGCTGCCTGCCGAGCGGAGTCGCGAAGGTGTTGTCGACCACGACCCGGGCGCGGTGGCCGGTGAGCGGCGCGATGTCGATCTCGTCGAGGGTCGGGTTGGTGGGCGACTCCACCCACAGCACGTCCACCTGGCCGGCGGCGGCCGTCCACCCGGCGGTGTCGGCGGGCTCGATCCGCCGGACCTTGAGCCGGCCCATCCGTGCGGCATGGTCCAGCAGGCCGCGGGTGCCCGAGTAACTGTAGGTCGGAACGGCCACTTCGGTGCCGGTCTCGAACAGGTCGAGCACCGCGGCGACGGTCGCGATTCCGGAGGCGAACGCCGTGGCCGTCCCGCCTTCGAGCGAACCGACGGCGGTTTCCAGCGCCGCCCAGGTCGGCGTGCCGCTCTCCCGCGCGTAGGTGTACGCGCCACCGGCGACGTAGGTGCTGGCCGGGACGATCGGCGGGTTCAGCGGCTCGCCCGGCGCGGTCGGACGGCCGGCGGTCACCGCTCGGGTCCGGGGCGTCAGCTCCATCGGTTCTCCTTTTCCCTCGGCTCCGCGGATTCCGCGGTTCACCGTCGAAGGCTTCGTCGCCGTTCGCCCGCACCAGGCTCGGCAAGCCTACGTAGGGGCCGAGATCCACACCCTCGACGGGCTCCCACGTCGGGGGTGTCTCGCGTCATGACGGGACGCCCGCCGGTTCGCGCGAGCGGGCGCGGGCCGGTAGCGTGCACCGACCGTCAACGCGAGGAGGAAATCATGGCATTGCAGAAACCCGAGGTGGATCTTCCGGACGGGCCGCCACCCGCCGAGCTCGTGTGCACCGATCTGGCCGTCGGCGACGGCACCCAGGCCACGGCGGGCGATGTCGTCTCCGTCCACTACGTCGGTGTTTCACACTCGAGCGGCGAGGAGTTCGACTCCTCGTGGAACCGGGGCCAGCCGCTGCGGTTCCCGCTCGGCCAGGGACACGTCATCCCGGGCTGGGACCAGGGTGTGGACGGGATGCGCGTCGGCGGGCGGCGCAAGCTGGTGATCCCGCCGCACCTGGGCTACGGCGACCGCGGCGCGGGCGGCGTGATCAAACCGGGCGAAACGCTCGTGTTCGTGGTGGACCTGGTCGGCGTCAACTGAAACCCGTGCTGCCGACCACTGGCACAGTGGGGCCATGACAGCCACCCTGCGCACGGACATCACCGCCGCGGAAGGCCGCATTCGCCCGTATCTCCGGCACACCCCGCTGCTGCGTGCCGAGGTCGACGGCAGGCCGCTGGTGCTCAAGCTCGAACATCTTCAGCGGACCGGCTCGTTCAAACTGCGCGGGGCACTCAACGCGCTGCTCGCCGGTGAGCGTCCGGACCAGGTCGTCACGGCTTCGGGCGGCAACCACGGCATCGGTGTGGCCACCGCCGCCGAGCTCCTCGGCCTGCCCGCGACCGTCTACGTGCCGGCGAAGGTGCCGGAAGACAAGGCACGGCGGATCGAAGCCGCCGGTGCGCGGCTGATCCGCGCCGGCGACACCTATGCCGAGGCGGCGGCAGCGGCGCGCGAGGCGGCGGACGCGCCCGGCGCGCGGTATCTCGAGGCCTACGACGACCCGACCGTGATCGCGGGCCAAGGCACGGTCGGGTCCGAGATCGTGCGGGACGCGCCGGAGGTCGACACCATCGCGGTCGCCGTCGGCGGTGGTGGGCTCGCCGCGGGGATCGCGCTCGCGGCGGGTGGCAGGCTCACCGCCGCCGTCGAACCGGAGCACTGCAACGGCCTGCACGCGGCGTTCGCGGCCGGGGAGCCCGTCGACGCGGAGGTGGACTCGATCGCGGCCTCGGCGCTGGGCGCGACCCGCGTCGGCGCTGAGCCGTTCGCCCTGCTCTCCGCTCACCGCGTCCGGTCGGTACTGGTGCGCGAGGCCGAGATCGTGGCCGCCCGCGACCGGCTGTGGGAGGAGTTCCGCCTCGCCGTCGAACCGGCCGGAGCCGTGGCATTCGCCGCCTGGCTGGCCGGCCACGTCCCGGGCGAACTGCCCTGCGTTGTGCTCTGTGGCGCCAACTCGAACTGGACACCGTAGTTGAACTGAACGCCGTAGTTGAACTGAACGCCGTAGTTGAGCTGGACACCCTGGTTACCGTGGAACGGTGCCGGAACCCATACTGACCACCATCGCCACCGCGCTCGCGACGAAGGCCGCGACCGGTCTGTACGACCTGGTCAAGCAGAAGTTCAGCAAGGATCCCGAAGCCACCCGAGCGCTGGAGGCCGCCGAGGCCGCGCCCCAGGAGGCCGAACCGATCAGGGTCCTCGCCGAACGGCTGGCCGCCGCGCAGGCCCAGGATCCCGGATTCGCCGAAGCGCTGCGCACCGGCTGGGCGCAGCACGCCGAGGGTGGCGGGGTGATCAACCAGATTTCCGGGACCGTACACGGCAAGGTGGTCCAGGCCCGCGACATTCACGGGAACATCAGCTTCTGAACATCCCAAGATCGATCTTCGCGTCGAGGGATCGGTGACGAGCAGGAGTGCGCCCACCGCCAAGCTGTCGCGCCGTCGGCGACATCAGCGCGCGACGCCTCGGGTGTGAGGCAACACACTGGTTCAGACAACCTGATTTGGGCGGACCGGTACGGGCAGACCGGTGCCGGTCGGACAAAGAGGGCACATTCCGGACCGGACAACGAAAAAGGGTCCAACCTGAGGCTGGACCCTTTTTCCGGTGGGCGAGGAGGGAGTTGAACCCTCACGTCCTTTCGGACACACGGACCTGAACCGTGCGCGTCTGCCATTCCGCCACTCGCCCGAGTAACTTCGACAGCCAGGAAAGCGTAGCAGGTCGCTCGGAGCCGTTTTACCGGGGTCGGTGTCCAACCCCCGAGTTGCGGATAGGATCGGGAACGCAAGCACACGCGTGAAGGAGGAAACGAGTCCCGGTGGGCCGCGTTGAACGGTTTGATCGACGCCTGGAGAGCCTGGTGGGCAACACCTTCGCGCGCATGTTCGGAGGCAGGGTCGTCACCCAGGAGGTGGCGTTCGCCCTGGAGCGCGAGAGCGAGGAGAACATTCGTGAGCTGGCCGGAGGCAGGCTGCTCGCCCCGAACCACTACATCGTGTCGCTGGGGGCGGCAGACCACGACCAGTTGGCCGGCGATCAACGACGCGTCACCGAGGTGCTCGCGGAGGCGGTGGCACAGCATCTCGCCGAGCACGGCTGGGACACCTATGGTGACGTCGTAGTCTCGCTTGAGCGCAACGAGGCGCTGCATACTGGACAATTCAAGACCCGTTCATCCGTCGATCCGGACGTCGGCGCGCGCGATGCCCAGGATCCAGGACGGCCAGCACGACCCAGCAACGCAGGAGACCCAGCAATGAGCCAGCCCCCCGGCTACGGCCAATACGACCAGGGTGACCCGTACGGTCAGCAGCATGGCGGCCAGTACGGCTACGGACAGCAGGGACAACCCGGGTACGACCAGGGCTACGGCCAGCAACCGGGCTACGACCAGCAGGGCGGCTACGGCGGCCAGCCCGGGTACGACCAGCAGGGCGGTTACGGCGGCCAGCAGCCCGGGTACGACCAGCAGGGTGGCTATGGCGGCCAGCCCGGCTACGACCAGCAGGGCGGCTACGGCGGCCAGCCTGGCTATGACCAGCAGGGCGGTTACGGCGGCCAGCAGCCCGGGTACGACCAGCAGGGTGGCTACGGCGGCGGCCCGGGCGGTCCCGGCGGATACCCGGCCCAAGGCGGCCAGGACCCCTACGGCCAGCAGGGTGGCTACGCCCCGCCCGCGGCGCCGGGCGGCAACCGGCAGCTCGCGGCGACGCTGCAACTCGACGACGGCTCGAACCGCACGTACTCCCTGAAGCAGGGCGGCAACGTGGTCGGCCGCGGCCAGGACGCGGACTTCCGGCTGCCGGACACCGGCGTGTCCCGCCGGCACCTGGAGATCACCTGGGACGGGCAGAGCGCCACCTTGGCCGACATCGGGTCGACCAACGGCACCACGGTCAACGGCACTCCGGTGCAGACCTGGCAGCTCGCCGACGGCGACGTGATCCGGGTCGGACACTCGTCCCTGGTGTTCCGTACCCAGGGCTGACACGGCACCGGCCACACTCGTTTTCCGAGCCGCTGAAAGCACCGCACGGTGTGTCCCGCAGAATTACCCTCGGGGGACCCGCGGCGCAGGCCCGCGCCGCGGGCGGGAACGCAGAAGGCGGTGACACGTGCGGACAACCATGGCGGCGCTCCGGACGACCAGCGAGCGCGCGCGAGCCGACGGCTCCGCTCTCGCGGTCGCGGTGCGCCTGACCGCCGCGCCCTGCGGACGAGAGTGCGGTCGCGCGCCGAGCCGCCATGAGCACGGGAGCTGACACAACAGGTGCCAGAGCTGGTCGTTCAACTCACCAGAGTGGGCTTTCTGGTCCTGCTCTGGCTCTTTGTGCTGGCCGCGTTGCGGGTGGTGCGATCCGATCTGTACGCGGCCTCCGGGCTGAAGGTGGCCATACCTGGCCTGCGCCGGAGCAAGGAGCAACGCCCGCGCGGGCAGGGCAAGTCGCCACGGCAGATGATCGTGACGCACGGCGCACTGGCCGGTACCAGGATCACGCTCGATGGCCGGCCGATCACGATCGGTCGCGCCGACGACTCCACCCTGGTGCTCGACGACGACTACGCTTCGACCCGGCACGCGCGGCTGGTCCTGCGGGGAGCGGATTGGTACGTGGAAGATCTGGGATCCACCAACGGGACATACCTTGACCGGGCTAAGGTCACTGCACCCCTCCGAGTTCCACTCGGCGCCCCCATCCGGATCGGTAAGACGGTGATCGAGCTTCGCCCATGACAC
>DASSAD010000110.1:0-5929 GCA_035685725.1 Amycolatopsis sp. | reverse complement strand
GAGCCCGGTGCCCCCGGTCCGCCGGTTCCGCGACGGGTCGGCCCGCCAGAACCGGTTGAACACCAGGTCGGCCTCGCCGGGCCGCAGGCCCACCCCGTGGTCCCGCACGGTGACCGCCACCGCGTGCTCGTTCGCGGCGAGCGTGAGCCGCACCGGCCTGCCCTCGCTGTGGTCCACCGCGTTCGCCAGCAGGTTGCGCAGGATCCGTTCGACCCGGCGGGCGTCGATCTCCGCGGCCGTTTCGCCCTCGGGCAGGTCGAGTTCGATGGCGCTGCCCGCGGTGCCCGCGATGACCCGGGTCTGCTCGACCGCGCGCAGCGCGACCGGCGCCACGTCGAGCTGCTCGGCGGAGAGCTCCTCGACCCCGGCGTCCAGCCGGCTGATCTCCAGCAGGTCGCCGAGCAGCGCCTCGAACCGGTCCAGTTCGTCGACCAGCAGCTCCGTGGACCGGGCCAGCCCCGCCGGGAACTGTTCGCGCGAGGCGTGCAGGACGTCGGCCGCCATCCGGACCGTGGTCAGCGGGGTGCGCAGTTCGTGGGAGACGTCCGAGGTGAAGCGGCGTTGCAGGGTACCGAACTCCTCCAGCTGCCGGATCTGGCTCTGGATGCTGGCCGCCATCTCGTTGTAGGACTCCGCCAGCTTCGACAGGTCGTCCTCGCCGGTCACCCGCAGCCGCTGGTCGAGATCACCACCGGCGAACCTCGCCGCGGCCGCCGCGGCCTGGCGGACCGGCCGCACGACCTGCCGGGTCACCAGGTTGCTGATGCCGGCCAGCAGCAGGAGCAACACGAGCCCGCCGACGAGCAGGGTGTTCTGCACCGTGGACACGGTGCTCTGCTCGGCCGTCATCGGGAAGAGCAGATACAGCTGGATCGGCCGCCCGGTGGTCGTCACGGGCGCGCCGACGATGAGATAGGTGGTCCGTACGCCGACCGCGTCTTCGACCGTGTGAATCTGCCAGGCGACCTCGTTCGCCTCGGCGAAGCGCTGCAGCCCGTCGGGCACCTTCCAGATCGGCCCGGCCGACTCGGCCGAGTTCGACCCGCCCGCGGTGAGCACCGGCTCGAAGGCACCGGCCGCCGAGGTCGCCGAACCCGGCTCCTCCGAGGAACTGCTGGTGATCTTCTTGAGCACGTTGACCAGCCGGTCGGTCAGCGCGTCCTGGTCGCTGATGCCGACCAGCTCGCTTTCCGCCGTGCCCACCACCTGCTGGGTCTGCGCCACCGCGGCCTGGCGTTTGGTGTCGGTCAGCCGCGTGGTGATCTGGTTCTGCAGCACCATGCCCAGCACGAACACAACGGCCGAGGACAGCGCGAGCGTCGACACGGTGACCCGGAACTGGAGGGAGTGACGCCACAGCTCACCGAAGGTGACGACGTGGCCGCGCAACCAGGCCACGATCCGGCGAGCGAGCAGGACCACCCGCAACGCGAGCAGCCGTTCCCGCCATCCCGCGCTCGTTCCGGGGTTCGGTTGCCTGCTCACCGCCGTCGCCGATGCGTGACCTTCCTCGTCACGGGGTGCTGAGTCACCGTCGCCGTCGGCGGGGGTGCGCTCAGTGGTCATCTCCAGTGCCGCCTCGCGATTTCCCGACTTGTCCTTGACCGGGTACCTCTTTACGGCGGGCCCGCCTTGTACCCGACGCCGCGCACGGTGAGCACGACCTCGGGATGCTCGGGATCACGTTCGACCTTCGACCGCAGCCGTTGCACGTGCACGTTGACCAGGCGCGTGTCGGCCGCATGGCGGTAGCCCCACACCTGTTCCAGCAACACCTCGCGGGTGAACACCTGGCGGGGTTTGCGGGCCAGCGCCACGAGCAGGTCGAACTCGAGCGGGGTGAGCGGGATCGCCTTGCCCTCCCTGGTCACCTCGTGTCCGGGCACGTCGATGGTGAGATCGCCGATCGAAAGCGACTCCGCGGGCTCCGCCTCGGTCCGGCGCAGCCGCGCCCGCACCCGTGCCACCAGTTCCTTGGGCTTGAACGGCTTGACGACGTAGTCGTCGGCGCCGGACTCCAGCCCGAGCACGATGTCGACCGTGTCGCTCTTGGCGGTGAGCATCACGATCGGGACCCCGGACTCCGCCCGGATGGCCTTGGCGACGTCGATGCCGTTCATCCCGGGCAGCATCAGGTCGAGCAACACGAGATCGGGTTTGAGTTCGCGCAACGCGGGTAGCGCACGGGAACCGTCGGCGACGACGGCCGTGTCGAAGCCCTCCCCGCGCAGCACGATGGTGAGCATCTCCGCTAGTGCGGGGTCGTCATCGACCACCAGGACACGTGCCTTCATGTCCACATATTCGCACTACGGACGCCGTTCATGACTGCCGACCCGGCATCCGCTACCAGCTTAGCTCGGATGGACCAGCGGTGCGGCGCGGTCCGGCTCGTCCCCCACCGGACAAAAGTCCTTGTCCGCCAAGGCAGTCCGGCTCCGCACGGGCCGGCGCGGTGGTCAGGAAGGGGACGCGGCGAGGATCGCGCGGGCCAGTCCGGCGGCGTCCGGGACCACCGAACCGTCGAGCAGGCGCCAGGGGGAGAGCCAGGCCCGCTCGGCCAACTCCTCGTAGACCCGGGCGCACCGCGCTTGCAGCTCGTCGTCGGATTCGAAGGCGTCCTTGGCACGGCCGGCGTCGTCCCGGGCGCGCTGTTCGGCACGCGCCGCGGCGATCGCGGGCGCGACCCGGAGGAGGATCTGCGCGGCGGGCACCGGCAGGCCGAAGCGGTCGATCTCCAGCTCGCGCACCCACCGTACGAACTCGCCGCGGGCGTCCTGGTGGAGCCGGGCGGCACCGTAGGCCGCGTTGGACGCGACGTAGCGGTCGAGCAACACGACATCGTGGAGCTTCAGGCCGGTGCGGATGTCGCCGGCCGCGTCCCGGCGGTCGAGCGCGTAGAGCAGGCCCATGCCGTAGACCGAGTCGGCCAGGTCGCCGTGCCCACGGTGCAACGCCTCCCGCACCAGATCGGCGTGCACACTCCTGCCGTAGCGGGGAAAAGCCAGCGTCGTGACGGTCGCGCCCGCGTCGTGCAGTGCCTTCGTCAGCGAGTCGGTCAGGGTGCGCTTGCCCGCACCGTCCAGTCCCTCGATCACCACCAGTCGGCCCACGGGTCGAGGTTATCGGCGGCCGGGCCGAAGCCGGTCACCGGAGGCCCGCCACCGCTCGGCACCGCGAACCGTCGCGTCGCGCGGGCCGATCGAAGAAAGGGGAAAGTGTTGCCGCGCAACACTTTCCCCTTGAGCGCCGACCTCAGTAGCGGTAGTGCTCGGACTTGAACGGGCCCTCCGGGTCCACGTCGATGTACTCGGCCTGTTCCTTGGTGAGCTTGGTCAGCTCGCCGCCGAGGGCCTGGAGGTGGATGCGGGCGACCTTCTCGTCCAGCTTCTTGGGCAGCCGGTAGACCTCGCGGTCGTACTCCTGCGGCTTGGTGAACAGCTCGACCTGCGCGATGACCTGGTTGGAGAAGCTGTTGGACATCACGAAACTCGGGTGCCCGGTCGCGTTGCCCAGATTGAGCAGACGGCCCTCGGACAGCACCAGGATGCTGTGCCCGTCCGGGAACGTCCACTCGTCCACCTGCGGCTTGATGTTCACCCGCCGGATGCCGGGGTAGCGGGTCAGCCCGGCGATGTCGATCTCGTTGTCGAAGTGCCCGATGTTGCCCACGATCGTCTGGTGCTTCATCTTGGCCATGTGCTCGGCCAGCACGACGTCCTTGTTGCCGGTCGTGGTGATCACGATGTCCGCCTCGGGCAGCGCCGACTCCAGGGTCTTGACCTGGAAGCCGTCCATCGCGGCCTGCAGCGCGCAGATCGGGTCGATCTCGGTGACCACGACCCGGGCGCCCTGGCCCGACAGTGACTCCGCCGCGCCCTTGCCGACGTCGCCGTACCCGCAGATGACCGCGACCTTCCCGCCGATCAGCACGTCGGTGCCGCGGTTGATGCCGTCGACGAGCGAGTGCCGGATGCCGTAGCGGTTGTCGAACTTCGACTTGGTCACCGAGTCGTTGACGTTGATCGCGGGGAAGAGCAGTTCGCCGGCCGCGGCCAGCTGGTAGAGCCGCAGCACGCCGGTGGTGGTCTCCTCGGTCACCCCGCGGACACCCGCGCCGATCGTGGTCCACTTCCGCGCGTCCGCGCGCAGCGACTCGCGCAGCAGCCCGAGAAAGACCTTCCACTCCTCGGAATCGTCGTCCTCCGCGGCGGGCACGACGCCGGCCTTTTCGTACTGGGCACCGCGGTGCACCAGCATGGTGGCGTCCCCGCCGTCGTCGAGGATCATGTTGGGACCCGCGCCGTCCCAGGTCAGCGCGCGTTCGGTGCACCACCAGTACTCGTCCAGCGACTCGCCCTTCCAGGCGAACACCGGCACGCCCCGGGGCTGCTCGATCGTGCCGTGCGGGCCGAGGACCACCGCCGCGGCGGCATGGTCCTGGGTGGAGAAGATGTTGCACGAGGCCCAGCGCACCTCGGCACCGAGCGCCACGAGGGTTTCGATCAGCACGGCCGTCTGCACCGTCATGTGCAGCGACCCCGAAACCCGGGCCCCGCGCAGCGGGTAGACCTCCGCGTACTCCCGCCGCAGCGCCATCAGACCCGGCATCTCGTGCTCGGCCAGCCGGATTTCCTTTCGGCCGAACTCGGCCAGTTCGAGATCCGCTACCGCGTATTCGACACCGTTACGGGTGTCATGACGCTTGGCAACGCTTTCGGGGGTCATCGGGCATTTCCTCCAAGGATCGGCGACAACTGAACAGTACCGTTGTTTGTTCGTTGCGTTATACCGCTGAACAGGAGGCCCGCCGTGCCGATTCCCGGCCCCGAGACCCGGATCGTCGAGCTGCGCGTACCCGGGTCGTCCGGCACCACCGGAGCCGCGCTGCTCGACGCCGTGAGCACGGTCGAAATCGGCGGCGACGGGCTCGGCCGAATAGTCCGGCCGTCGGACCGGTTGCACCGCCCGGCACCGGGACCGGTGTTGCGGGCATCGGGCCGCCCTGTGCCGCGCACCCTCGAAGGCTACCTGTGGAGCGGGATGATCTCGGGCGGCGTGGCGAAGGCGACGTGGGCGCTGCTGTTTCCCTTCTCACTGGCCAACGTCGCACACTGGATGCTGCCGCCGGTGCCGGAGGGCAGCTCGGCGGCGGCCGCCGTGGGCGGAATCTGCCGCGGCCTGCTGCGGGTCGCCGGGCTGTTGCTGACCATGCTGCTGTTCGGGCAGCTGGCGGTGATCGCGCTCGACCTGTTCGCGCTGCAATGCCTTTCGCCGGCGAGCCACTGCCTGACGGTGGTCCCGGTCCGGCTGCGGGAGGTGGTGCCGGCCCGCATGGCGGCCGGGCTGGGACCGCTCGTGGTGGTGATCTTCCTGCTGCACCGGCTTTCCGGTGCCGACTGGCCGGTGACCGCGAAGGACATCCCGGCCCGCGGCGTGGGGCTGCCGGGCGACGCGCTGCGCGACACCGGCTCGTCCGCCCTGCGATGCCTGCACGCCGTCGCCGCGCTGGCCACGGTAGCCCTGCTGGCGCTGGGCGGGCCGGTCCAGCCGCCACGGCTGCTGCCGGAGCTCATCGCGTGGATCTTCGCGCTCGCGCTCGTGCTCGCGACCCTGCTGGCCGCGGCCGTCGGTGTCCGCGAGCTGCCCCGCGGCACGCGCCGGATCATGCTCGCCTTCGCGGTACTGCTGGTCGCGGTGATCGCCGGGTTCGAGCCGGACGCCAGGTCGGATGTCACGGTCGAGGCGATCGGCGCGGCCCTGCTCGTGGTGTCCGTGCTCTTCGCGCTGCTGCTCGTCCCGGCCGCGCTGCTGGCCCGGCGCACCTGGCGCACCCTGCCGAAGCGGCTGCGGCCCTGGCTGGGCGGCTGGGCCGCGGCGCCGGTGCTCGCACTGGCGGTGCTGCTCGGCGGCGGCTTCGGCGCCGGGC
>DASSAD010000109.1:0-19832 GCA_035685725.1 Amycolatopsis sp. | reverse complement strand
CGTGGTCATCCTGGCCACGCAACGGCCGGACTCGCAGACGATTCCCTCACGGCTGCGGTCGGTGCTCGGCTCACGATTCGCGTTGCGGGTAATGGACTGGCGGGACTCCAACATCGTGCTCGGCGAGCAGATGAACACACGCGGCTACGACGCATCCGCGCTGTTGCCGAGTCATAAGGGCGTGGGCATCCTGCGGCCGGACGGTGACACGGATGCCGGGGCCGAGTCGCTGGCTATGACGGTGTGGACCTACTACATGGCCAACCCCGATTGGCAGGCGATTTGTGCGCGAGGCCGCGCGCTGCGGGAGGCGGCCGGAACCCTGTCCGGGCACGCGGCCGGCGACGACACGACACGCGCGATCGACTCAGCGGCCGTCGTGAAGGCGCTCGGCACGGGCAGCGGTAGCGGTCGACCCGTGGACCTGCCCGAACCGTTGGCGGCCGTGGTGCGGCATCTCGGCGAGGGGATCGACGAACGGGAGTTCGTACCGACGGCCGAACTGGTCGAGGCACTGGAGATCGAGCCGAGCGTGTTCGCCCGTCAGATGGGTGAGTTGGGGTGCCGTCCGATCCGGCAATACGTCCCGACCGAGGACGGCGAGGCTCGGCGGGTACGTGGCTACCTCACGGCCGACATCCGAGCCGCGATCGAGCAGGTAGATGACGAAATCAACAGCACGCCGGACCCGGAAGTAGATCGCCCATGAAAGGCGACGACGAGGCAGAGGACAGGATCACGGTGCGCGTTCCGGACGAACTACCTGTACTGACAAAGCGTTCGGCGCGCATACTGCTTGACATACTGGTGGAGCTGACCGAGGTCGAGGTCCTGGACGGACCTCAGGAGAGGGGGTCCGATGACTGCTGAAATCAACCACGACCCGTGGGCGACGCTGGACGACTTGCTCGGCGTCGAGGTGGTCGAGACCGTTGACGCCGGTATCGGACCGCTGGCGTTCTACGGCCGGTGCTCGACCGAGGACAACCAAGACCCCGAGACCTCGCACGGCTGGCAACTCGGCAACGCGAGCAAGTTCATCGAACCGCTCGGCGGGACCGTCGCGGCCGACTTCTTCGACATCGGCCAGTCCCGCTCCGTGCCCTGGGAGCGTCGCGCGGAAGCCTCCCGGCTGCTCGCGGCGTTGAAGGACCCGAACCGAGGGTGGGACGCCGTCGTCGTGGGCGAAGGAACGCGATGCTGGTTCGGGAACCAGTTCTCGCTCATCGCGCCGAGGTTCGCCGCGTACGGGGTGGATTTGTGGGTGCCCGAACTCGGCGGGAAGTTCGACGCGCGGAACCCCTAGCACAAGATGCTGATGAGCGTGCTCGGCGGGATGAGCGAATCGGAGCGTCAGCACGTTCAAGCGCGCGTCCGGGCGGCGATGGACTCACAAGTGGTGAACGAAGGTAGGCACCAAGGCGGCCGGGCACCGTACGGGTACGTCGTCATAGACGGCGGGCCGCACCCGAACCCGCGCAAAGCGGCCGAGGGCTACCGATTGCGGGTACTGGCGATCGACGAGCCATCGGCCGAGGTGGTTCGGCGGATTTTCGCCGAGTACCTGGGTGGTACGGGTGACCGGGCCATTGCCAACGGCCTGAACCTCGACGGCATCCCGTGCCCGTCAGCTCGACGGCCGGACCAGAACCGGCACCGGTTGGCCGACGGCTGGCAGGGCAGCACGGTCCGGGCAATCTTGGACAACCCGCGCTATACCGGCTACGCGATCTTCGGGCGATGGACCAAACATGAGACGTTGCTGGACCCCGAGGACGTGGCGGCCGGTCATGTCGTGAGGTTCCGGCGATCCGCGCCTGATCGAGTGGTGCGGTCAAGGACACAGGCGCATCCGGAGATCATCTCGGTCGAGGACTTCACCGAAGCTCAGTTGCTGCGCCGGTCGAAGGCGGCGGGCGGCTTGCGGACTGCGCGCAAGAGTGAGCGTGGGAGGCGGCCGACGAAACGGACCTACCTGTTCCGGGGCCGCATCCGGTGCGCGACCTGTGGCCGGAAGATGGAGGGCAGCCCCCGAGCACACGGCATGTACTACCGATGCCCCGCGCGCACGCTCGCCCCCGGCTCGGCGGCTCTCGCGGATCATCCCCCCACGGTCTACGTCAAAGAGGACCCACTGATGGAGGCGGTCAACGGCTGGCTCGGTCGGCTGTTCGCCCGGGAGAACGTGGACCAGACGGTGGCCGACTTGCTTGCTTCGCAGGACGACGGCCGGACGTTGCCGAGCGGACGCGAGTCCACGAAGGATCGGCTCGACTCCGCCGAGGCCAAGCTACGACGGTTCCAAGCCGCCATCGAGGCGGGTATTGACCCAGCAGCGCTCGTCGAGGCGATCAACGAGGCTCAGGCGCAGCGCGCCGCCGCGCGGGCCGAGCTGGACAACGCTCCGGCGCCGAACACGCTGAGCAACGCCGAGGTGTACGCGATGATCGACTCGCTCGGTGACGTCGCGGAGGCGCTGGCGAACCCGAAACGAGAGCGCTTGGAGAACCTCTACACGGCGGTTGACCTGCAAGTTCGCTATGAACACGAAACCCGCGCGGCCGACGTTATAATCCGTCCACCAGCGCGGGTGAATAGTGCGCGTGTCCGAGGGGGGACTTGAACCCCCACGCCCTTTACGGGCACTAGCACCTCAAGCTAGCGCGTCTGCCATTCCGCCACTCGGACTTGCTGATGAACAGATTAACCTACGCCCGGCGGCGCTTACATCGGGGGCCATGGCAACCGGTGATCGAGTTTGCTGTATAAGCTCTTAGGCTGACTGAGTGTGACGGGTCGGGAGTTGACCCGCGATGGTCCTGATCTCCAGGGGTCACCGGTTCGTGACAGCTCGTGAGCGAACGGTAGCACCGAACGGGCAGCATGAGGCAGCATGCAACCCTCGAGACAGGCTCCTCGGCCGGTAAGGGCGAGATGGTCGCCCGTAGCATGGCTACTGGGCCAGGGCAGGCGCCGAAGACGAGAACAACTGAAGCTACTCGGCCCAGATGCCGCGGACGTGCCGGATGTGGCGGCGCATCAGCTGCTCCGCGGCGTCGGCGTCGCGGGCGGTGATGAGGTCGAGGAGTTCGGCGTGTTCGCGGGAGGACGGGACCAGCTCGTCGCGTTCGGCGAGGGTGCGCAGGCCGTAGATCCGGGACCGGGCGCGCAGCGCGCGTACGGTTTCCACGAGGTGGGGGTTGCCGACCAACGACAGCAACCTGAGGTGGAATTCCATGTCGACGACGACGTGGGTGATGAGGTCGTGGTTCGTGGCGGCTTCTTCGATGGCCGCGGCCAGGGGTCGCAGCTCGTCGATCACCCGCGGGTCCGCGCCTGCCTCGGCGATCCTGCGGACGGTGGGGACCTCGATCAGCGCGCGGAGCTCGCTCAGATCGTCGAGGTCCTTTTCGGACACCTCGGTGACCCGGAATCCCTTGTTGCGCACGGCATCGATCAGGCCTTCCTTGGCGAGGTCGAGCATCGCCTCACGCACGGGAGTGGCCGACACCCCGAACTGGACGGCCAGGCTGGGCGCGGAGTACACCACACCGGGTCGCAGCTCACCGGAGATCACCGCGGCTCGCAGGTTCTTGGTGATCTCCTCGCGGAGGTTACGGCGCACGCCGACCGTCGGCAGGGCCAGCGCGGGCCCGTCCTCCACAGTCACTGTGGCTCTCCCTTGCTAGCCTCGTAGGTTTCGGCGGCGACCACCAGATCTTCCCATGCCATCCCGACACTCTTGAAAAGCCGGGGCCCGGTGCGAGAAATCCTCACGTTCCCCCGCACGAGGCTCGCGAGATCGATGAGCGAGCACGGATCGAACGATCCCGCACGGATCGGGTGCAGCACGTCACCGGCCTCGCGCAGCGCGGCCGAGCGGGCCTCGACGACGACGGTCGAGGCGCGGATCGTCGCATCGTCGACTTCGCGGGCGTCCGGCTCGTGTGATCCGACCGCGACCACGGTGGCGGAGGACGGTAGCAGCGAACCGTCGAACAGCGGGGTGCGCGCGGTGGTGCAGCAGGCGATCAGGTCCGCCGTCGCGACGTCCGCGATGGTGCCGGTGCGGGCTTCGAGTCCGTCACCGGTACAGGCCGCGGCGAGGGCTTGGGCGCGGTCGGAGTTCCGCCCGATCACGACCACCTGCGAAACGGGGCGTACGGCGCGCAGCGCCGCCACGTGGCTGCGCGCCTGCGGCCCCGACCCGAACACCACCAACCGCGACGCGCCGGCCTCGGCGAGCGCATCCACGGCCACGGCGGACACGGCCGCCGTGCGGATCGCGGTCAGCGAAACCCCGTCCAGCAGCGCCAGCGGGGTCAGGGTCTCCGCGTCCATCAGCAGGTAGTCGCCCTGAATCCGGGGAAGTCCCTTGCCCGGGTTGGCCGGTGCCACGGTGGCGAGTTTGACACCGGTGTAGCGCCCCCACTGTGCCGGCATCAGCAACAGCTGGCCGTGCCGCACCGGCACCGCCACGCGTGGCGGGTCTTCCTCGGGGTCCAGACCATTGAGCAGCGCGGTCCGCACGGCGCGGATCGCCGCCGGCATCGGCAGGGCGGCGGCGACCGCGGCCGCGTCGAGCAGGGGAAGCGAGCTCACAGCTCGAACCCCGCCGGGAACGGGTCGTCGGGATCGAGGAAGTACTGGGCGGTTCCGGTGAGCCAGGCACGCCCGGTGATGGTCGGGACCACTGCCGGGACATCTCCCACGGTCGTCTCCTCGACGAGCCGGCCGATGAACTCCGTTCCGATGAACGACTCGTTGCGGAAGTCCGTGTGCAGCGGCAGCTCACCACGTGCGTGCAACTGGGCCATCCGCGCGCTGGTCCCGGTGCCGCAGGGCGAACGGTCGAACCAGCCGGGGTGGATCGCCATCGCGTGCCGGGAGTGCCGGGCCGTCGATCCCGGCGCGGCCAGGTAGACGTGGTGGCATTCGGCGATCTCCGGGTTCACCGAATGCACCGGCCGGTCCTGTTTGTCGATGGCGTCCATAATAGACAAACCAGCGTCGATCATCCGCTGCTTTTCCGCGCGGTCGAACGGGATACCGAGCTGGTCCAGACCGAGGATCGCGTAGAAGTTGCCGCCGAAGGCGAGGTCGTAGCGCACCTCGCCGAAGCCGGCTACTTCGACCGTGCGATCAAGGCCGAGCGAGAACGAGGGCACGTTGCGGATCGTGACCGAGCGTGCCGCACCGTCGGACACCGCGACCTCCGCGACGACCAGACCGGCCGGGGTGTCCAGCCGGATCGTGGTGACCGGTTCGACCACCTCGACCATGCCGGTCTCCACGAGCACGGTGGCCACGCCGATGGTGCCGTGCCCACACATCGGCAGGCACCCCGACACCTCGATGTAGAGCACGCCCCAGTCGGCGTCCTCGCGCGCCGGCGGCTGGAGGATGGCACCGCTCATCGCGGAGTGCCCGCGCGGCTCGTACATCAGCAGTTGCCGGATGTGGTCGAGGTTTTCCATGAAGTAACGCCGCCGGTCGAACATGGTGGCGCCGGGAACCTTCCCGACGCCGCCCGTGATCACCCGGGTGGGCATTCCCTCGGTGTGCGAGTCGACCGCATGGAAGACCCGTTTGGCCCGCATGTCAGGACAGTCCTTCCGCGAGAGCGTGTTCCGTCGCCTCGCGCACCATCTTCTCCTGCTCGGGGGTCAGCGGCACGCGCGGCTGGCGGCACGGACCGCCGTAGCGGCCGGCGATGTCCATGCTCAGCTTGATCGCCTGGACGAACTCGGTCCGCGCGTCCCAGCGCAGCAGCGGGTGCAGCAGGCGATACAGCGGCAGCGCCGTGTCGAGGTCGCGGGCGGAAGCGGCTTCCCACAGTGCGACCGTGGCCCGCGGGAACGCGTTGGGGTAGCCGGCGACCCAGCCCGGCCCGCCGGCGATGGCCAGTTCCAGCAGAACGTCGTCGGAACCGCAGAGCACGTCCAGGCCCGGCGCCAGCTCGGCGATGCGGTAGATCCGGCGCACATCGCCGGAGAACTCCTTGACGCCGACGATGAGCCCTTCGTGGTACAGCTCGGCGAGCAGTTCGGGCAGGAGGTCGACCTTGGTGTCGAACGGGTTGTTGTAGGCCACGATGGGCAACCCGACCTTCGCCACCTCGCGGTAGTGGGCGATCACGGCCCGCTCGTCGGCCCGGTAGGAGTTGGGCGGCAGCAGCATGACGGCCGGGCAGCCGGCCTCGGCCGCCTGCTCCGCCCACCGGCGGGATTCGGCGGCGCCGTAGGCCGCGACGCCGGGCATGACGGTGAAGCCCTCAGGAGCAGCCTCGACGGCCGTGGTGACCACCTTGGCCCGCTCCTCGACGGTCAGCGTCTGGTACTCCCCCAGCGAACCATTGGGGGTCGCGCCATGACATCCCTGCTCGGCCAGCCAGGCGACGTGCTCGGCGTAACCGTCGAAGTCCACGGTGAGCGTGCCCGGCTCGGCTTCCCGCAACGGCAGCGCGGTGGCGACCAGAACGCCGTGCCATGGCTTGGTGCGCGCGGTCATTCAACCCTCCAAGGCAGAAATTACGTGCAGTTAACCCTGTGCAATATGATGTGTGACATTGTACCGTCGTTGGACCTCGTCATCCAGTAGGAGGCACCATGACGGAGACCACCGGCAGGGCTGGGACGCTGACGTCCCAGCTGCTCGCGGCCCGGCTGGAACGTCTGCCCATCTCCCGGTTCCACTACAAACTGCTCTTCGCGGGCGGTTTGGGCTACACCTTCGACGCGATGGACGGCGCGATCGTCGCGTTCATCCTGCCGCAGGTCACGAAGCAGTGGCACCTTTCCAGCGGCGCCACCGGAATCCTCGGCAGCAGCCTGCTCATCGGATTCCTGTTCGGCGCGCTGGGCGCGGGCATCCTCGGCGACAAGATCGGGCGCCGCGCGGTCATGATCAGCGCGCTGGTGCTCTACTGCGCGGCCAGCATCGTCGCCGCGCTCGCCCCGAACTTCGCCGTGCTGTTCCTGGCCAGGATCGTCGCCGGGGTCGGCACCGGCGCGGAAAGCGCCATCATTTCCCCGTATCTTTCGGAGTTCGTGCCCTCCCGGGTCCGTGGCCGCTACGTCGGTTCCCTCGCCGGTTTCTTCGCCTTCGGTTACGTCTTCGCCAGTCTCCTCGGCTATTTCCTGGTCAGCGAGGTGCCCAACGGCTGGCGCTGGGTCCAGGTGATCACCGCGGTCCCCATCCTGATGCTGCTGTGGTGGCGCCGCACGCTGCCGGAGTCGCCCCGGTTCCTGCACGTTCACGGGCAGGTCGGCGAAGCCGAGCAGGTGGTGGCCGCCATCGAGAAACAGGTCGCCGCGGACACCGGAAAGCCGCTGCCCCCGGTCGAACCGGGTGCCGCGGTCGCGGAGGTGCATGTCTCCTCCGGTCGCGTGCTGGACAACCTCAAGGCGCTGTTCTCCACCGGGCTGCGCAAGACCACGATCACGTCGTGGATCTATTGGTTCGTCGCCATCTTCACCTACTACGGCTTCTTCACCTGGATCCCGTCGCTGCTGGTGAAGCAGGGCTTCGACATCACCAAGAGCTTCCTGTTCTCGATCCTGATCTACCTGGCCCAGATTCCCGGGTACTACTCCGCGGCGTTCATCAGTGAACGGCTGGAACGCAAGTGGACCATCGTGATCTACCTGGTGGGCGGCGCGGTCGGCGCGCTGGGCCTGGCCTTCGCCGGCAGCAGCACCGAAATCCTCCTCTGGGGCATGGTGCTTTCGTTCTTCATGAACGGCAACGCGGCACTGGAGTACTCCTACACCTCGGAGATCTACCCGACGATGATCCGCACCACCGGCCTCGGCGTGGCCTCGGCCGTCGGGCGGGTCGGCGGGGTCATCGCGCCGATCGTCATCGGCTTCTCCTACAGCACGGTCCACTTCGCCGGCGTGTTCGTCATGCTGCTGGTCCTGCTGCTGCTCGGCGCGGGCGTGGTGGCCTTGTTCGGTCACCGCACCACCGGGCGGTCGCTGGAATTCATCGGACAGGAAACGGTGGCGCAGTAGGCCGCACTCGGTCCCCCGCCACCATCGAAAGAGAGGCAACCCATGACAGCGGATCTCGTTCTGCGTCACGTCAACGTCGTCTCCCCCGAAACCGAGGACGTCCTCACCGACCGCCTCATCCGGATCACCGACGGCCGGATCGCCGAGATCACCGCGGACACCGGCGTGCACCCCGCCGAAGGCGAATTCGACGGCGCCACACTTTACGCCGTTCCCGGCCTGATCGACTGCCATGTGCACGTCAACGCGGTCACCGCCGATCTGGCGAGTGTGACCGCGGAGTCGCCGGCCTATGTCGCCGCGCAGGCGTCGCACCTGCTTCGCGACATGCTCACGCGCGGCTTCACCTCGGTCCGTGACGTCGGTGGCGCGGACTTCGGGATCGCCGCGGCGGTCGCCGACGGGCTCTTCGCCGGACCGCGGATCTTCTTCGGTGGCAAGGCGTTGTCCCAGACCGGTGGTCACGGGGACCTGCGCCCGCGCGGCCAGGACGTGCACGACCCGCACTACGCGATTCCCGTCCTCGGACGGGTCTGCGACGGCATGGCCGAGGTGCGCCGCGCCGCCCGGGACGAGATTCGCCGCGGAGCGCACCACCTGAAGATCATGCTGTCCGGAGGCTGCGCCAGCCCGACCGACCGCGTCGATTCCCTGCAGTTCTCCGACGAAGAGGTGTCCGCGATCGTCGCGGAGGCGGCCGCCGCGAACCTGTACTGCGCTGGCCACGCCTACACGGCGGAAGCGGTCAACCGCGGCCTCGACCTGGGTGTGCGCACCATCGAGCACGGCAACCTGCTCGACGAGACCTCGATCGAATTGTTCTTGCGCAACAACGCCTTCTACGTTCCTACGCTGGTGACCTACCAGGCGCTGCTGGAACAAAGCCGGGAACTCGGGTTCACCCAGGAACAGTACGAAAAGGTCGTCCAGGTTACCGAAAACGGGTTACACGCACTGGAACTCGCCGACAAAGCCGGGGTGAAGATCGCCTACGGCAGCGATCTGCTCGGCGCCATGCAGGCCCGGCAGTCCGAGGAATTCGCCCTCCGCGCCAAGGTGCAGACACCGGCGGCGATCCTGCGTTCGGCGACCACCGTCGGCGCCGAGGTGGTGCGGCGCGAAGGCGAGATCGGTGTCCTCGCGCCGGGCGCGCTGGGCGACGTGGTGCTCACCCGCGCCAACCCGCTGACCGACATCGACGTCCTGGCCGCGCCCGAGTCGGGGGTGGCCGCGGTCATCCAGGGTGGCGCGGTGAAGGTGCGCCGCTGACCACGGCCTCCTCCGGTCCGGCCACCACGGTGACCGGACCGGAGCCCCACCCGCACAGCGCGCGGTAGCCGGGCAGCGCCAGCGTGACGATCGGCAGCCGCCGCCCGTACAGCTCGGCGGAAACCCAGGCGCCGAGCATCAGGATCGCGTCGGGTTCGGTGAGCACCAGCGCGGCCGGCGCGGTGCCGGCACGGATCTGTTCGGCCAGCACCGAGGACGACGAACTCGACCCTCTGGCCGTCGGCATCGCCACCACCTTGCCGGTGAGCCGCGCACCCCGCTGCGGATGGTGCTCGTCGACGATCGTGCCGTCCTCGCCGGTGCCGCCCCAGAACGACAGCGGGGCCCGCAGGACCAGCAACTCGCCGGTCGCTTCACCGGGGTGCAGCGTTGTCCCGGTCAGTGCTGCTTCGCCCACAGTTCCTCGTCTCGCACGATCACTCCGGCCCTGGCCGAGGCCACGCATTCGGCCATCGAGCCCACGACCACGTCCACCCCGATGTTGCCCGGCGCGTACCAGGCCCACTTGCCCGAACTGGTCATCACGGTCCGCACGCCCGGAGCCAGGATCGGGGTGATGTAGGTGCAGGTGTCGACCACGATGTCGGCCCCCGCGCGTCGCACCGGCTCGGCGAACCCGCGCCGTTCGGCCTCGTCGAGTACGGCACGGCTGGTGGCCACGTAGGCCCGCACGGCGGGATGAAAACCAGGCCCGTCGGCGAGCAACCGCGACAGCCGTTCGAATTCGCTCACCGAGAAGTGCGGCGTGCCAAGGCAAAGCGCGTCGAGCCGGGAGCTCCGGGCGGTGCTCAACCGGTCACGGATCGCGCGGATGCGGTCGGCCCCGACGTGGACGGTCTCGATCCCGGGTCCGGCCACCGCGTCCAGTGTGGACGCCTCCGGGGTGATCCCCACGACGTGGAAGAGCCCGACTCCCCCGCTGGAGGCCGCCGCCGCGCCGAACGCCTTGAGCTGGTCTTCGGTCACGTCGTCCGGAATCCCGGTCAACACCGGCACGCCGCTTCCCGCGGTCTGGCCGGCGAGGTGTCCGAGCAGTCCCCACGCGACGTCCTCGCGCAGCAGCGCTCGCGGCACTGCCGCACAGTCCAGCCGCACGGTCGCCCTTCGGTTGCGGTCGAGATGCAGGCCCGCGTACGGGACGCGACCCGTGATGGCCGCACTGATGTCGAGGAAGTCGCCGTAGCGATCAGTACGGGCGCCCAGCACCGAATTGGCGAAGACGATGGCGTTCGACTCCGCCCAGGCGATGTGGCGGCCGAACTCCGGCCGGTGGGTGAGCTGGTAGGGCGCGCACGTCCAGGTCGGTGTGCAGCCCATGGCGGTATAGGCGGCCATGAGGCGCCGGGCGTTCGTCGTGGTCCCGGCATCGGCCCGCACGAGCCCGGGGTGGAGCAGATCGAGCGAGCCGACGTTCAGCGTGGTGGGCACCGCGACCCGGGCACCGAGCCCCACCAGCCGTTCCGCGAAGTCCAGTCCGGCCATGCCGTGGTAGAGGCACCCGTCGACGTGCGCCGAATCAACCGAGATCAGGCGCCGCGCGCCCAGCACCCGGGCGAGCGCGACCACCAGGCGCAGACACAGCGCGGCCGCCTCGCCGGCATCACCGGCGAGCATCGCGGTGTCCTCTTCGGACAGTTCCGGAGGGGGGACCCGCCGGGCCGGCTCAGCCATCGGCGAGCATGCCCAGGGTCACCGGCTGCGCGACCGGCCGAGCCGCGATGCCACGGAAATCCTCCTCGGTCGGCTCCCGGCCGCCCGCGGCGGCGACCAGACAGGTGGTGGCGTAACCGCACACGCGTCCTTGGCACAGCCCCATTCCCGGCCGCGCGAGGAGCTTGACGGTGCGGGGATCGGTCGCGCCCAGCTCCGCAATGGACTCCCGGATGGCTCCCGCGGTCACCTCCTCGCAGCGGCACACCTGGGTGTCCTCGGCGAGCCAGCCGGCCCAGCCTGGACGGACGGGATACACCCGGTGCATGGCCGTGGCGAACGCCCGCAGGGCGGACCGGCGGCGCAGCAACCGGGCCACCGCACCCCGGCTGGGCTCGGCCCCCACGGTGGTCAGCGCCGCGTGCAGCCCGGCAAGCTCACCCTCCACAAGGGACAGTTGGGCGCCGCCTACGCCGCAGATCTCCCCCGCCAGGTAGACGCCGGGCACCGTGGCCCGCTGCTGGTCGTCGGCCCGCGCCACCAGGCTGCCGTCGGCGTCGAGGCGGGTTTCGCAACCGAGTTGCAGCGCGAAGTCCAGCTGTGGCGTGAATCCGTAGCCGACCGCGACAGCATCGCAATCCATCTGGCGCTCACTGCCCGGCACGACTCGCCAGTCGGCATCCAGGGAAGCGACCGTCACCGCCCGCACGCCGTCACCGTGACCATCACCGTGCGCCGCGATCACCGTGCTGCGTGTGCGGTAGGGAACACCGTGCCGCAGCAGGACTCGCAGGTAGTGCGCGCCCTCGGTCAGCTTGTCGAGATTGCGCAGCACCGCCGCCGGATGGCGGGCGAAACCACCCGGTGCTCCGGCCTCGAACACGCCCAGGACCTCGGCTCCGGCCTCGACGAGCCCGGCAGCCACGGGAAGCAGGAACGGCCCGGTGCCGGCGACCACGACCCGGCGGCCCACCGCCACGCCGTGGCCCTTGAGCAGGGCCTGAGCACCGCCCGCGGTGTAGACGCCGGGCAGCGTCCAGCCGGGGAACGGCAGTTGCCGGTCGTAACCGCCGGTCGCCACGATCACCGTGCGGCACCGGATGGTACGGGTCTGATCGCCCGCGGCATCGCGCCCGCTGGCGGGCACCGTGGCAGGCACGGTGGCATGCGAGTTGGCAGGCACGGTGGCAGGCACGTTGGCGGGCACCGTGGCAGGCACCGTGGCATGCAGGGTGAAGCCCTCGTCGGTGCGCTCGGCATGCCACACGAAGTGACCGGAGAGGAAATCCAGCTTCCTCGCGGCCCGCCGCAGGCGCCGCAGTGTCGACCAGTGGTGGTGGCCCGCACCGGTGTCGCCGTCACGATGACGCCAGAACTGACCACCGACGCGGCCGGCCGAGTCGATCAACGCCACCCGGGCACCGGCCTCGCGGGCCGCCACCGCCGCGGCGAGCCCCGCCGGGCCCGCGCCAAGCACCGCGATGTCATAGCCCGAATCCCGCGACACGCCGCGGTCACCGCCCACCGCCGCCGTGTCCCCCCGTCCGGTCGCCGTGTCCCCCCGTCCGGTCGCTGAGTTCTCCCGTCCGGTCGCCGAGTTCGCCGGTCCCGTCGGCGAGGCGCCGTCAGCAGCCGAGGTGGCCACGGCCGGCTCCTTCCTGGGGATCCACCCGGTCGCCCTGCCGGACCTCGGTGAGACACGCCCGCTGGTTCGGCCTGCCGTTCACGGTGATCACGCAGTCGAAACACACGCCGATCCCGCAGAAGACCCCGCGCGGCGCGCCCTCGTGGCGCGTGGTGCGCCACGACCGGTACCCGGCCGCGATCAACGCGGCACCGATACTCTGGCCCGCTTCGGCCACGATCTCGCGATCACCGAAGGAAAACCGGACCGAAGGCAGAGGGGAACTCACACAACCTCCTGTTTCTCGCCGGACACCCGCACCCGGTCGGCCCACGCGAACAAAGCTCCGCCAGTGTCGTTCACGCGACCTCCAGCGCTCTGCGGGACACCCGCACCCGGTCGGCCCACGCGAACAGGGCTCCGCCAGTGTCGTTCACGCGACCTCCTGGGGGGAGAACCGGTTCGGCCGGAACGGTGTCAGGTCCAGTTCCGGTGCCAGGCCGGTGAGCTGCCGCGCGATGAGGTGACCGGTGGCGGCGGCCAGTCCGATGCCCGCGCCTTCGTGACCGCACGCGTGTACCAGTCCGGGAACCCGCTCGTCCTCGCCGATCACCGGCAGATGATCCGGCGAATACGGCCGGAACCCGACATAACTGCGCAGCAGGGCCACGTCCGCGAGGAACGGGAAGACACCGATCGCCTGCGCGGCGAGCCTGCGCAGCACCGGAAGGGAGATCCGGCGGTCGAAACCCACCCGCTCCCGGCTCGCGCCGATCAGCACCGTGCCGGCCTGGGTTCCCTCGACGACCACGGACGTTTCCAGCCCCGCGTCGCCGCTGGCCACATTGGCGAGGTAGTCCACGGTGTAGACCTTGTGCCGGATGACCTGCGGGAGCGGCTCGGTCACCAGGATGAAGCCCCGGCGCGGCAGCACGGGAATCGGTGCGCCGGCCATGGCCGCGACCTCGCCGCCCCAGGTGCCCGCGGCGTTGATCACCCACCGCGCCGCGAAGTCCCCCGCGCTGGTCCGCACGCCGGTGATCGCACCGCGCCGGTCCCGCCGGATACCGGTGACCGCCGTGCCGGTGTGCAGCCGGGCGCCGCGGGCGCGCGCCTGCCGCAGCAGCTCGGCGGCCGCCAGCATCGGCTGGACCTGCATGTCCTGCGGATACAGCGCACCGGCCTGGACCTCCCGGGTGAGGTTCGGCTCCAGCTCGAACAGCTCGGCCGGGGTCGCGTCGATCACCTCGATGCCCAGCGCGCGCTGCTGTTTCCCGATCTCCGCCAGCGCACGGGCCGCGTCGGCGGTCTGCGCCACCAGGACGCCGCCCTTGGTCTGCAGTTCAAGCCGTTCGGGGCCGAATCGCTCCCCCAGTTCGGTCCACAGCCGCACGGACAGCAGCGCGAGGTCCAGTTCGGGGCTCGGTTCCTTGTCGGAGACCAGGATGTTCCCCTCGCCGCCACTGGTCGTGCCGCCCGCGACCGCTCCCCGTTCGACGACCCGGACCGCCAGTCCGGCTTCGGCGCAGTAGTAGGCGCAAGCCGCGCCGACGATGCCGGCCCCGATGACCACGACCTCCGCCTGCGGCCTCTCCGAAGTCATGACCAGTAGTATGTCACATTGCACTACGCGCTGTCTTCATCACGCGGACGGCACCGGGACCGCCGGAGGTCGCCGGCCGTCACCGTGGCGTGACCGCGGTGACGGCGTCGACATAAGTCTGCGCACCGTCCTTGACCCGTTCCCGGTACCGCACGTCCTGCCAGGATTGCCAGGTGATGCCGCCGGTGTCGATCCGGCGGTCACCGAGATACACGGTCAGCCCGATGTGGTCCACCGGCACCGTCGCCGCGGTGTGGTCCGGCCGGGGCACCAGAGCCAGCTTCGACGACGGGTCGGCCATCCCGAGCAGGCCCCAAGGCAGCCGCAGGGTGACGGTGCGGCCGGCGACCTGCCAGGTGGCGAGGTTGTCGTAACCCGGCGCGCCCGGCGTCATCTCGCCGCGCCGCAGATCACCGACGTCGAAGAACTCCGCCGGGAGTGCCTGGCCCGTGGTCGGGATGGTGTGCGCGCCGTTGGTCGTGAGCCGTTGCGGGCGCCAGCCGTCGACATCCCCGGCGGGGGCATCGGTTCCCGGCAGGTTGTCCAGCACGGTCGGGTCGAGATCGGCGCGGACCCAGGCCTGAGCCTGGTTCCGGGTCGTATCGATGAGCACGGCGTAGTCGGCGCCGTTGGCCGGAAGGCGCGTTCCGGGCAGCCACGGGCCGCCACCGCCGACGACGTCGAAACCCAGTGCGATCAGTCCGGGCAGATCGTTGCTCGACCGGAGCTCGACGTGCACCCAGGACTCGTCGGTGGCGGCCCGGACGGTCGCCGCGGGATCGTCGGCGATGACCTCCGGCGGGCCACCGACCGGATCGGTGGCCACCAGGCCGAAGTACTGTTCGTTGGTCAGGGGGTCGTGCCACAGCTGACGGCGGTCCGCCGGGAGCTGGCGGCCCGCGGTGTTCCAGCTGAGCTTGAACCATTCGTCGGTCCAGGCGAACAGCAGCCCGCCCGCGAGCCCGAGTGCGCGGATCGTGCGCAGCATGTCGGCGTCCTGGGCCATGGCCTCGGCTTCGGGGTGGTTCCCCTGGCCGCGGTCCAGCGGGGCGGAATGCGACGTGCCGAGCGAGGACGGCACGCCGAACTCCGAGATCATCACCGGCATGCCCGCGTGGTGACGCCGCAGCGCCGACAGGTAACCGGCGTAGGGATCGGTCCGGCCGTTCCAGTCGATCTGCAGATCCGGTTCGTAACGCTGGAAGTCCGGGTAGTACGGGTACGCGTGGTAGCTGGCGAAAGTGCCGCCGGGCCAGGCGGCGGTGGCCAGGACTCGGTTCGCGTCGACCCCGACCAGGTCTTCGCCCTCCCTCGGCTCGTCGGGGTGACGCAGCGGGTCGAGCGTCGGCCAGTTGATGAAGGCGACCGGCACGGTCTGGCCGCGCTGGGCCTCGGCCGCGGCCAACTCGTCCATCCTGGCGGCGAGCCAGGATTCGGTGGGGCTCGCGCCGTCGCCGCTGCGGAAGTAACGGCCCTGGAACTTCGGCGCGTCGGCGTTGCGGACGTCGGAGGCGCGCACGGCGTAGGGGTCGAGTTCGGAGCCGATGATCCAGCCGGCCAGCCACCGTGACACGTCGGTGGTCCACCGGCCGGTGGCCCTGCCGGGCATCGTGCCGCGGTTCAGGTCGCCGTGCACGGCCGCGACGGCGTCCCGGATCTCGCCGGTGAAGGAGTTCGTTATCGCCGGGTCGTAGAGGTTGCCCTTTTCGACGTAGGACTCGTCCGGCAGGTAAACCCCCTGCATGAGGAAAAGCGGCGCGTTTTCGTGTGCGGTGTTGTAGGCGGCCAGCTCGGTGTAGAAGGCCGGCGGCAGGATGGTGTAAACGCGCAGGACGCGGAAGCCGAACTGGCCCATCAGCGGGAGCCAGCGGCGGAGGTCCTCGGCGCTGATGTCCACCTCGCCCGGCTGGTGACCGGGGGTGGTACTGCCCAGATTCACACCGGGCAGGAAGTCGACGTCGCCGTGCGCGGTGTGCAGAACATAGCGGTCGCCCTCGGTCTGGGCCAGCGCGCTCAGCCCGCCGGCCCGCTGTGGGTTCGGCGCCCACGACGGGCCGGGAGGCGCCGGCACGAACCCGGGAGCGGGCGGCGGGGCCGGGGAAGACCCCGTGCAGGCCTGCTGACCGGCGAGCAGCACCAGGACGCCGAGCACGAACACCCAGCGCCGGCGTGCGCGCACTCCCCCTCCTCTCGCCGGCCGGACCCTGCCTGCCGCACCGATGGTGATCCCCGGGAGATGAGCCCGCATCACCCTTCGCACCCGGTACCGAACAATTCACCACGACCCGTTCGTTTTCCCGGTGACGGTTTCCGTCACCGTTTTCGATTTCCGTGCGAGAAATCACGCGATCCGGCGACGACGGAAATGCGGTGACGGAAGCGTCGGCCATATTTCGCCCATTCGCGGCTCCGTTACCCGCGTCGACCGTCCACGCCCGACATTCTTTGTCCACACACGACGTCCACTCGCGACCCGTTCGCCAACCCGAAGCGCCCGCACCGGCGGTTCACCTGGGATATTCGGTGGTCACCGCTTGTGTGTCCGGGACGGCGGACTTACCGTGGATGAGTTGGCGGGCCCCACCGAGGGAAGTGATCGGCAGTGTCGAGGTCAATGCCGGGGTCACCGAATTCACCGGCCGCCGCGGACGCCGTGTTCGCGCGTCGGGAAGCGCCGGGACGGGAACTCGCGGAACAGGCCGAAGCGGTCGCCGAAGCCTGCCACGCGATGGCCGTCCGCTTCCACCGCGGCGGCAAGCTGGTGGTATTCGGAAACGGCGGGCCGAGCACCGACGCACAGCATGTCGCGGTGGAGTTCGTGCATCCGGTCATCGTCGGAAAGCGCGCCCTGCCGGCGATCTCGCTGACCGCGGATGTCGCCACCCTCACCGGGATCGCGAACCGCGCGGGCCTGGCCGAGGTCTTCGCCCACCAGATCCGCTTTCTGGCCGACCCGGCCGACATCGCGCTGGGCATCTCGACCGACGGCGAGTGCGCCGACGTGCTGCGCGGCCTGGCGGCAGCGCACGATCTCGGGCTGCTGACCGTCGCGCTGGTCGGCGGGGACGGCGGGGCCATCGGACGCAGCCCGGCCGTCGACCACGTGCTGGTGGCGCGTTCGACGGACCCGCGCGTGGTCAAGGAAGTGCACGTCACGACCTATCACATCCTGTGGGAGCTGGTGCACGTGTTCTTCGAGCAACCAGGCGTGCTGGACCCGGGCAGGGTGGCGTCATGACCGTGCCCGAGTGCCACGACGACGTGTGCATCACCTGCTCCGACTCCGCCGTCGAAGTCATCGTCATCGAACTGCTCGACAACGACCTCGCCATCGTCGAAGCGACCGTCGAAGCCACCGTCGAAGCCGGCATCGACACCGGAGTCGAAGCGCTCGGTGAAACGAGAGCCGGAACCGGAGCCAGGCGCGAGGAAGTCAGCGTCGCGCTCGTCTCGGCCGAGGTCGGCGACACGATCCTGGTGCACGCCCGCGAAGCGATCGCGGTGGTGAGGAAATGACCGGCCGTGACCCGGTTCCCGCCGGCGGTGCCATGGAAGCGCTCTACCCGTTCCTCTACGCCGGCAGCTCCGATCTGGACGCGGTACTCGCCGAGGTCCGCGAATCGACCGTGCGCAAGGCGAACGAGATCGTCGAGCTGCGCCGCTCGGTCCTGGAGCGGGACGGGGCGCGGCTGGCCGCGTGTGCCGGGGACATGGCCGAACGCTTCGCCCGCGGCGGCCGGCTGCTGGCCTTCGGCAACGGCGGCAGTTCGACCGACTCGCAGGAGCTGGCGAGCCTGTTCCTGAGCCCGGCGGGCGAAGACAGGGCGTTGCCGGCCTTCGGGCTGACCAACGACATCGCCGTGGTGACGGCCTTGTCGAACGATATCGGTTTCGACGTGGTGTTCGCGCGCCAGATCGGCGCGTTCGGCCGACCGGCCGACATCGCCGTCGGCCTGTCCACCAGCGGCAACTCCGCGAACCTGTTGCAGGCCTTCGACGAGGCCGCGCGGCGTGGCCTGCTGACCGTGGGCATCGCCGGCTACGACGGCGGCCGGATGGCCGAGGCGGATTCGATCGATCACCTCTTCGTCGTTCCCTCGTCGTCGGTCCACCGGATCCAGGAAGCCCAGACCACGCTTTACCACGCGTTGTGGGAGCTGACGCTCAGCTCTTTGGCGGCCCAGGAAGCGGGCCAGCAGGAAGCTCGCCGTACCGGCCAGCCACACCGACCCGCCGCACCGACCGGGTGATCATCATGGCAACGGAAACCGAAGAGAAGCCCATCCACATCCTCTGGATCAACGCCGGCCTGTCCTGCGACGGCGATTCGGTCGCGCTCACCGCCGCGACCCAGCCGAGCATCGAGGAGATCGCCCTCGGGGCGCTGCCGGGCCTGCCCAAGATCGCGGTCCACTGGCCGCTGATCGACTACGAGTGCGGCCCCGACAAGGGCGCCGACACCTTCATCGAATGGTGGTACAAGGCCGACCGCGGTGAGCTGGAACCGTTCGTGCTGGTCATCGAGGGATCGATTCCCAACGAGGCGATCAAGGAGGAGGGCTACTGGTGCGGGTTCGGCAACAACCCGGAGACGGGCCAGCCGATGACCACCAGTGAATGGCTCGACCGCCTCGCGCCCAAGGCGCTGGCCGTGGTCGCGGCCGGCACCTGCGCCACCTACGGCGGCATCCACGCCATGGAGGGCAACCCCACGGGCGCCATGGGCGTCCCCGACTACCTCGGCTGGGACTGGAAGTCCGGCGCCGGTATCCCGATCGTCTGCATCCCGGGCTGCCCGACGCAGCCGGACAACTTCTCCGAAACCCTGCTTTACCTGCTCTACCAGGCGGCGGGCCAGGCGCCGATGATTCCGCTGGACGAGCACCTGCGCCCGACGTGGCTGTTCGGGCAGACCGTGCACGAAGGCTGCGACCGGGCCGGCTACTACGAGCAGGGCCAGTTCACCCAGGAATACGGATCACCGAAGTGCCTGGTGAAGATCGGCTGCTGGGGCCCGGTGGTGAAGTGCAACGTGCCCAAGCGCGGGTGGATCAACGGCATCGGCGGCTGCCCCAACGTCGGCGGGATCTGCATCGGCTGCACGATGCCGGGCTTCCCGGACAAGTTCATGCCGTTCATGGACGAGCCGCCCGGCGCGCACGTGTCGTCGCTGGCCAGCGAGGCCTACGGCTCGGTGATCCGCCGCCTGCGGACGATCACCGAGCGCACCGCCGACACCGAACCCCGGTGGCGGGCCAGGGGAAAGCAACTCCACACCGGCTACCGCGCGCCGTGGTGACGGCGGGCGTCCAAGACGAAAGGCCGAACCATGGCGACTGCGACACCGCGAAGGCAGAAGGCGGGAACCGAAACCCAACTGGTGGAGATGGCCTGGGACCCGATCACCCGGATCGTGGGCAGCCTCGGGATCTACACGAAGATCGACTGGGCCGAGAAACGGGTGGTGGAATGCCACAGCACCTCGTCGGTGTTCCGTGGCTACAGCATTTTCATGAAGGGCAAGGATCCGCGCGACGCGCACTTCATCACCAGCCGGATCTGCGGGATCTGCGGCGACAACCACGCCACCTGCTCCGTCTACAACCAGAACATGGCCTACGGCGTCCGGCCGCCGCACCTCGGTGAGTGG
>DASSAD010000108.1:0-3265 GCA_035685725.1 Amycolatopsis sp. | reverse complement strand
GCTCGAGCTCAGCAGCACCGGGTACGCCGTGACGCCGAGCCGGCCGAGCAGCGCGATGAAGAGAGTCGCCTTGTCCTTGCAGTCGCCGTAGGACGTCTCGAAGACCTCGGCGGGCGGGCGGGGCTGGTACCCGCCCAGCCCCAGGGACAGCGAGACGTAGCGGATGTCCTGCGCCACCCAGCGATGCACTGCTTTGATCGAATCACCGAGCGTCGTGGCCCCGGCGACGACCTGGCCGAGCTTCGTCGCGAGCGCCGGCGTCACCGTCGAGCGGTCCTTGGCGAGCCCGGCGTACCAGTGCGCGATGTCCGACCAGGTCACGGCCCCCGCCGCTTCGATCCCGGCGTACACCGTGTCAGGCTCCCCGGCGTACGGCTCCCGCTCCACGCGCGGGACTTCCTGCGTGATCCAGGCGTACACCTTCCGCCCGCCCACCTCGGTCACGGTGGGACGGAAATGCAGGTTTCGCTCCTGGACCCGCGGCGCCAACGACTTGGGGATGTCCAGCACGAGACGGGACCGCCGCGTGCGCCGGCTGTTGTGCACCGACCAGCTGGAGTAGAAATCGCCCGGCATCGGCGGCTGGAACCGCTCGACGGTGTAGCTGTAGTCGACGATCGTCCCCGGCGCGACCCCGGCGAGTGTGATCCGGACGACCTTACTGTTCGAGTACACCGGCGCCGTCAGCGCCACCGGGGCGAGCGACTCCTGCTGGTGGCTCGGGCCGTCGCTGATCACCGTGCCGTCGGGTTTGACGACACGTACCCAGTTGACGCGCAGGCTCTCCCGGCTCGCGTCGTAGCTGAAGGACTGTTCCGCCCAGTCCTCCACCGCGTCCTGGTTCAGGATCTGCACGACCTGGCGATACGTCCGCGTGATGCGGCCGTCCGCTTCCACGCGCACGACCCCGTCGTCCAGCAGAAAAATGAATGGGTCGTCCGGCTGTTCGGCCGAATCGACGGCGAGGCGGTAGATCGTATCGCTCTTGATGGACGGATCGCCCGCCGCCGTAATCACCGGTGACTGTGCGTGCAACGCCGCGCCGCCCAGCACCAGCCAGATTCCCATCGATGAAGTGCGCATGGCCCTCGCCAGCTGAGATCCGCTAACGCCCCACTGCAAGCTCCGCGCCGACGAGCAGCGTCCGGCGGGGCGCCGGGAAATGTAGGACTTCTACGTACCGGGCATTGAAGGCGTTCTGGACCCGCGCGGTCACCGATACCCCCGGCACCTGGCCGCCACGCCACAGTTCGGAGCGCAACGCCACGTCGACCCGCGTGTACGCGGCCAGACGAACGCGCGGCGCCGGAAACGTAGAGAAGTCCTGGTCGTCCCGATGACCGACGTACGTGGCACTCAGTACGGCGGCACCGCGACCCGACGGCGCCCACTCGAGGTCGAGCCGGGCGGCGTGCGCCGGACGGCGGATGAGCGGGAGTCCGGCCCCGAATTGCGCCCCCGCTGAGCTGTCGAAGCCCGACCGCGTCACCCTGGTATGTAGGAGCGTATAGCTCAGCGCCGCCGTGACCGACCCCACCGGTCGTGCGGTCAGGCGCGTTTCAACGCCGTTCGCAGTCGCGGCCGCGACATTGAAGTAGTTCGGACCCCCCGGTGTCAGCGGCGCGCCGAGGTAGTCGATGAGGTCGTGGAACCGCTGCGCGAACAGCGTCGCGCTCGCGGTGACGCGGGACCCCCAAAGCGATTGTTCGACCCCCACCTCCCCGCTCGTGGTGCGCTCCCCCTTGAGGTCCGGGTTCCCGACCACAAACCCAGTCGAGAAGTTCTCGAGAAACGTCGGCTCCTTGAACCCGGTGCCGACCGTCGCGCGCAGTCTCGTCCACGGCCCCAGTCGGACGATGCCGCCGGCACGATAGGTGGCGACGTCCCCGAAACGGCTCGAGTGATCGAGCCTCGCCCCGGCGGTCAGGTCGAAGACTCTTCCCAGCGGGAGCAACGCCTGAGCGTACACCGAGCGCGACGTGCGGGCGGTGTCGATGGCGGGGCTCGAGCAGTCCCCGAACTGGCCGGTGCAGACGTTGGTGCTGTGATCGTGCTCGTGCTCGAGTCCCAGCCCGGCCGTCAGAATCGCGCGCGAGACGAGACGGAGGTTCGCGTGTGCGTCGGCTCCGCTCCTGTCCTGCAGATCGCGGCTGTGAAAGTCGTTGTAGAACCCCAGTGTATCGGCCGGGCCGTCTTGGGGATCGTCGTAGCGCAGCTCCCCGTGGTGCGTCCACACCGACAATCGGCCCTCGAGCCGCTGCGAGAAGAACCGTCCGGCGTCGAGACCCACCGTCGGCCCGCGCTCCGTCGTCGACTGGTTCGAATCGGCCACGTTCCCCGCCCCGTCGGTGGGGAAATGAAAGCGATGATTGTCCCAGCGGCCCGAGAGCGTCACGTCGCTCCTGTCATCGGGTGCCACGTGCAGCCGCGCGTCCACGGCGCCGGTTCGGGCTTCGTTATTGAACGGCAGCGTGCCGTCCGTCGTCGCCCAGCTCCCCCCGACCGACCATCCGAGCGGAACCGAGCCTCCAGCAGCGCTCGCGTAGGACTCGAGCGTCCCGTACGTCCCGCCTCGCGTCCCCAGGGTGAGCGCCGGCATCCCCGGCTGACGCCGGTCGCGCGTGAACAGCTGCACCACCCCGGTCACTGCATCCGAGCCGTACAGCACGCTCGCCGGCCCGCGCAGCACCTCCACCCGCTCGAGGTTGTCGGTCGTCAGCCCGGCGAAATCGAACACGCCGCCCGGCTGGTTCACCGGCACGCCGTTCAGCAGCACCTTCGTGTAGTCGCTCTCTCCGCCCCGGAGAAACAGGGACGTCTGTGCACCGAACGAGCCGCTCTGCACCACTGCCGCGGCGGGAATCGACCGCAAGGCGTCGGCAACGTTCGTGACGCCGGCCCGGGAGAGATCGGTGGCGTTCAGGACGGTGATGGAAACTGGAAGTCTCGAGAGATCCGCCGGGAGCCGCGTCGCGGTCACGACGACGGGCTTCACAGTAACGGTGTCTGGTTCCTGCGCGAGAACCGTGGAGACGAAAGACGTCGAGAGGAGAACCGTCGAAAGGAAGCGTCGAGCAGCGGTGGACGACATGGAGGCTCCGGTCAGGAAGGGCGTCGCAATGGCGTGATTTGGGGACGGTCGTCGAACGACGAGACGGCCAGGGGCCAGCCGAACACCGATTCGGCCTGCTCGCGGCGCAGGACCTCGGAGGGATGGCCCGCGGCGACGGCGTTTCCGTCGGCCAGCAGCAGCAGCCGGTCCGCG
>DASSAD010000107.1:0-7575 GCA_035685725.1 Amycolatopsis sp. | reverse complement strand
ACCGGGTCGCTGTTCCTGCAGTCGGACACCCCGTACCGGCTGGCACCGGTTCCGGTGTCCATGACGGTGAACCCGCCGAAGGGCTGGGGTCAGGTGGCAGGTGTCGTCCAGTACACCGATGCCAGCGGCGCCACGGTGCCGTTGGCCGGAGCCACCGTGTCACTGCAGGGAACGGTATCGACGTTCACCTTGCGGACCGATGCGAGTGGCCACTTCGGATACTGGCTCGACCAGCGTAACAATCCGGTGACCGTGATCGTGTCCAAGGACGGATTCACGCCCGTCGTGAAAACGGTGAAGGTCTCCTCGGGTAAGACCGTGACGACCTCGTTCACCCTGTCCGCGGACTGATCAGGCTCGGTCGGAACCAGGACGGGCCAGGATTCCCCGGTGACCCCGTATGGGCGGTCACCGGGGAATTCGGGTCAATGCCGCGTTTCCGCCCGCCGCCGCGCACGCACTCCACAGCCGGAACAGACACCCACCAACCGAACGAGAGACCTCACCACCTGGAGCAGGGGACACGGCGACGGGAGCGGGGGACACGGCGACCGGAAGAGGGGACACGGCGACCGGAGCAGGGGACACGGCGGCGGGAAGAGGGGACACGGCGGGTGGGGGTGTGTCCCCTCTTCCTTCGGGTGTGTCCCCTCTTCCGGTGCCCGAGTTCTCCTGTCCGGCGCGCGTGTTCTCTTGTCCGGTTGTTGAGTTCTCCCGTGCGGTTGTTGGGTTCGCTGTGTCGGTTGCTGCGGGGCCGGGACTGGGGTCGGGGTCGGGTGGGTGGGTGGGTTTGAGGGTCGAGAGTTCGGGAGCGGACGCCGGGTGGTCTTGTTTATGTGATCAAGATGGGCTACTTTCTCGCCTTGTCGCGTAGACGAGAAGGGGGGACCGTGCCGGATCCCCTGCCCGTCACCCTCGTCCAGGCGGCGCCACGGCCGCTCGAAACATTCGCGTCGGACGTCGAGGCGCTCGGCAGGACCGGCTTGGTGGCCTTTCCCGAGTTGCACCTGTGCGGCGTGAACCGGACCGTCGAGCAGTTGCGCGCCGTCGCCGAGCCGCTGCGCGGGCCGCGCACGAAACTGCTCGCGGAACTAGCCGGTGACCTGGGGATCTGGCTGGCGCCGGGCAGCGTGTGCGAGCGCGGCGACAACGGTGAACTGTTCAACACCGCCCAGGTTTTCTCGCCGGCGGGCCGGCTGGTGGCCTGGTACCGGAAGATCTTCCCGTGGCGTCCCTACGAACCGTTCGACCCGGGCACCGAGTTCGTGGTGTTCGACATCCCGGGCACCGGCCGAATCGGCTTCTCGATCTGTTACGACGCCTGGTTTCCCGAGGTGGCCCGGCATCTGGCGTGGCTGGGCGCCGACCTGATCCTCAATCCGGTCCAGACCACGACCCGCGACCGCGCCCAGGAGCTCGTGCTGGCCCGGGCGACCGCGATCGTCAACCAGGTCTTCGTGGCCAGCGTGAACACCGCCGGGCCGGCGGGGTTCGGCCGGAGCCTGATCGTCGGTCCCGAGGGCGACGTGCTCACCGAGTCCCCCGATGCGGGCCCCGCGATCGTCGAGTCCATTGTGGACCTGGCCGAGGTCGCCAGGGTCCGTCGGGAGGGCACGGCCGGCTACAACCGGATGTGGGCACAGTTCACCGAGAACGACGCGCCACTGGCGCTTCCGCTGTACGAGGGACGGATCGACCCCGGCCGCTGGCGGCCACGAGGAGGCGCACAGTGACGGCGACCTTGACACCCCATCTCCGGCTGCGCGGCGTCGTCCTTTTCGGACTCGCCTACATGGCACCGCTCATCGTGCTGGGTACCTACGGGATCGTGGCCGGGGCGACGGACGGCACCGTGCCGACCGCGTACCTGCTGGCACTGGTGGCGATGCTGTTCACCGCGGCAAGCTACGGCCGGATGGCGGGCGAGTACCCGGTCGCCGGTTCCGCGTACACCTACGTCCGCAGGTCCATCGACCCGCGGGTGGGGTTCCTGGTCGGCTGGGCGGTGCTGCTGGACTACTTCTTCCTGCCGATGGTGATCTGGTTGATCGGGGCGGCCTACCTCTCCGCCCAGTTCCCCGGCGTGCCCAGCTGGGTGTGGCTGATCGGGTTCATCCTGGTCACGACCGTGCTGAACGTACTGGGGATCAAGGTCGCGGCCGGCGCGAACCTCATCCTGATGCTCTTCCAGATGCTGGTCATCGTCTTCTTCTTCGTGCTGTCGCTGCGAATGGTCGTCTCGGGCGGCCACTCGGTGCTCAGCGGAACCCCGTTCTTCCACAGTGGTTCGTCGTTCAGCGCGATTTCGGCGGGTGCCGCGCTGGCCGCGTATGCCTTCCTGGGTTTCGACGCGGTCACGACGTTGACCGAGGAGACCCACGAGCCACGCAAGACGATCCCCAAGGCGATCCTGCTGACCGCGCTGATCGGCGGCGCGATCTTCGTGCTGCTGGCGTACGCGACCCAGCTGGTCCACCCGGGCAGCACCTTCACCGACGAGTCGTCGGCCGCGTTCGAGATCGCGAAGGCCATCGGCGGCACCCTGTTCAGCTCGTTCTTCCTGGCCGGACTGGTGGTCGCGCAGTTCGCGTCCGGGATCGCCGCGCAGGCCGGCGCGTCGCGGCTGATGTACGCGATGGGACGCGACGGTGTTCTGCCCAAACGGGTTTTCGGCTATCTGCAGCCCCGCCTGGAGACACCGGTCTTCGGGATCGTGCTGACCGGCATCGTCGGTCTCATCGCGCTGGGACTGGACGTCAGCACCTCCACCTCGTTCATCAACTTCGGCGCCTTCACCGCGTTCACGTTCGTCAACCTGAGTGTGATCGCCTTGTATCTCAGGAAACGCGGCCCGGTGCTCACCAACCTGGTGTTCCCGGCGATCGGCGCGGTCGTCGACGTCTGGCTGCTCGTGCACCTGGACACGATCGCGGTCACCCTCGGCCTGATCTGGCTGGGCCTGGGCATCCTCTACCTGATCTACCTGACCCGGTTCTTCCGCGCCGCCCCGCCGGAGATGACGTTCGAGGAATAGGAACCGGCGCTACCACGGGGAGGAATCACGCCACGGCCGGAGCACGCCGGTGGCGCGGACGACCGCGCGTAGTTGCCTCCCTGATCACCGAGCTGGTAGGCTCGCAAGGCGTCTTTCGCTTCCGGGTTCAGGACGGTGTCCCCCGCAAGCGTTCTTGAATTCCCTGTCGTTTTCGCCGGAACCGGTTTGTCCGAAAAGCCGTTCCCAGCGCGAACAGGGTCACTTTCGACGTCCTGTGCCGGGTCGTTCCGGCCGGGTCGTCCCTCCACCATGATCAACCATCCCAGGAAGAATTTCCTATGTACAGCAACGATGTTCCCCATCAATCGCCCCGGTGCGACGCGGGACAACCGGTCACCGGACTCCTCGATATCGTGGACAACCGCGCGTTCGTCCGAATCGAGGGCTACCTGCCCGGACCGGACGATGTCCACGTCCCGCCGACCCTGATCCGTCTGCATGGTCTGCGCCGCGGAGACGCCGTCACCGGTCGCGTGAAGCCCGCCGGCAACGGCCGGAAACACCCTTCCCTGGCCGAGGTCGACGCCGTCAACGGACAGCATCCCCGACGAGCCGCCACCCGGCCGACGTTCTCGGAGCTGGTCCCCCTTTATCCGCACGAGCGCCTGCGGTTGGAGACCGAGCCACACGGCCTGACCACCCGCGTCATCGATCTGTTCATGCCGGTGGGCAAAGGCCAGCGAGCCCTGATCGTGGCGCCCCCGAAGGCCGGCAAGACCTCGGTGCTGCACGCGGTCGCGCACGGGATCGGCAAGAACCACCCGGAATGCCACCTCATGCTCGTGCTGGTCGGCGAGCGCCCGGAAGAGGTCACCGACCTCGCCCGCGCCGTGCCCGGCGAGGTCATCGCCGCCACCTTCGACCGTCCACCCGGCGAGCACATCGCGCTGGCCGAGTTGGCCGTCGAACGTGCCAAGCGTCTGGTCGAGATGGGCCGTGACGTCGTGGTGATGCTGGATTCGCTGACCCGGCTGGGCCGGGCCTACAATCTCGCCGCACCGCCTGGCGGACGCACCCTGTCCGGTGGTATCGATTCCGCCGCCCTCACTCCGCCGAAGCGATTCCTCGGCGCCGCCCGGGCAATCGAGGACGGTGGCTCGTTGACCATCTTCGCCACCACGCTGGTCGACACCGGCTCGATCGGTGACACCCTGATTTTCGAGGAATACAAGGGAACCAGCAACGCCGAACTCGCGCTCGATCGCACGATCGCGACCAGACGCGTCTACCCGGCGGTCGACGTGAGCAGAAGCGGCACGCGGAAAGAGGAACTGCTGCGCTCGGCCGCGGAACTGGCGGCCACCGGTGTACTGCGCCGCGCCCTGCACCGCCGGGATCCCCACCAAGCCATCGACATGCTCCTCACCGGACTGCGCGCCACGGGAACCAACGCCGAGTTCCTCACCCAGCTCGGCAGGACCACCCCGCGCGAGGGCGGCAATTCCGGGCACTGAGCGGCTACGGCGCCACCCCGATACCGCCACCGGCAACATCAGCGCGGCAGGACGGACATGGTACCGATGGAAGACGGCGCACCGGACCGGGCAAACCGGTGGCAAACCGCGGCACAACGGCAGCACAACGGGCAGCACGATCGGCGTAGCCTCGCGTTATGGCCACATCGGACTCCGGTCGCACCGCCCACCAGGAGCGCGCGGGCCCGCGCGAGGTGGCTCGTTCCGGGGTGGACCCGAAATGGTGGACCCTGGTGGCCGTGTGTCTGGGCATCTTCATGCTGCTGCTCGACATCACGATCGTGAACGTGGCGCTGCCGAACATCCAGGCGTCGCTGGGAGCGTCCTTTTCGGATCTACAGTGGGTTGTCGACGCCTATGCGTTGACCCTGGCCTCCTTGCTGCTGACGATGGGGTCGCTGGCTGACCTGTTCGGGCGCCGCCGCCTTTATCTGATCGGCGTGACTGTCTTCACCGCCGCGTCGGTGCTGTGCGGCACCGCGCAGTCCCCGCTCATGCTCGAACTGTCGCGCGGCCTGCAAGGCGTCGGTGGCGCGATCATGTTCTCCGTGTCGCTGGCCTTGCTGGCCAACGCGTTCCGCGGCAAGGACCGCGGGGTCGCCTTCGGTGTCTGGGGTGCCCTCGCCGGGGTCGCCGTGGCCGTCGGTCCCCTCATCGGTGGCGTGCTGGTCTCCGGCCTGTCCTGGCAGTGGATCTTCTTCGTCAATCTGCCGATCGGGGTCATCGCGTTGGTGCTGACCGTGCTCAAGGTGGTCGAGTCGCGCGACGAGCGGGCCAAGCGCCCGGACTGGCCCGGCTTCGTGGTGTTCTCCGCGGCGCTGGCCTGTCTGATCTACGCGCTCATCGAATCCGGGCGCAGCGGCTTCACGGCGGCCTCGGTGATCGCCTGTTTCGCTTCGGCCGCGGCGCTGCTGGCCGCCTTCATCGTGATCGAGTCCCGCAGCAGCCACCCCATGTTCGATCTGCGACTGTTCCGGCTGCCCACGTTCGTCGGCGGCGACATCGCGGCCTTCGGCGTCTCCGCGAGCGCCTTCTCGGTGCTGCTCTATCTGACCCTCTACCTGCAGGACGTGCTGGGTTACAGCGCGCTGCAGACCGGTCTGCGGCTGTTGGTCCTCTCCCTCGGTGTCCTGGCGGCCAGCGGCGTGGCCGGGCGGCTGAGTTCGACCGTGCCGGTCCGCATCCTCGTCGGCCCGGGGCTGATCCTGACCGGCGTCGGCCTGCTGCTCATGCGCGGACTGGTCGCGGACTCCTCGTGGACACACCTGATTCCGGGCATGATCGTGACCGGCATCGGCGTCGGGATCCTCAATCCGCCGCTGGCCTCCACCGCGGTCGGCGTGGTCGAGCCGCGGCACTCGGGGATGGCGTCCGGGATCAACTCGACCTTCCGGCAGGTCGGCATCGCCACCGGCATCGCGCTGCTGGGCGCGCTGTTCACCAACCGGTTGACCTCCGCCACCGCCGCGCTCACGGCGCACACCCCCTTCGCCCCGCAAAGCGGCGAGATCTCCACCGCCCTGGGCAACGGCGGCGCGGGGCCGCTGTTCGCGACCACCCCGCCGCAGCAGCGTGGCCTGCTCGCCGAGGTCGTCCGGGGCAGCTTCACCATCGCGCTGAACGAGATCCTGCTGATCGCGGGGATCACCAGCATCGCCGCCGGGATCCTCGCGTTCGCGCTGATCCGTTCGAAGGACTTCGTTTCCCAGACCGCTTCGTGACCACGCCACGAGTTCGGCATCGCGGCGCGTGCCCGTGATCGCGGCTCGGCCGCGCCGAAACGGCGGACGCCACCTCGACGCCGTGGCCGACATTATCCACAATGGACAGTCGCGGCGCGCCACGGCGATGGCGGCCGCGCGGGGTCGCCGGGTGCCGCTGCCGCCGGCGGCACCGAGAAGATCGTTGGACCGCACCGGAAGGGCCGTCCGCACGCCTTGGGGAGGTCACGTTAGGTAGCTATACTGCTGCGGTGCCGTTATGCCACAAGGCCCGAGGAATGGAGTCCAGGTGAGGGTGCTGTTCATCGGCGGAACCGGCAAGATCAGTTCCGCGTGTTGCAGGTCGGCGCTCGACGCGGGGTTCGAGGTGCACACCTTCAACCGCGGGGTGAGTACGATCCGTCCGTTGCCGCAGGGCATCCGGGAGCATCGCGGTGACATCCGGGACACCGAAGCGGTGCGCTCGGCTCTCGGTGGGCTGGACTTCGACGTCGTGGTGGACTTCGTGGCCTTCCAGCCCGACCATGTGCGCTCGGACCTCGAGTTGTTCCGTGGCCGCACGGGGCAGTACGTCTTCATCAGCTCGGCGTCGGCCTACCAGACCCCGCCCGGCGGTCTTCCGATCCGCGAGTCGACGCCCCTGCGTAACCCGATCTGGTCATACTCGCAGCAGAAGATCGCGTGTGAGGACCTCCTCGTGGCGGCCTACCGGGACGAGGGCTACCCAACCACCATCGTGCGCCCGTCGCACACCTACGACCGCACCAGCCTTCCGTTGACCGGCGGCTGGACGGTGATCGACCGGATGCGCCGGGGCAAGGAAGTAGTGGTGCACGGCGACGGCACCTCGCTGTGGACGCTGACGCATCACACCGACTTCGCCAACGCGTTCGTCGGGTTGCTCGGGCATCCGCGCGCCATCGGGGAAAGCTTCCACATCACCTCGGACGAGGCGCTGACCTGGAACCAGATCGTCGCCTGCCTCGCCACCGCCGCCGGTGTGGACGATCCCCGCATCGTGCACGTGACCTCGGACGCGATCGCCGCCGCTGACCCGGCCTGGGGGGATTCCCTGCTCGGCGACAAGGCACACAGCATGGTCTTCGACAACTCGAAGGTCCGCGAACTGGTCCCCGGCTTCGTCGCCACGATCCCCTACGCCCAGGGCGCCCGCGAGGTGATCGACTGGTTCGACGCGGACCCCGCGCGGCAGGAGATCGACGAGCAACTCGACAAGACCATCGAGGCGCTGGTCGAAGCCTACCGGCCGCGCCCGCTCTGACGGCTGATCCGGACGGTTGAACGCGGTCGCGGGGGGGGGGGG
>DASSAD010000106.1:0-15819 GCA_035685725.1 Amycolatopsis sp. | reverse complement strand
TGGACGCCACGCTCGGGGAGCGGCTGGCCGGGGAGCGGTTGCGCCGGGTGGAGGTCGCCGACGCGGCACCCGACGGGGCGATCACGCTGCTGGAGCTGAGAGAGCTGGTGCGCGGGCCGGACCGGCGGAGTCCGGAAGATGTCGGTGGGCGCGGCTAAGGTGAGTGCCGTGAGTGAACAAGCAGCTCAGGACCTCTCCGACGTGCCCGCCGAGGTGCGCGAGCGGCATGGCGCGCTGGCGGAGGAGATCCGCGGCCACCAGTTCCGCTACTACGTGCTGGACTCGCCGACGATCTCCGACGGCGAGTTCGACGAGCTGCTGCACGGGCTGGAGCGGCTGGAGACCGAGTATCCCGGGCTGGCCACGCCGGATTCGCCGACGCAGAACGTGGGCGGCACGTTCTCCACCGAGTTCGCCGCGTTCGACCATCTGGAGCGGATGCTCAGCCTCGACAACGTGTTCGACTCGGCGGAGCTGCTCGCCTGGGTCGACCGGGTGGAGCGTGAGGTCGGCGGGTCGACCCAGTACCTGTGCGAACTCAAGATCGACGGCCTGGCGATCAACCTGCTGTACGAGCGGGGCCGGCTCACCCGCGCGCTGACCAGGGGCGACGGGCGCACCGGCGAGGACGTGACGCTGAACGTGCGCACCCTCGAGCAGGTACCGGAAGAGCTGACCGGCACGGCCGAGTTCCCGGTGCCGGAGCTGGTCGAGGTGCGCGGCGAGGTCTTCTTCCGGGTGGCGGACTTCACCGAGCTGAACGCGAAACTGGTCGCGGCGGGCAAGCCGCCCTTCGCCAATCCGCGCAACACCGCGGCGGGTTCGCTGCGGCAGAAGGACCCGCGCGTCACCCGCAGCCGCCGGCTGCGGATGATCTGTCACGGTCTCGGACGGCGCGAGGGGTTCGAACCCGGGCGGCAGTCGGAGTCCTACCGGGCGCTGGCGGCCTGGGGGCTGCCGGTCTCCACCCACACCAAGGTCGTCGACACCGCGGACGAACTGCTCGACCACATCCGGTACTGGGGCGAGCACCGGCACGACGCCGAGCACGAGATCGACGGCGTGGTGATCAAGGTCGATCAGGTGTCGCTGCAGCGCAGGCTGGGCGCCACGTCGCGGGCGCCGCGCTGGGCCATCGCGTACAAGTACGCTCCGGAGGAGGCCACCACGACCCTGCTCGACATCCAGGTCAACGTCGGCCGGACCGGCCGGGTCACCCCGTTCGCGGTGATGAAACCGGTCAAGGTCGCCGGGTCGACGGTCGCCATGGCCACCCTGCACAACGCCGAGGAGGTCAAGCGCAAGGGCGTGCTGATCGGTGACCGGGTGGTCATCCGCAAGGCCGGCGACGTCATTCCCGAGGTGCTCGGTCCGGTGGTCGAGGTGCGCACCGGCGAAGAACGCGAGTTCGTGATGCCGCACCGCTGCCCGGAGTGCCACACCGCCCTGGCGTACCAGAAGGAGGGCGATGTCGACATCCGCTGCCCGAACGCCCGGTTCTGCCCGGCGCAACGGCGGGAGCGGCTGTTCTACCTCGCCGGGCGGGGGCGTTTCGACATCGAGGTGCTCGGCTACGAGGCGGCGACCGCGCTGGTCGACTCCGGTGTGGTGACCGACGAGGGCGACATCTTCGCGCTCGACGAGGCCGCGCTGCTGCGCGTGGAGCTCTTCCGCACCAAGGAGGGCGACCTGTCGGCCAACGGCCGCAAGCTGCTGGCCAACCTGGAGGCGGCGCAGGATCGTCCACTGTGGAGGGTGATCGCTTCGCTGTCGATCCGGCACGTCGGGCCCACCGCGGCGCAGGCACTCGCGCGGGAGTTCGGTTCGCTGGCGGCGATCGAGGCGGCCGGCGAGGACGAGTTGGCCGGTGTGGACGGTGTCGGACCCACCATCGCGAACGCGGTGCGGGAGTGGTTCGCCGTCGACTGGCATCGCGAGGTCGTCGACAAGTGGCGGCGCGCCGGGGTGCGGATGGCGGAGGAGCGCGACGAGTCCGTGCCGCGCAACCTGGAGGGGCTGTCCATCGTGGTCACCGGTTCCCTGTCGGTGTTTTCGCGGGACGAGGCCAAGGAAGCCATCATGGCCAGGGGCGGCAAGGCGGCCGGTTCGGTGTCGAAGAAGACGGCGTTCGTGGTCGTCGGCGACGCGCCGGGGTCGAAGTACGACAAGGCGATCCAGCTCAAGGTGCCGGTCCTCGACGAGTCCGGTTTCCGGATCCTGCTCGACCGCGGCCCGGACGCCGCCGTGGAGGTCGCGCTTCCCACCGAAGACGCCACCGAAGGCGCCACCGAAGGCACCACGGACACCGTTGCGGACGCCGCGAACGACACCGCGTAGGACGCGGGCAGCGGGCGGTGAAGGACACCGTCGAAGACACTGGGGAGGACGCCGTTGTCGACAAATGAATGCCATGGGTGAGTTCGTGGTGCGGGCGGCCCGTCCGGAGGAACTGGGCGTGGTGGGGGAGATCACCGTCGCCGCCTATCGGCACGACGGTGTTCTCGTGTCGGCCGAGACGGGCTACGAAAAGCGGCTCGCCGACGCGGCCCGTCGGGCCACGGAAGCGGAGCTGCTGGTCGCGACGACCGCGGACGGCGAGGTCCTGGGCTCGGTGACCTTTGTCCGGCCGGGGAGCGCATACGCCGAGATCTCGCGCGACGGCGAGGTGGAATTCCGGATGCTCGCCACCGCTCCCGGTGCCCGCGGCCGAGGGGTGGGCGAGGCCCTGATCACCGCCGTGGTGGACCGCGGCCGGTTCGGTGCGCGGCGGGTCTGTTGTCCAGCCTGGATGTCATGACGGCGGCCCACCGCCTCTACACCCGGCTCGGCTTCGTGCGGCTGCCCACCCGCGACTGGGAGCCCGTCCCCGGGATCTCGCTGCGGGCCTTCGGCCTGGCCCTGTCCGATGGTCCGGCCCTCCCGACGACCTGACGCGGTTCGGTCAGCCGAGGGTGCCGGATGGCTCGACACCGTGGCTCGACACCGTCGCGGCCCTGATGCCGCCGATGACGGGATGGAGTCGGCGGGGGCGGCGTTGTCCGATCGCTCGGCTCCACCCGGTGGCCCGGCCCCAGCAGGGGCAGAGACGGACGAGCTTCGAGCCGGGCGGTCCGGCGTGTCAGCCGTCGAGGACGACCGCGACGATGCCGGCGAAATGGGCGAGCCGGGCGAGTTCGGCGGCCCGGAACATCGGACCGCCGGGGCGGCCGACGAGCAGTGCCTTGCCGGGTTTGCCCAGCGGCGTCGCGGCCAGCTCGGTGCCCAGTTCCTGCCAGGTGTCCGGCACCCAGGAGTCTTCCCCGTCCAGCACGGTCGCCCGTTCCAGCGGCAGCCACGGCAGCTCGGTGATCGGCACCTCGGGGGCCGCGCGGGAGGACGCCAGCCGGAGCACACCCTCCTCGGCGTGCTCGACCACGATCGACCAGCCCGCGCGGATGATCCTGGGCACGCCTTCGACCAGGGTCGCGAGTCCGAGCGCCGGCTGAGCGGCGATCTCCTCGACCAGTTCCAGCTCGCGATGGCTGTCCAGCAGCCCGGCATACGGTCGCACCGCGTCGACCTCGACGCCGGGCACGCTTTCCGCCGCGGTGATCAGCGCGTCCGGCAGGCGTCCCGAGGGGAGCTCGATGACCAGGTCGTCGATGGCTACCCCGCCGCCCCGCTCGACCACGTCCACACTGAGGATGTCCGCCCCGATCAGGCCGAGCGCCGTGGCGACCGCGCCCAGGGTCCCCGGTGTGTCCGGGAGCTGCACCCGGATCAGGAAGGACAAGGCGATCCCCTCTCTGTTCAGTCCTGCCGTGAATACCGGCCGCTGATTGTGACAGAACCGGGGGCGGGCGGGGAGTGACCGTCCGCGTTCCGAGACCGTTTCGCGCGCAAGCTGTGCACAACCCAGTCGAGCCCGCAAGACCGCCCGCCATAGACTTGCTGCTTACCGACGCACCCGACAGCACACCCCGGAGTAACCCGCGTGCCCAAGATATCCCGCGACGAGGTCGCACACCTCGCGAAGCTGGCCAGGCTGGCGGTAACCGAGCACGAGCTGGACGTCTTCGCGGGCCAGCTCGACCACATCCTGGACGCGGTGGCCAAGGTGAGCGAGGTCGCCGCCGAGGACATCCCGCCGACCTCGCATGCCGTGCCGCTCACCAACGTCTTCCGCGAGGACGTCGTCCGGCCCGGACTGACGCAGCAGCAGGCGCTCGCGGGCGCGCCGGCGGCCGAGGAGGGCCGCTTCCGGGTGCCGCGGATTCTCGGGGAGGAACAGTGAGGAGCGCTACTCCGGCCGCCCGCCGCGGATCGGACCGCGCGCGGAACGAAGCGAGGCCATTGTGACCGATCTCACCAAGCTGACGGCCGCGGAGCTGGCCGGGAAGATCCACGCCCGCGAGGTCTCCTCGGTCGAGGTCACCCAGGCCCACCTGGACCGGATCGCCGAGGTCGACTCCTTCGTGCACGCGTTCCTGCACGTCGACGCGGACGGCGCGCTGGCCGCGGCCCGCGCCGTCGACGACGCGGTGGGCCGGGGTGACGCGCCGGCTTCCGCGATCGCCGGGGTGCCACTGGCGCTCAAGGACGTGCTCACCACGAAGGGCATCCCGACCACCTGTGGTTCGCGCACCCTCGAAGGCTGGATCCCGCCCTACGACGCGACGGTCACGCGCAAGCTGCGCGAAGCGGGCGTGCCGATCCTCGGCAAGACCAACATGGACGAGTTCGCGATGGGGTCCTCGACCGAGAACTCCGCGTTCGGCGTGACCAGGAACCCGTGGGACGACACCCGGATCCCGGGCGGCTCCGGCGGCGGTTCGGCGGCCTCGATCGCGGCGTTCGAGGCTCCGCTGGCCATCGGCACCGACACCGGTGGCTCGATCCGCCAGCCGGGCGCGGTGACCGGCACGGTCGGCGTCAAGCCGACCTACGGCGGGGTCTCCCGGTACGGGCTGGTGGCGTTCTCGTCCTCGCTCGACCAGGCCGGCCCCTGTGCCCGGACGGTGCTCGACGCGGCGCTGCTGCACGAGGTCATCGCGGGGCACGACCGGATGGATTCGACGTCGATCGATGCCCCGGTCCCCGCCGTGGTCGCGGCCGCGCGCGAGGGCCTGCGCGGCGATCTGACCGGCATGAAGGTCGGTGTGGTCAAGGAGTTCGGCGGCGATGGGTACCAGCCGGGTGTGCAGCGTTCCTTCGAGGCCGCGGTCGCGCAGCTGCGGGCGCTGGGCGCCGAGGTCGTCGAGGTGTCCTGCCCGAACTTCACCTACGCGCTGCCCGCCTACTACCTGATCGCGCCGAGCGAGTGCTCGTCGAACCTGGCCCGGTTCGACGCCATGCGCTACGGCCTGCGCGTCAGTGACGACGGCGCGCACAGCGCCGAAGAGGTCATGTCACTGACGCGGGAGGAAGGGTTCGGCGCCGAGGTCAAGCGCCGGATCATGCTCGGCACGTACGCGCTGTCTTCGGGCTACTACGACGCCTACTACGGTTCGGCGCAAAAGGTCCGCACGCTCATTCGCCGGGACTTCGACGCGGCCTTCGAGAAGGTCGACGTGCTGGTTTCGCCGACCACGCCGACCACCGCCTTCAAGATCGGCGAGCGGGTGGACGACCCGATGGCCATGTACCTGGCGGACCTGTGCACCATCCCCGCCAACCTGGCCGGCAACGCCGCCATGAGTGTCCCCAGTGGACTGTCCGATGAGGACGGACTTCCGGTGGGCCTGCAGATCATGGCGCCCGCGCTGGCCGACGACCGGCTCTACCGGGTCGGCGCGGCCTTCGAGGCGGCGCGCGAACCCGTGCTGGACCGTGTCCCCGACCTGACCCGAGGCGGCTTCGTGCCCGCCGGCGCACTTTCTCCCGCGGAGGCGGCGAAATGACAGCGGTGGCCGACCTGATGGACTACGCCGAGGTCCTCGAGCGTTTCGACCCGGTGCTGGGGCTCGAGGTACACGTCGAGCTGAACACCGACACCAAGATGTTCTGCGGCTGCGCCAACCTCTTCGGCGGCGAGCCCAACACGCACGTGTGCCCGACCTGCCTGGGCCTGCCCGGTTCACTGCCGGTGGTCAACGGCAAGGCCGTGGAGTCCGCGATCCGCATCGGGCTCGCGCTCAACTGCGAGATCGCGTCCTGGTGCCGGTTCGCCCGGAAGAACTACTTCTATCCGGACATGCCGAAGAACTTCCAGACCTCGCAGTACGACGAGCCGATCGCCTTCAACGGCTATCTCGACGTGACGCTGGATGACGGCGAGGTCGTGCGGGTGCACATCGAGCGCGCGCACATGGAGGAGGACACCGGGAAGTCGCTGCACGTCGGCGGCGCGACCGGGCGGATCCACGGTGCGGAGCACTCGCTGCTCGACTACAACCGCGCCGGCGTGCCGCTGATCGAAATCGTCACGAAGCCGATCGTCGGGACGGGCGACCGCGCCCCGGAGGTGGCCCGCGCCTACGTGACGGCGCTGCGGGACCTGTTGCGCGCGCTGGACGTTTCCGACGTCCGGATGGATCAGGGTTCGCTGCGCTGCGACGCTAACGTTTCGCTGATGCCGAAGGGCGCGAGCGAGTTCGGCACCCGCACCGAGACGAAGAACGTCAACTCGCTGCGCAGTGTCGAGCGTGCCGTGCGCTACGAGATGACCCGGCAGGCCGCGGTACTCGCCGCGGGCGGTCACGTGACCCAGGAGACCCGGCACTTCCAGGAGGCCGACGGCAGCACCTCTTCGGGTCGCACCAAGGAGACGGCGGAGGACTACCGGTACTTCCCGGAGCCCGACCTCGTCCCGATGGCGCCCTCGGCGGAGTGGATCGAGCAGTTGCGCGCCACCCTGCCGGAAATGCCGGCCGTGCGCCGCGACCGGATCCGCGTCGAGTGGGAGCTGACCGCCGAAGAACTGCGTGACCTGTTCAACTCCGGTGCCGTCGAACTGGTCGAGGCGACCGTCGCGGCCGGGGCGAAGCCGGGCGAGGCGCGCGGCTGGTGGGTGAACTTCCTGGCGCAGGAGGCGAACACGCGTGAGGCGGAGCTCACCGCGCTGCCGATCACGCCGAAGCAGGTCGCCCGCGTCATCGAGCTGGTCGGCTCGGGTGAGCTGACGAACAAGCTCGCCCGCGAGGTGGTCAAGGGCGTGCTGGCCGGCGAGGGCGAGCCCGACGAGGTGGTCGAAAAGCGCGGGCTGAAGGTCGTTTCCGACGACTCGGCCCTGCTCGCCGCGGTCGACGCGGCACTGGCCGCCCAGCCGGACGTCGCGGACAAGATCCGCGGTGGCAAGGTGCAGGCCGCCGGTGCCATCGTCGGCGCGGTGATGAAGGCGACCAAGGGGCAGGCCGACGCCAAGCGGGTGCGGGAACTGATCCTGCAGCGGGTGGCCGAGCAGTGACGTCGCGGGCCGTCACGGTACCGACGGTGTCGCCGGAGTCGGCCGGGCCTGGGACACGGCCCGGCCTGAGCCGCTGAGTCATGCGGTTCTCGCCGAAGCCGGTTTCCGGTCGGGAGTGGACCGGTCTGGCCGCGGGGGTGGTCGCGGTGGGCGCGCTTTTCCTGCCGTGGACCAACCTCACGGCGACCCGGCAGGACACCGAAGACGCGTTGAGTTCGCTGCCCGCTTCCGACGTCGCCCGAAACGCCTGGGCCACCGGGATCCTCGCGTGGTCCGGGCCCGTGTTGCTGGTGCTCGCGGGGATCGCGGTGGTGCTGCTGGGCCAGCACCACGTCGCCCGGGTGAGCGGGCTGCCGCAGCTGTGGTTGATCGCGACCGTGGTGTCGATCGCGCTGATGGCGTTCAGCTGGCTGGCGATCCACCACCAGTTCGCCGAGGACGTCCGCGCGCTGCTGGACGCCGGGGGGATCGCCGCCTACGGCGGGATCGGCCGCTATCTCGCGCTGGCCGCGGCGTTGGTTTCGCTGGTCGTTTCGGTGCTGGACGCCCGGTCATTGCGGCGCCGGGGCAGTACGAAAACCCGTCGGTCCTGACCGAACGCCGAACCCGTCCGGGAGCCGGGCGGCCTCGGCTCGGTCTGGGCTCAGGCTGTGCCTATTCCTCGGCCTGTTCCTCGGCAAAATCCGCGGCCCAATCCTCGGCCCAAACCTGTGCCCAATCCTTGGCCTAATCCTTGCCGGCGCCGCCGCCCGAGCTGGGCTGGATCTGGATGACGATCACGCGGTCGTCGCTGGACACCGGCTGCCCGCCGTCCCGGTTCACCGTGCCGGCCAGCGCGTACTGGTTGTCGATCGCGTCGATGCCGGACAGGCGCCCGTAGGTCGGGCCGCCCTTTCCGTCCAGGATGGCCGTCGGGGCGCCGCTGACCGAGCCGTCCGCCGCGATCGGCAGATCCTGCACCCCGGGCGTGGTGGAGGTGGCGATCATCACCAGCTGGTCGCCGTCGGCACAGCCCGCCACCCCGGGTTTGTCCGGCCAGGTCCACGTCGGGACGGTCAGCGAAGCGCCCGGCTGAACCTGGTACAGCGCGTCCGAAGCGGCTTCGCGATCGGTCACCCACACCCGGGAGGCGTCGGCCGACTTGCACAGGCCGCCGGGATCGGCCAGCCCGCTCGCGTACACCCGCGAGCCCGGTGTCGGGTTGCCCGGGGCCGGGTTGCCCGAGGTGTCGATGCGCAGCACCTTCCCGGCCAGTGACGTGGGGTCGGCGGCGGCCGCCGGGTTGCCCGCGTCACCGGTCGCGACCAGCAGGGCACGGCCGTCGGAAATGATCGCGCCGCGGTTGCCGGTGGGGCCCTTGGGGATGCCGGTGAGGATCGGTTTGGGCTGTTCCCCCTGGGTGAACCGGACGACGCGGTTGTCCGTGGCCGTGGTGATGTAGGCGAAGACCAGCTGGTCCTCGCCGTAGGTGGGCGAAAGCGCGAGACCGGTCAGGCCGCCGTCACCGTCGGCGTCGACGCTCAGCTGCGCCAGTTGGGTCGGTTTCTGGCCGGCGATGACCAGGAGCACGCGGCCGGTCGTGCGCTCGGCGGCCAGCGCGCTGGGTGTGCTGGGGTCACCGGGCAGCGCGGCCACCGCGGAGACGGTGTTCAGACAGGTGGCGATGACCGCCTTGTCGTAGTCGGTGCAGCCCTGGGGCGGCGGGACCGGCGTGCCCGGGGCGGGCACGGGCGCCGCGGTGCCGGACGGGCCGTCCATCTCGGGCAGCTGCGGCTGCGGGCCGGCCGGTGCGGACAGTTCCGGCGCGGGGACGAAGGTCTGCCCGGCGGCGCGGTCGTCGAACTTGGCGCACGCGGACAGCAGGAGACCGCAGGCCACCAGCAGCCAAGGGACTCTCCCCAACCGAGCGCGCATAGGCCTCCAGCCTAGGTCCCGGTGCGTGAGCCATGGGTAAGTACCGTGGGGATCATGACACTGACGGTGTTGGTACCCGATGAAGACGGTGTTCGCGCGCTGGCCGGGATCGACGGCGTGGCGACGGTGCGGTACACCCCGGGCGAGCCGCTGCCCCCGGAAGCCGGTAAGGCCGAGGTCCTCATCCCCGCCACGCATCCCGGTCACGCACTGGCCGAGTTGTTCGAAGCACTGCCGAACCTGAAGCTCATCCAGCTCCTGTCCGCGGGTGCGGAGGACTGGGTCGGGGCGGTGCCCGCGGGTGTCCTGCTGTCCACCTGCCGGGGCGCGCACGGCGGGAGCACGGCGGAATGGGTCGTGAGCGCGCTGCTGGCGATGTACCGAGAGTTGACCGGGTTCGCGGCCGATCAGGCGGCGCACCGGTGGAACCGGCACATCACCGACACGTTGCAGGACAAGCGTGTGCTGATCATCGGCGCCGGAGACCTGGGCAACCAGCTGCGACGCCGGCTGGAACCGTTCGACGTCTCGGTGACGATGGTGGGCGTGACGGCGCGCGAGGACGTGCGGCCGGTCGGCGATCTTCCCGAGTTGCTTCCCTCGCACGACGCCGTGGTGCTGATGGTTCCGCTGACGACGCGGACCAGGGGCATGGTCGACGCCGCTTTCCTCGCCGCGATGCCCGACGGCGCCGTGCTGGTGAACGCGGCGCGCGGACCTGTGGTGGACACCGCGGCGTTGCTCGCGGAGCTGAACTCGGCCCGCCTGCGCGCCGCGCTCGATGTCACCGATCCCGAGCCGCTGCCCGCTGACCATCCATTGTGGACGGCTACTGGCCTGCTGCTGACTCCGCATGTCGGGGGTGGAGTACGAGGGGTGCAACGCCGTTCCTATGCCGTCGCGGCCCGCGAAATCGCGCGGTACGCCGGCGGCGAACTGCCCCGGAATCTGGTCAACGGAGAATATTGAGTGCCACAAACGGGTGCGGGTTCGGGCAAGATGCCCTACTCTGCCGCGCGTGACAGCCAACGATGAAGAGTACGGCAAGTCCAGACAGAAGAGTCCGTTTTCGGACTCCGGGTACTACGACCCCGCACCCGCGCAGGGCACGACCGTGCTTTCCAGCCCCGAGGACCTCGATTTCGGGGACGAGGAGTCGACCCGCTGGCACGGTGGGCTCGATTTCGGTCTGCTGATCGTGCGGCTCGCCCTCGGTGGAATCCTGGGCGCGCACGGTCTCCAGAAGGTCTTCGGTACGTTCAACGGTCCCGGTGCGCCGGAGTTCGCGCGGATCCTCGCGGATCACGGCTTCCTCACTCACCCCACGATCCTGTCGTGGGCCGGCGGGATCGCCGAGGTGGCCGGGAGCGGCCTGCTGATCCTCGGCCTGTTCACCCCGGCCGCGGCGGCGATGCTGCTGAGTGTCACCGCGATCGTGGTGTATCTGGGCTACGGCAACGGTTTCTTCCTCGGCACCGGGGACGGCTTCGAATACCATCTGCTGCTCGCGGCGACCGCCTTCGGGTTGCTGTTCACCGGGCCCGGCCGACTTTCGCTGGACGTGAACACCCCGTGGCGCCGGAAGCCCGTGCCCTTTGCCTTCCTGGGCGTCGTGCTGGCCGGAGCCGCCGTCGCCGTGGTGATCACCCTGTTCCGCTGACCCCGAACCGCCGAGCTACCGGGGCCTCCCCGGCGCTTCCCGGTTCCGCGACCGGGGAAGCGGCCGAGGAGGCCCGCGGGATCAGCGGTTGGGGTCGCGCACCGCGCCGGTGTCGGCCGAGGTGGCCATCCGGGCGTAGGCGCGCAGCGCCGCGGTGACCGGGCGCTGCCGGCTCTCCGGCTGCCAGGGGCGCTCACCGGCCTCCATCTTCGCCCGGCGCTCGGCGAGAACGTCGGCGTCGACGAGCAGTTCCAGCTTGCGCTCGTGCACGTCGATGAGGATCTGGTCGCCGTCCTGCACCAGCCCGATGGTGCCGGCCGCGGCGGCCTCCGGGGAGATGTGCCCGACCGAGATGCCCGACGAACCGCCGGAGAACCGCCCGTCGGTGATCAGCGCGCACTTCCGGCCGAGTCCGGCGCCCTTGAGGAACGCGGTCGGGTGCAGCATCTCCTGCATGCCCGGCCCGCCCGCGGGACCCTCGTAGCGCACGACCAGCACCTCACCGGGCTGGACCTGCTTGCCGAGGATGACCGACACGGCCTCCTCCTGGCTTTCCACCACCCGGGCCGGGCCCTGGAAGCGCCACAGCGACTCGTCGATCCCGGCCGCCTTGATCACGGCGCCGTTCTCGGCGAGGTTGCCGCGCAGGATCGCCAGGCCGCCGTCCTTGGTGTAGGCGTGCTCGATGTCGCGCACGCAACCGCCGGCGCTGTCGGTGTCCAAAGAGGACCACCGGTTCGCGGTGGAGAACGCCTCCGTGGTGCGGACCCCGCCCGGCGCGGCGTGGAACAGCTCCAGCGCCTCGGCCGAGGCGGACCCGCCGCGGATGTCCCAGGTGGACAGCCAGGCTTCGAGATTCGGCGTGTGCACCGAGTGCACCCCGGTGTTCAGCAGGCCGGCGCGGTGGAGCTCGCCGAGGATCGCCGGGATGCCGCCGGCCCGGTGCACGTCCTCCATGTGGTAGTCCGAGTTCGGCGAGACCTTGGACAGGCAGGGCACCCGGCGGCCGATCGCGTCGATGTCGCTGATCGTGAACTCGACCTCGCCCTCCTGGGCCGCGGCGAGGATGTGCAGCACGGTGTTGGTCGAGCCGCCCATCGCCATGTCCAGCGCCATCGCGTTCTCGAAGGCCTCGCGGGTCGCGATCGAGCGGGGGAGCGCGCTCTCGTCGTCCTCCCCGTACCAGCGCTTGCACAGCTCGACGACGGTGCGCCCGGCGTCGGCGAACAACTGGCGGCGGGCGGCATGGGTGGCCAGCGTGGAACCGTTGCCCGGCAAGGAAAGGCCGAGTGCCTCGGTGAGGCAGTTCATCGAGTTCGCGGTGAACATGCCGGAGCAGGAGCCGCAGGTCGGGCAGGCGGAGCGCTCCACCACGGAGAGGCCGTCCTCGTCGACGGCGGCGTTCGCCGAGGCGGCGATGGCCGTGATCAGGTCGCTGGCGGGGTGGGTGACCCCGTCGACCGCGACCGCCTTGCCCGCCTCCATCGGACCGCCGGAGACGAACACGACCGGGATGTTCAGCCGCATGGCCGCGTTGAGCATGCCCGGGGTGATCTTGTCGCAGTTGGAGATGCACACCAGCGCGTCGGCCTGGTGCGCGTTGACCATGTATTCCACCGAGTCCGCGATGATCTCGCGCGAGGGCAGCGAATAGAGCATGCCGCTGTGCCCCATGGCGATCCCGTCGTCCACCGCGATCGTGTGGAACTCACGGGCCACACCGCCGGCCTCCCGCACCGCCTCGGCCACGATCTCGCCGAGGTCCTTGAGGTGGACGTGGCCAGGGACGAACTGGGTGTAGGAGTTGGCGATCGCCACGATCGGCTTGCCGAAGTCGCTGTCGGTCATGCCGGTGGCCCGCCACAGGGAACGGGCGCCCGCGGCATTGCGGCCGTGGGTGGTGGTTCGGGAACGCAGCTGAGGCATACCCCTCAGGCTACGCCCGCGCGGGCCGCTCGCTCGGTGCGGCCTTTGCGGCCACGGCCGGCCCGCTGACCAGGTTCTTTGTCTTGCGCCTCAATGGTCTTCCGGCGTGGGCTCGGCGGTGGGCGGTGCCTGAGCGGTGCTGTTTTCGATGCCGTCTTCGGTGTTACCGGCTGTGCTGTCTTCGGCGTCGTCGGCTGTATCGGCTTTGCTATCGGCTTTGGAGTTGCCGTGCATGTCGTCGGTGATGCCCGAGGGGTCCTTGAGACGGCCTTCGCTGACCAACGAGATCACCGGCAGGTGTCGCGTGCGGACGGTCGGGAGGGGGATCTGGCTGTCGTCGGTGAGCACGGCGCGGACCTTGGCGCGGTGCGTGATGGCCAGCCCCTTGAGCGCCTCCCACGGCAGCTCGCGATGGCCGAACACGGTGCGCACGGCCAGGCCCCGGGCGCTGGCCACGGTCCGGGTGCGCACCACGAAGAGCATGAGTCCCAGCGGGATGACGTAGAGCACCCACAGACCGGGCACATCGGCGAACGCCGTCGGCAGGAGGCACACCATCAGGAACACCACGGCGAGCAGGGCTATCCCGGGGACCTTGAAGATCGCCTTGCGCCCTTCCGTTTCTTCGGCCACCCCACGATGGTGCCCCGTGCGGCGCGACGGCGGTCAGGCAGGTCCGGGCAATCGGCGCCGGGGGCTGGCACGGTAGGCCCTCGGACAGTAGGATCGCCCAGTATCCGGGATCACGATCTCGCAGAGTTGACACTTTCCGCGACCAAGCGTTAACGTCATGCCCGTGACACCGCAGACCGGCCTCGTACTTCCCTGGCGCGTCGCCGCGTAGGGAAAGCCCTCTGCGTCGACGCGCGACCCTCGTGCGACCTCATGGTCGGCGGGGGTTTTTTGTTGCCTGGACATGACTACCCGAACGAGTGACAGCCCCCACAAGAACCACGAGGCAGAACCCATGACAAGCGCCACGTCGCGATCGGCACCGGCCACCCCGTCGCCCGCCCAGCCGAGCGCGCGCCCGAAACCCGCCCCGCCCGCCGGCACGCCGGTACGGCTCACCGGCGCGCAGTCCCTCGTGCGTTCGCTCGAGGCGATGGGCGTGGAGGTCGTGTTCGGTATTCCGGGTGGCACCATCCTGCCGGCCTACGACCCGCTGCTCGACTCGACGAAGGTCCGCCACGTGCTGGTCCGCCACGAGCAGGGCGCCGGGCACGCCGCGACCGGCTACGCGCAGGCCACCGGCAAGGTCGGTGTCTGCATGGCGACCTCCGGTCCCGGCGCGACCAACCTGGTCACCCCGCTGGCCGACGCGAACATGGACTCGGTGCCGGTGGTGGCGATCACCGGACAGCAGTCGCGGGGACTGATCGGCACCGACGCCTTCCAGGAAGCCGACATCTGCGGCATCACGATGCCGATCACCAAGCACAACTTCCTGGTCAAGGACCCCGCCGAGATCCCGAGGGCGATCGCCGAGGCCTTCCACCTGGCCGCGACCGGCCGCCCCGGGCCGGTGCTGGTGGACATCCCGAAGGACGTGCTCCAGGAGCTGACGTCCTTCAGCTGGCCGCCGGAACTGCGCCTGCCGGGCTACCGCCCGACGCTGCGGCCGCACGGCAAGCAGGTGCGGGAAGCGGCCCGGCTGATCAGCCAGGCGCGTCGCCCGGTGCTCTACGTCGGCGGTGGCGTGATCAAGGCCGACGCCTGCGCACAGCTGGCGGAGCTGGCCGAGGTGACCGGAATCCCCGTCGTCACCACGCTGATGGCCCGCGGCGCGTTCCCCGATTCGCACCGCCAGCACCTGGGCATGCCGGGCATGCACGGCAGCGTCGCGGCGGTGGCGGCGATGCAGCGGGCCGACCTGCTCATCGCGCTCGGCGCCCGGTTCGACGACCGGGTGACCGGACGGCTGGACTCGTTCGCGCCCGACGCCGCCGTGGTGCACGCGGACATCGATCCCGCGGAGATCTCCAAGAACCGCAAGGCGGACGTGCCGATCGTGGGCGACTGCGCGGAGATCATCGCGGAACTGGCCGACGCGGTCCGCGCCGAGATCGACCGGGACGGCCGGACCGACCTCGGTCCATGGTGGACACAGCTCGAGTCGTGGCGGGAGACCTTCCCGGCCGGCTACGAGTGGCCCACGGACGGGACACTTTCGCCGCAGTACGTGATCGAACGCATCGGTGCGCTCGTCGGACCCGACGCGATCTACGCGGCGGGTGTGGGCCAGCACCAGATGTGGGCCGCGCAGTTCGTCAAGTACGAACAGCCGCGCACCTGGATCAATTCCGGCGGGCTCGGCACGATGGGCTTCGCGGTCCCGGCCGCGATGGGCGCCAAGTTCGGGCATCCGGACAAGCAGGTCTGGGCGATCGACGGGGACGGCTGCTTCCAGATGACCAACCAGGAGCTGGCCACCTGCGCGATCGAAGGCGCGCCGATCAAGGTCGCCGTGATCAACAACGGCAACCTGGGCATGGTCCGGCAGTGGCAGAACCTGTTCTACGAACAGCGCTACTCCAACACCGATCTGGGCACGCACAAGCACCGCATCCCGGACTTCACGCTGCTCGCCGAGGCGCTGGGCTGCGCCGGCCTGCGGTGTGAGACCAAGGGAGAGGTGGACGAGATCATCCAGCGGGCGATGGAGATCAACGACCGGCCCGTGGTGATCGACTTCGTGGTCGGCAAGGACGCCCAGGTCTGGCCGATGGTCGGTCCGGGCGCGGGCAACGACGAGGTCATGGCCGCCCGCGGGATCCGCCCGCTCTTCGACGATGACGAGGTGAGCAAGTGAGTACCCATACACTCAGCGTGTTGGTGGAGAATGTCCCCGGGGTGCTCGCGAGGGTGGCCGGGTTGTTCTCCCGCCGCGGCTTCAATATCGAGTCTCTCGCCGTCGGGCCCACGGAAAACCCCG
>DASSAD010000105.1:0-7803 GCA_035685725.1 Amycolatopsis sp. | reverse complement strand
CGCGATGGCGAAGGCCGTGCAGGCGCTGCAGGCCAAGCAGGTCACCCGCATCATCCTGACCCGCCCGGCCGTCGAGGCGGGCGAGCGGCTCGGGTACCTGCCCGGCACGCTGTACGAGAAGATCGACCCGTACCTGCGGCCGCTCTACGACGCGCTGCACGACATGGTCGACCCGGAGTCGATCCCGCGGCTCATCCAGGCCGGCACGATCGAGATCGCGCCGCTGGCCTACATGCGCGGCCGCACCCTCAACGACGCGTTCATCATTCTCGACGAGGCGCAGAACACCACGCCCGAGCAGATGAAGATGTTCCTCACCCGGCTCGGCTTCGGTTCCAAGATCGTGGTGACCGGGGACATCACCCAGGTCGACCTGCCCAACGGGCAGCGCAGCGGTCTGCGGGTGGTGCGCGAGATCCTCGAAGGCGTCGACGATCTACACTTCGCGAACCTCACCAGCCAGGACGTGGTCCGTCACCGGCTGGTGGGCGACATCGTGGACGCGTACGAGAAGTGGCAGGCCGTCCAGGACGCCGGGAACGGATGGCGCGGCAGTGATGCTCGCGGGTGACCACGGCCCGGTGCGCCGGCCGGGGGAAAATGTTGGTGGGTAAGGACTGCCCGGTGCCCGGGGTGAACCGGGCGCGCGGGCCGGGAGAAGAAGAGTGAGCATCGAGATCCGCAACGAGTCGGGGGTGGCCGTCGACGAGACGTCCATCGTCTCGGCGGCGCGCTTCGCGCTGGACCGGATGGAGGTCAGTCCGCTGGCCGAGCTGTCCGTGCTGCTGGTCACCCTGGACGACATGGCGGGCCTGCACGAGCAGTGGATGGACCTGCCCGGTCCCACCGACGTGATGGCCTTCCCGATGGACGAGCTGGAGGCGGGTCACCGGCCGGACGCGGGGGATTCCTCGCCCGCGCTGCTCGGCGACATCGTGCTGTGCCCGGCGTTCGCGAAGGACCAGGCGAGGGCCGCGGGTCATTCGCTGATCGACGAGCTGCACCTGCTCACCGTGCACGGTGTGCTGCATCTGCTGGGCTACGACCACGCGGAACCGGCCGAGGAACGCGAGATGTTCGGGCTGCAGAAGCGGATCCTGAACGACTTCCGCGCTGCCACGGCCGCGGCCGCCGCGGCCCGGCGCCGGGAAACGCAGCGCAGCAACGACGACCGACTGCTCGGCGCGGCCGGACTCGACGCCCCGGCCGAGGGTTAGCCGGGGGATGACAGCCGATGGCGAACTCCGCCGTGCTGCTGGTCATCGCCGTCGCACTGGTTCTGCTCGGAGGTTCGTTCGCGGCCGCTGACGCCGCGGTGAGCACGGTGTCGGCGGCGCGCGTGGAAGGGCTGGTGCGCAACCGCCGCCCCGGTGCCCGTCAGCTCGCCGCCGTGGTCGCCGAACGGCGGCGCCACATCAATCTGTTGCTGCTGTTGAGACTGGGCTGCGAACTCACCGCGACGGTGCTGGTCACGATCGCGTTGTTGAACCTGATCCGGCCGGTCTGGCTGGCGGTGGTGGTCACCGCGGTGGTCATGGTCGTGGTCAGCTACGTGCTGATCGGGGTGGGGCCGCGCACGATCGGCCGCCAGCACCCGTATCGCATCGGCACGCTGGTGGCGGGCCCGGTGCGGGTGCTCGGTTCCGTGCTGGGGCCGTTGAGCCGCCTGCTCATCCTCGTCGGGAACGCGATCACGCCCGGTCAGGGCTTCCGCGAAGGCCCGTTCAACTCGGAGATCGAGCTGCGGGAGCTGGTCGATCTGGCGCAGGAACGCGGTGTCGTCGAACCCGGTGAGCGGGAAATGATCCACTCGGTGTTCGAGCTGGGCGACACGGTGGCCCGCGAGGTGATGGTGCCGCGCACCGAGATCGTCTGGATCGAACGGGACAAGTCGGTGCGGCAGGCACTGGCGCTTTCGTTGCGCACCGGCTTCACCCGCATCCCGGTGATCGACGAGTCGGTCGACGACATCGTCGGCGTGGCCAACCTCAAGGACCTGGTGCGCGCCTCGATCAACGACTCCGCGGGCCGCCGGGTCGAGAACCTGATGAACCCGGCGAGCTTCGTCCCCGACTCCAAGCGGCTGGACGACCTTCTCCGGGAGATGCAGGTTTCGCACAACCACATGGCGATCGCGGTGGACGAGTACGGCGGCACCGCGGGGCTGCTCACCATCGAGGACATCCTGGAGGAGATCGTCGGCGAGATCACCGACGAGTCCGATCTGGAGGAGCGCCCGCCGATCGAGTATCTCGACGACTACTCGGTGCGGGTTTCGGCGCGGCTGAGCGTGGACGACCTCGGTGAGCTGTTCGGGGTCGATCTCGACGGTCACGACGTGGAAACCGTGGCGGGCCTGCTCGCGCAGCGGCTCGGCCGCGTTCCGCTGCCCGGGGCCGAGGCCGAGATCGCGGGGCTGCGGCTGTCCGCGGAGGGCGGCAAGGACCGGCGCGGGCGGATGCGGATCACCACCGTGGTGGTCCGCGCCGAAGACGACCGCCTGGCCGGACGTAAGGTTCGTACCGGAAACGGTGAAGATGACGAGCGGAGTGTCGAGGATGGCTGACGAACCGTCGGTGGGGGAAAGCGCGCGCCTGGCGCCCGAGGACGAGAAGATCGTGCTTCTCGCCCGGTCCGCGCGCGCCAGGACGCAGGCGGCCGAGGGCGCCGCGGTGCGGGACACCGATGGCCGGACCTACGCCGCGACCACCGTCGACCTGCCGTCCTTCCAGATCACCGCGCTGCAGGCCGCGATCGCGGCGGCGGTGTCGAGCGGCGCGGAAGGCCTGGAGGCCGCCGCCGTGGTGACCGCGGAACCGCTCGTCGCCGGGGCTTCGGTGCAGGCCGTGCGGGACCTGACCGCCGCCGCGCCGATCTTCCGCGCGGACCCGGCCGGCACCGTGCTGGAGGTCGTGCGGTGATGGCGCGAAGCGTTGTTCTCCCGGGGAAACCGCGTCTGGCGAGCAGCAGGCCCGGAAATCCAGCGAAGTGGCGGCTGGCGTGACTCATCGATCGGGATTCGCCTGTTTCGTCGGCAGGCCCAACGTCGGCAAGTCGACGCTGACCAACGCACTGGTGGGCAGCAAGGTCGCCATCACCTCCAGCAAGCCGCAGACCACCCGGCACGCGATCCGCGGGATCGTGCACCGTGACGACGCGCAACTGGTCATCGTGGACACTCCGGGGCTGCACCGCCCGCGCACGCTCCTCGGAGAGCGGCTCAACGATCTCGTGCAGGCCACCTGGTCCGAAGTGGACGTCGTCGGCTTCTGTGTGCCCGCCGACGAGAAGATCGGGCCGGGCGACCGGTTCATCGCCGCGGAGCTGAGCAAGATCGTCCGGCGCACGCCGGTGCTCGGCATCGTGACCAAGACCGACGCGGTGAAGCCGGACCGCGTCGCCGAGCAACTGCTCGCCCTGCAGGACGTGATGGACTTCGCGGAGCTGATCCCGGTGTCCGCTGTGGACGGTTACCAGGTCAGGTCGCTGGAGGACCTGCTGGTGGCCCGGCTGCCCGAGGGACCGCAGCTCTACCCGGACGGCGAGCTGACCGACGAGCCGGAACAGACGCTGGTCGCCGAGCTGATCCGGGAGGCCGCCCTGGAGGGTGTGCGCGACGAGTTGCCGCACTCCATCGCGGTCACCGTGGAGGAGATGCTGCCGCGGGAGGGCCGCGAAGACCTCGTCGACGTGCACGCGCTGCTCTATGTGGAGCGTCCCAGCCAGAAGGGGATCATCCTGGGGCACAAGGGAGAACGGCTGCGCACGGTCGGCTCGCAGGCCCGCCGGCACATCGAGGCGCTGCTGGGCACGAAGGTCTACCTCGACCTGCACGTCAAGGTCGCCAAGGACTGGCAGCGCGACCCGAAACAGTTGCGGCGACTGGGTTTCTAGATGATCCTCTGCCCGATCCGCGCCTGGTTCGGCATCGACTGCCCGCTCTGCGGCGGGCTCCGGATGACGGGCAGCCTGCTGCGCGGCGATCTTCCCGCCGCGCTGCACTACAACGCCGTGGCGTTGGCGTTCCTGGTGTTGTGCGGGTGGAGCGTGGTGGCGTGGGCGGTCGGGCGGCGCCGGGGCGCGCGGGTGCGGACCTGGCAGCACTGGCGGTGGACCCCGGTGGTCTCCGGCGCGGTGTTCGCGGTCTGGTTCGTGGTGCGCAACCTGCCGTTCGCCCCGTTCACCTCGCTGCACGTCTGAGCCCCGGCGTGTCCCCCCGTCCGGTCCCAGAGTTCTCCCGTCCGGTTTCCGAGTTCGCTGTTCCGGTCGCCGAGTTCTCCCGTCCGGTCGTTGCTCGGTTTTTCGCCGCGTTTTTCCCACGGGCCCGCAGCCGGTCGAGTACTCTCCGGCGGGATATCACAGCTCAGTGAGGGGCACCCGATGACCAATCCCTATGGCCAGCAGCACCCCTACGGTCAGCCGGCCGCCCCGTACGGACCTCCGTCCGGACCGGTGCCCGCTCCCTACGGCCAGCTGGCGCCGCAGTACGGGCAGCCCGTCCCGTACGGTCAGCCGGCGCCCTACGGCCAGGCCGGTTACGGCGCGCCCGGGGGTTACGGCGGGATGCCGCCCGGTCAGGACATCCCGAGCTACAAGGGCTGGGCGATCGGGTGCATCTTCCTGTGCTGGATCATCGCGATCTTCGCCATCATCAAGGCCAGCGAGGTCGACACGTTCAAGCTGCAGGGCAACCTGGCGATGGCCAAGCAGGCCTCCGACACCACCCGGACCCTGTGCCTCGTCGCCACCATCCTCGGCGCTATCGGGGTGGTCTTCGGCATCATCGTGGGCATCGTCGCGATCAGCTCGGCCCCGAGCTACTGACCGGCGTGAGACGATGAAGTGGTGAGCCTGTATCGCGACACCGGTGTGGTGCTGCGGGTGCACAAGCTCGGTGAGGCCGACCGGATCATCACGCTGCTCACCCGCCGGTACGGGAAGGTGCGTGCGGTCGCGAAGGGGGTCCGCCGCACCACCTCGCGCTTCGGTGCGCGCCTCGAGCCCTTCGGCCATGTGGACGTGCAGCTCTACACCGGCCGCACCCTCGACGTGATCACCCAGGTGCAGACCGTCGACGCCTTCGCGCTGCCCCTCGTCGGCGACTACCAGCGATACACCGCGGCCAGCGCGATCGCCGAGACCGCCGACCGGCTCACCGCCGAAGAAGGCGAACCCGCGATGCGGTTGTACCTGTTGGTCGTCGGCGCGCTGCGGGCACTGGCGGAGGGAAAGCGCGATTCCTCCCTGGTGCTGGACGCGTTCCTGTTGCGCGCGATGGCCTTCGCCGGCTGGGCACCGGCCATCACCGAATGCGCCCGCTGCGGGCTCCCGGGCCCGCACCACGCGTTCAGCGTGCAGGCGGGCGGTTCGCTGTGCGGAAACTGCCGGGCACCGGGCGCGGTGCATCCGGCGCCCGAGGTCCTGGTGCTGCTCGAAGCCCTGCTCCACGGCGCCTGGGACATCGCGGAGGCCGCGGTGCCCGGCGCTCGCCGGGACGCCAGCGGCCTGGTCGCGGCCCATCTGCAGTGGCATCTCGAACGTCAACTGCGGTCCCTGCCGCTGGTTGAACGGCGACAAGTAGGGTCGGCCCAGGCAGTTTCCCAGGGTGGTGACCGCTGAGCGCGCCCGATTCACGGCGCGCTGGGTTTCAGGTGAATTTCAGGAGGAAACTGGTGCGGCGCAGGGCAGAGGTCGTCACCGCGTCACCGATGCCGGTACGGGCTCCGGATCCGCATCCTTCGGGTGAGCGGCCCCCGCGGATCCCGGCCGAGCTGGTGCCCCAGCACGTGGCGCTGGTGATGGACGGCAACGGCCGGTGGGCCAACCAGCGCGGTCTGCCCCGGATCGAGGGGCACAAGCGCGGCGAAGCCGTGATGATCGACGTCGCCAGCGGTGCCGTCGAACTCGGCGTCCGCTGGCTTTCCGTATACGCCTTTTCCACCGAGAACTGGAAGCGCAGCCCGGACGAGGTGCGTTTCCTGATGGGCTTCAACCGCGACACGATCCGCCGCCAGGTCGACTATCTCGGCTCGATCGGGGTGCGGATCCGGTGGGCGGGGCGGACCCCCCGGCTGTGGCGCAGCGTTATCAAGGAGCTGCAGGCGGCCGAGGAGAAGACGAAGCACAACACGCTCCTCAACATGACCATGTGCGTGAACTACGGCGGGCGTGCCGAGGTCGCCGACGCGACCCGGCGCATCGCCCAGCTCGCCGCCGAGGGGAAGATCAACCCGGACAAGATCGACGAGCGGATGCTCGCCAAGTACATGTACCAGCCGGAAATGCCGGACGTGGACCTGTTCCTGCGGCCTTCGGGCGAGCTGCGCTCGTCGAACTTCATGCTGTGGCAGTCGGCCTACGCGGAGTTCGTCTTCCAGGACACGCTGTTCCCGGACTTCGACCGCCGCAAGTTGTGGGCCGCCTGTCTGGAGTTCGCCAAGCGGGACCGGCGTTTCGGCGCGGCCGTCGACGCGGCCGAGAAGGGTGCTTCGTGAACCCGGCCGAAATGCTGGTGCGGGCACGCCAGGCACTGGAGCGCTACCTCGAGGTCACCGTGGACCACGACGGCGCGCTCACCTTCTCACACGCCGGGGTGCCCTGTGTGATCCAGTCGAGCGAGCTGGCCGAGGGACTCACGGTGCTGAGCCTGACCTGCGTGGTCGCCTGGGATCTGCCGGACCGCCCCGGTGTCGCGGCGTCCGCCGCCGAGCGGGCGGGGCAGGGTCTGTTCGGCACGCTCGGCGTCATCCACACCGAGCGCGGGCTCGACATCACCCTGCGGTACGCGTTTCCCGCACAGGGTCTGGACATCTCGGCACTGGGCACCCTGCTGATGCTGGTCGTTTCGACCGCTTCCCAGCTACGTGCGGAGCTGCCGGGCCTGGTGTCGTAGCCCTTTGCCATGATCGTGGCGTGCAGGTGGTGACGGAAGCCGCGCCGAAGCGGCGCAAGGTGCGGATCAGTTCGCTCGAAGTCCTCTGTGTCGTGCTGGTGCTCGCGATCTTCGCGCAGTCGGAGTTTCGTGGCCTGCTCGACGTGCCCGCGTTGCGGACCGGGTCGACGGTGTTCGTCGCCATCTGCGTGCAGGCCCTGCCCTTCCTCGTGCTCGGCGTCCTGATCAGCGGGGCGATCGCCGCCTTCGTGCCGGCCAGGGTGCTGCGCCGGGTGCTGCCGCGCCGGCAGAGCGTGGCGGTCGGGGTCGCGGGCCTGGCGGGGGTGGCGCTTCCGGGCTGCGAATGCGCGTCGGTGCCGGTGGCGCGGCGGTTGATGGGGCAGGGCGCGCCGCCCGCCGCGGCGCTGGCCTTCCTGCTCGCCGCGCCCGCGGTCAACCCGGTCGTGCTGATCGCCACCGCGGTGGCCTTCCCCGGCAACCCGGAGATGGTGCTCGCCCGGTTCCTCGGCTCGTTCGCCACTTCGGTGGCGATGGGCCTGCTGTGGGCTCGGTTCGGCAAGCTCGACTGGATCGTCGACCGCGCTCTGCGGCGGCTTCCCGAGCCCGACGGGCGGGGCCGCTGGAAGGTCTTCGCCGAGACCGCTCGCACGGATCTGGCCGAAGCAGGTGGGTTTCTCGTGCTCGGCGCGATCATCTCGGCGACGCTGAACGTGCTGGTGCCCGGTGGCTGGTTCCAGGCGCTGGCCGGACATCTGGTGCTCGGCGTGGTGGTGATGGCCGCGCTGGCGTTCGTGCTCGCCCTGTGCAGCGAGGCGGACGCGTTCGTCGCCGCGTCGCTGACCCCGTTGCCCTTGCTGCCGAAACTGGTGTTCCTGGTGGTCGGGCCGGCGATGGACGTGAAGCTCTTCGCG
>DASSAD010000104.1:0-67077 GCA_035685725.1 Amycolatopsis sp. | reverse complement strand
CGCCGAGTTCGACGCGGACCTGGCGTCGGCCGAGGACATCGACCTCGCCCTCAAACTCGGGCTGGGTTATCGGATGGGCCCGCTGGAGCTGCTGGACCTCATCGGGCTCGACACCCACCACCACGCGACCACGAGCGCCTACGAGGCGCCGCTCGATCCGCAGTTCGCGCCCCCGCCGCTGCTCACCCAGATGGTGGCCGCGGGCTTTCACGGCCGCAAGACCGGGCGCGGGTTCCGGCTCGGCGGCACCGACACCCAGGAGGCGAGCCGATGACCGGCTACACCGATATCCGCACCGCGACCGACGGACCGGTGCTGACGCTGACGATCAACCGACCGGAGGCCGGCAACAAGATCCGGCCGCAGACGGCACACGAGCTGATCGACGCGTTTCAGTCGTTTCGGACCGATCGCTCGCTGCGGGTCGCGATCCTGACCGGAGCCGGGAACCGGTTCTTCTGCATCGGCGGCGAGCATGACGAACTCACCGCGCTGGACTACTCGTCCGTGCTGCCGATGGTCGACCTCTACCAGATCATCGACACCACCTCGAAGCCGGTGATCGCGGCCGTGAACGGGTTCGCCGTCGGCGGCGGAAACGTGCTCCACAACGTCTGCGACCTGACCGTGGCCGCGGAATCCGCGGTCTTCCGGCAGGTCGGGCCGATGGTCGGCAGCTTCGACGCCGGCTACGGAACCGCCTATCTCGAGGACACCATCGGGCGCAAGCGTGCGAAGGAGATGTGGTACCTGAACAAGAAGTACCGCGCGGCGGAAGCGCTCGCCTTCGGACTGGTCAACGAGGTCGTCGGAGACGATCGGCTGCTGGCCCGCGCGACCGAGATCGCGCTGGAGATCGCCGCCCGCAGCCCGCTCGCGATCGGGGCGCTCAAGGCGGCTTTTTCCGCGCGCCACAACGGGGTCTCCGGCCAGGCGAGGCTGGGTCACGACCAGTTGCTCACGCTCTACCTGACCACCCGGGAGGCCCACGAGACCGCCGCGGCCTTCAGCGAGCGGCGAGCGCCCGACCCGGAAGTGCTCTGGTCGTGATCAGCTGATCGACACCGGAATCACCGCGGCGCTGCCGGGTCGGCGATCGTCGAGCGGGCAGCGCCGCTGGTTTCCGTGCCCGGGGGTGATCAGCCGAGGGCGAGGCGGTCGAGAACCTCGGTGTTCCAGAGGATTCCGTGTCCGGGCCGGTCCGGGGGAGTGGCCCGGCCGTCCTTGATGTGGAGCGTCTCCACGAGCACGTCGTCGAGAAGCGGAAAGTGTTCGATATAAGGGCAATGGGGTACCGCCGCGGCCAGGTGGACATGGAGCTCGGGCAGGAAATGCGGGCTGAGGACGGCCCCGAAGACCTCGGCGACCGCGGCGATCCGGAGCCACTCGGTGACGCCGCCGGTGAGGGGAACGTCGGGCTGCAGCACGGAAGCGGCCTGCTGTCGGAGGTAGGACGCGAACTCGAAGCGGCCGTGGAGGTGCTCACCCACGGCGATGGGCAGGCCGACGCCGCCCGCGAGCGTGGCGTGGCCGGCGAGGTCGTCGGAGCGCAGTGGCTCTTCCATCCAGTAGACGCCGAGATCGGCCAGCCGTGCGCCGGTCCATTGGGCCGTCGGGAGGTCGAGCCGCTCATTGCAGTCCACCATGATCCGCACGCCGTCGCCGACCGCTTCCCGCACGGCGCGGACGCGGGTGATGTCCTCCTCCGCGCGGCGAGCGCCGATGCGCAGCTTGATCGCGTGATATCCCTCGTCGAGGTAAGCCCGCGCGCCGTCGATCAGGTGCTCGGTGGTCATGGCGTGGGTGGCCCGGCCGCTGCCGTAGACCTCGACCTCGTCGCGGTGGGCGCCGAGAAACCGGAACAGCGGCAGCCCCGCCTTCCTGGACCGCAGATCCCAGACCGCGATGTCCACTGCGGACAGTGCGGGCAACACGGTCCCCTTGCCCAGCCGGTGGGTGTCGTCCCAGATGCGCTGCCACCGCTGGGGCCAGTGATCGAGGTCGGCACCGCGGGTGTGGTCGGCGACGGTGCCGCGCAGCAGTGCGTGAACTCCGTCGGCGCCGCCGGTGAGCGCGTAGGTGAAGCCCGTTCCGGTCGCGCCTTCGTCGTCGGTGAGGGTGACGAGCAGCAGGTCGACCTTGGTGGCTCCGGATCCGCCCCGGCCGGCACCGAGCGGGATCTCCGACCACCTGACGTGGATGTCCTGGATGACGGGCATGGAAACTCCTGGCTTCAGCGGTTACGGGTACCGGTGGGGGAGAGGCCGGGGTTGCCGCCGGCGACGGTGACCGAGAGCGTGCCGATACCGGACAAGGTCAGGGACACCTCATCGCCGTCGGCGAGCCGGCCGACTCCCGACGGGGTGCCCGTCGCGATCACGTCGCCGACCTCCAGGGTCATCACGCTCGAGATGTAGGACACCAGCTTGGCCACGCCCCAGATCAGGTGCCGGGTGTTGGCGGACTGGCGGTGGTCGTCGCCGACCGTGCAGTCCAGCGCGATGTCGTCGGCCGGACCGGCTTCGTCACGGGTGACCAGCCACGGGCCCAGCGGCGTGAAGGTGTCGAAGGACTTGCGGGTGGAGCGGTCTTCCTTGCCGCGCATGGTGATGTCGAGCAGACCGGTGTACCCGGCCACGTACTCGAGCGCGCTGTCCTCGTCCACGTCGCGAGCCCGCCGCCCGATCACGGCGGCCAGTTCGCCTTCCTGATCCACCCTCCGGTCGGCATAGGGCAGGCGGACGACGCCGCCATGGGCGATGATCGACGACGGCGCCTTCAGGAACACGGCGAGGTCGCTGATGTCGACCGCCATGTCCATTTCGGACTTGTGGTCGCGGTAGTTCACCGGCGCCGCCACGATCTTGGTCGGATCGGGGACCGGCGCCTCGAGCCGGACGTCGGCGAGTGCGACGCTGTTGCCGGCGGTCGGGGCCGGCAGGGCATCTCGAACCTCGTCCCAGCGTGCCAGCAGGCGGCGCATTCCACTGTGGGCGCCGCTGTGGCCGGGCCCGCCGACGAGCTCGTCGAGATCGACCACGCGGTCGTCGTCGAGGTAGCCCACCCGGCCGCCGTTGTAGGTCACCAGTCGCATGCACACCAGTCCCGAGAAGTCGGCGACGGAAGATCCGCCGCACCCGCGCACCGAAATAATCAGCATACGGACGGTATTGGCGCGGCGGGAATGCTGTCAAGAGCCGTGCGGCGTCCGGGGAAGGTCCCGGTAGGATCGGTTCGCATCAGGTGGCGGGGAATCGGCGACGTTTCGCGCGGGCGGAACGAGGAGCGAAGGCGGTGTGCGGTGGTCGTGACGGTCCGGTCGGGACAGCCCGAGGCGGCCGAGGTCGAGCTGCCGCGGATGATCGGTCACCTGCTGCGTGCCTGTGAGCAGCTGCACGTCGCGATCTGGTCCGACGCGTTCCCCGCCGGGCTCACCTCGCCGCAGTTCGCGGTGCTGAACGCGCTGGCCAAGGAGGGGCAGCTGACCCAGACGGCGCTGCGGTCCCGGGCCCGGCTCGACCGTTCCACGGCCGCCGACGTGATCCGGCGGCTGGTCGCCCGCCGGCTGGTCAGTCAGGTCAAGGATCCGGCCGACGCGCGTCGCCGGGTGGTTCGCCTGACCGCTGCCGGGCGAGCCGTCCACGCCGAGGCGACCGGGCGTGCCCTGGCGGTCAACGAGGCCATGCTGAGAGGTCTGGACGAAGACGAGCGACGTCAGTTGATCACCTTGCTCAATTCCCTGCTCGCGCACCACCGCGGGCTGCTCGGTTACCAGGACGAGTAGCTCCGGCGGCGGTCACACCGGTGGCCCACCCGTAGCCCGGGCGGGCATTCCCCGCTGCGCGGCTTGCCGAAAACCTTGACATCGTTCCCCGCCGGTCCCTAATTTCGTCCGTATGCTGATTGATTTCGGTGCGGTCCGCGGTGATTCCCCGTTCGTCCGGACCGGCGCCCGGTGACCGGGCGGCCGGAGGAGTTTCTCGTGCTCGGCGGGGGCATCGGCGGCCTCGTCGCCGCGCTCGCGCTGGCCCGCCAGGGGCGCCGGGTGCGGGTGCTGGAACGGGCCCCGGAGTTCACCGAGGTCGGTGCCGGGTTGCAGGTCGGCCCCAACGCCTCCCGGGTGCTGGATCGGCTCGGTGTGCTCGACGCGGTCACCCGCACGGCGTTCTTCCCTCGGCGCCTGATCCTCCGGGACGCCGTCACCGGCGAGCCGATCACCGCGCTGGACACCGGAAAGTCCTTTGTGGACAGATTTGGCCACCGCTATTTCGTGGCCCACCGCGCGGATCTCCACCAGGCGATTCTCGCGGCCTGCAAGGAAAGCGGGCGGGTGGAGCTGTCACCGTCCAAAGAGGTGATCGGCATCGAGCCGCGGCCGGGCGGGGCGCTGGTCCGGTGCGCGGACGGCAGCCGCTATGACACCGGTGTCCTGATCGGTGCCGACGGGCTCCATTCGCTGACCCGGAAGACCGTGGTGGGGGACGGACCTCCGGTCGATTCCGGCTATGTCGCCTATCGGGGCACCGTGCCGATGGAACAGGTGCGTGCCTGCGGCGGCCTCGGTGAGCCGGACGGCATGGTGATCTGGGTGGGCCCGAGCCTGCATCTGGTGCAGTATCCGGTTCGCCGGGGCGAGTTGTGCAATCAGGTCGCGACGTTCGACACCCGGCGCTACGGGTCCCGCCACGACGATCTGAGCCGTCAGCTCGATCATGCTTTCACCGGAATGTGCCCGGCCGTCGTCCGCGGCGTGAGCTTGATCGACCGGTCACGGCGCTGGCCGATGCTGGACCGGCCGCCGGTGCGCGGATGGAGCGCCGAGAGGCTCACGCTGGTCGGGGACGCGGCCCACCCGATGCTGCAGTACCTCGCTCAGGGGGCCTGCCAGGCCATCGAGGATTCGGTGGTGCTGGCCGACTGCGTCGCCGCTCGTCCCGGTGACACGGCGGCGGCGTTGAAGGAGTACGAGGCTTTGCGCGGTCCCCGCACCGCGCGAGTCCAGACCACGGCTCGCCAATGGGGAGACGTGTTGCACATCGACGGCGTCGGCGCGGCCATGCGTGGCCAGTTGCTGTCGCAACGGGACCAGGACGATTTCGGCATCGTGGAGTGGCTTTACGGCTACGACCCGAACGAGGCCGTCGCACAGCGCGAACTCGCGGAGAAGACCGCGGCGTCCGCGTGAACCGCGCAGAGGTCGAAAGGATGAACATTTCATGGCGACAACACCGCTGTGCACCGAAGAAGCCTATGCGTCGATGGCCGAGCTGAATGTCGGCGCTTTGTGGCGGCACCTCGACAACCTTTTCCCGGCGGAACCCGCCGCCCAGGCGGTGCCGGTCCACTGGGACTACCGCCGGCTGCGGCCCTACATACTGCACTTCGCCGACGTGCTTTCCATCGAGGAGGCCCAGCGCCGGGTACTCATGCTCATCAATCCCGGGCTGCGGAACCACGCGGCGACCGTGACCGGGCTCTACGCCGGCATCCAGATCATTCTCCCCGGCGAGCAGGCGCAGGCGCATCGTCACTCCGCCAATGCCTTCCGGTTCATCATCGAAGGTTCCGGCGCCTACACCACGGTAAACGGCGAACGGGTCCACATGCGTCCCGGCGACCTGCTGCTCACGCCGGGGTGGCAGTGGCACGACCACTATCACGAGGGGAACGGCCCGATGATGTGGCTGGACGGGCTGGACTTTCCGATGGTCAACGCGCTCGACGCGGAGTTTTTCGAGCTTCATCCGGACGCCGCGCAGAAGTCGTCGAGGCCGGATGATCTCTCCTCGCGACAGTTCATCCACGGTCGGCTCAACCCGGCGTGGATCGCGGAGCGAACGGTCAGCTCGCCGATCGGGAACTACCCCTGGGCGGAGACACAACGTGCTTTCGAGTCCATTGCGGACAACGCGCGCGGCAGCGCTGTCGACGGCGTGCTTCTCGAATACACCAACCCGTGGACGGGAGGACCGGTGCTGCCGACGATGTCGTGCCGGGTGCAGCGCCTCGAGCCCGGATTCCGCGGAGCGACTCGTCGCCACACGGCGGGCACCATCGCGCACGTGGTCCGCGGCGAAGGTGTCACCGTGGTGAACGGGACGGAGATCTCCTGGGGCGAACACGACATCTTCGTCGTGCCGTCCTGGGCGAGCTACCAGCACGTCAACGCCTCGCGCACCGAGGACGCGGTCTTGTTCTCCTACACCAACGAACCCGTGTTGCGCGCGCTCGGCCTCTACCGCGACGAAATGCTCTGACCTCCCGATCGCCCTGGTTCGCAGTGCCTCAGGTCTGGCGGCCGGTTTTCCCGCGGTGAGGACGTTCGGCGTCGGCGAGCAGTCCGTGCAGGGCAGCGGCGGCGATTTCGTCGGCGTTGTTCTCGGTGAGCGGCGCGTGGCCGGTCAGCAACCGGAAGATCAGCGGGCCGAACAGGATGTCCTGCGCCACCTCCACGTCGATGGTGTCGTCGACCTCGCCGCGGTCGAGCGCCCGCTGCCACAGCTCGGTGATCGCGCGACGGCGGCCGGCCAGGAAGAACGTGCGGAAGAAGACCGCCGCGTCCTGGTCGGTGACCGAGGCGGCGAGCAGTTGGGCGAACACCGTCCCGGCCGGACTGGCATAGAACTCACTGACCAGCCGCACCTGTGCCGCGAAGTCGCCGCGCGCCGAGCCGGTGTCGGGCAGCGGAATCGCCTCCGCCATGCGCTGACCGAACGCCTCCGCGGCGACCGCGGTGCGGCTGGGCCAGTGCTTGTAGATCGTCGCCTTGCTCACCCCGGAGCGGGCGGCGATGGCGTCGATGGTGGCCGCGGGCAACCCGCCCTCGGTCAGGAGCGTGTCGGCCGCCGCCAGCACGGCCGCGCGGGCTCGCTGGCTGCGCGGCCGTTGCGGGCGAGTGGCTTCGATGTCGGGTCCGGGGCTGCTCATGCGGGCTCCTCGGGTGACGTCAGCGGATCTGCGTGCCGTCGGGGAAATCCGTGGACCGCGAGAGCGACTCCCAGGTTCGGAAGTCCTCTTCCACCGCCGCGCGGCCCGCGGAGACCAGCCGCAGCGCGTCGGACCCCAGCAGCAGGTGCACCGGCGGGTCGGGCGCGTCGATGACCCGCAGCAGCGCGGCCGCGGCCAGCGCGGGGTTGCCCAACTGCCTGCCACTGCCGGCTTCCCTGGTGGCGCGAAGCGGGTCGAACAGCGAGTCGTAGTCGCCGATGCCGCGCTCGGCACGCACCATGGACCGGCCGGCCCAGTCGGTGCGGAAGCCACCGGGTTCGATGGCGGTGACGTGCACGCCGAACCCGCGCACCTCCTTGGCCAGCGTCTCGGTGATGCCCTCCAGGGCGTACTTGCTGCCGTGGTAGAAACCCAGGCCAGGGAAGGTGGTCAGCCCGCCCATCGAGGTCACGGTGAAGATGTGGCCACGCCGGCGGGTCCGCATGCCGGGCAGCACGGCCTTGATCGTGGCGACCGCGCCGAAGACGTTCACCTCGAACTGCCGGCGAAGGTCGGCCATCGACGACTCCTCGATCAGACCTTCGTGGCCGTAGCCGGCATTGGCGATCAGCACATCGACCGGGCCGAGGGTGCGTTCGACCTCGGCGACGGTCTCGGCCACCGCCGCCTCGTCGGTGACATCGAGGATGCGCGCGTGAGCTCGTCCGTCCGCCAGCGCGCGGAACGCGTCGGCGTCGGCCGGGCGGCGGACGGTGCCCACGACGGTGTGCCCGGCCTCCAGGGCGCCGGTGGCGAAGGCACGGCCCAGCCCGGTGCTGACGCCGGTGATCAGGAAGGTCCGGTGAGACGCGGTCATGATGCCTCCTAGAAACTAAACTGAACGACTAGTTCAGTTTAGCACGGGTCGCCGACCCCGGCCGCACCGCGGCCTCACCTGGTCAGGGACAACCCTCCGTTGTCAGGCAGGCCGACTACCGATCATGGAAACCTTCACCGACAACAGATCGAGTGGAAGGGCACAACTCATCGTTGTGGGAGTAGGTTCTGCCCCGTGGATCTCGATGCGGTTCGTACCTTCGTCGCCGTCGCTGAGACCGGCCAGTTCCAAGCCGCTGCCGACGATCTCGGCGTCACCCAGCAGGCGGCCTCGAAACGGGTGGCCACCCTGGAGCGAGAACTCGGCGCCCAGCTCTTCGCGCGGACCGCCAGGGGTGTCCGGCTCACCGTCGACGGGCAAGCGCTGCTACCCCACGCACGCGAGCTTCTCCGCGCCGCCGAGCGTGTCACAGCGGCCGTGACTCCGGGACGCAGGGCGCTGCGGATCGACGTCGTCAACCGCCGGATCGCACCCTCCAATGTCCTTTATGCCTTCTATCAACAACACCCTGGCATCGATCTCGATGTCGTCACCCTGGCCAACGTCGACGCCGCGGCGGCGTTGGCGGAGATCAGTGCCGGCACCCTCGACGCCACCTTCAGATCCTTGCGAGCCTCCGCCCGCAAGGTCCCCAGCGGACTCCGGTCATCGCGCGTGATCGACGACCGGCACGAACTCCTGGTCGGCCCGCGGCACCCGGTGGCCAACGCCAAGGCCGTCACCCTGGCCGAACTCACCGAGCACCCCATCTGGATGCCCGGCCTGTCCGACGCCGAGCCACTGGGCTACTACAGCGATCTGGCGGAGGCGTTCGGACTCACCATCGACACGATCGGGCCGAGCTTCGGCGTCGAAGCGCTCCTCGCCGAAATCGCGGACTCGCGCCAGCTCTCCACCTTCGTCGGCGAAGGCTCGCGATATCTCTGGCCGGAAAGCTACGACCTCCGTCGCATCCCCGTCGTCGACCCCACCCCGGTCTATCCGCTCTCGGTGATCTGGCGCGCGGACAATCCACACCCCGTTCTCGCCGACTTCCTCGAATACCTCCAGGCCAGGTACCAGGCCACCGCCGGCGATGACGTCTGGACACCGGACTGGGCACGCTGAGGCCCGGCACCGGTATCCCGCCACGTTCAGGACCTGCGAGAAATCCTTCAGGGTCTCCGCTGAAGTCGCCGTGCTCCGGCCAGCAAGGCAGGGAAGGCGAGAATCAACGCTATTGTCCGGATTCCGCCGGCGCCCAGCAGGGGCGCGCGCAGTCCGTACCGTGCCGCCACGAAGCCGCCGACCGCGCTCCCCAGTGGCATCAGGCCCCAACCCAGCATGCGATAGACGCTGTTGACGCGACCGAGCAGACTTTCCGGCACGATCTGCTGCCGGAGGCTGACGGTGACGACATTGGTAATCGTCACGGCGAAGCCGCAGGCACCCAGCAGAATCGCCAGCACGGTTCCCGATGGCGCGAGTCCCATTGCCAGGTAGATCATGCTGTTGGCCGCGTAGGCCATGATCAATGCCGGGATGGCGCCCAGTGAATGCGCGATGCGCGCATTCACCAGTCCTCCTATGGTGCCTCCCACGCCGACACCCAGCAGCATCAGCCCGTACTCGTCAGGGCTCACGTGGAGCGTCTTGGTGGCGTAGAGCACCAGCGTGGCGAAACCAACCTGGTTGCAGAAGGTGTTGACGGCGAGCATGAACGCCAACAGGCGGAGCAGTTTGTGTTTGGCCAGCCAGCGAAGTCCCTCGATCATTTCGTGGCCGGCCGAGCGACGTTCCGTCCGCTCGACGTGGTGACGCGGCAGACGGGTCAGCAACGTGGCCGAGGCGACGAAGGAGACGCCGTCCAGCCCGAACGGCAATGCCGGCATGAGTGCGAACAGGAAGCTGCCCAGCGGGGGACCCAGTGTGTTCGCGCCCAGATACTGCGCTACTTGTTGGTTGCTGTTGGCTTTCTGCAACAGATCGGGCGCGACGAACCGTGGCAGCGCGGACTGCGCGGCGTTCGTGATCAAGACCTCGGCACTGCCGAGCAGGAAGGCGGCCGTGGCCAACAGCGGGATGTTCACCATTCCGACCGCCGCCGCGCCCGCGACTCCGGCGACGAGAACCGCCTGGATGAGCTGGCAGATCCACATCAATGTCACCCGGTCATGCCGGTCGACCAAGACTCCGGTGGGCAGTGACAGTAACAACCACGGTAGGTAGGTCATCGCGGCTATCAGCGAAATCTGTCGAGGATCCTGCGTGACGGTCACCGCCAGGAGCGGTAGTGCGGCAACGAAGACGCCATCCCCGACCGAGTTGATACCGTTGGCCCACCACAATCGCCAGTACCTGCGATCGAGTCTTTCCCTGCGGCCGCCGCCATCTGTTGTGTCCGTTGTTTCGGATCCGGTCAATCGCTCGCCTTCCTGTGCACCGTTCGGCTGCCCGGTTTCCCTGGTTGCTCTGAATGGTTGAGATCGAACACAGTAGCGAATGGCTTCCATTTTGGGAAGGCGTCGTTCGGGGGATGATGGTCGGGCACGAGTCGGGCGAATCAGTGATTCGGGGCGAATCCTGGCACGGTAGTCATCGGATCGGGTGTTTCAGGCGAATTCCGTGGCAGGCGGCGGAAGCCACGATGCCCCGGCCGAATTCCGTGCGACGGATTTCGGATACCGTGTCGACCTGATGGGATTCGACGGGATCGCGCGGCGGACGTTCGCCTCGCTGCGGGTGCGCAACTTCCGGCTGTTCTTTGTCGGCCAGCTCATCTCGAACAGCGGCAACTGGCTGACCAACGTCGCGATCACACTGCTGGTGCTGCATCAGACCGGAAGCGGAACGGCGGTCGGGCTGCTCGCGTTCTGCCAGTACGGACCGCTGCTGGTGCTCACTCCCGGGGCCGGGCTGGTCGCCGACCGGTCGAACAAGCGGCGTTTGCTCTACGTCACCCAGACGCTGGAGATGGTGGAGTCGTTCGTGCTGGCGTTGCTGGCGTTCCTGCCGCACGCGCCGCTGCCGCTGTTCTACCTGACCGCGCTCGCCGGCGGGTGCATGCTTGCCTTCGACAACCCGGCGCGACGCTCGTTCGTCAACGAGATGGTCCCCGCGGCCGAACTGTCCAATGCGGTCACTCTCTACAGCGCGATGACCGCCCTGTCCCGAGTGATCGGTCCCACGGTCGCCGGAGCACTGATCGTCAGTTTCGGCTATGGCTGGTGTTTCACCATCGACGGCCTGTCCTACCTGGTCGTCCTGTCCATGCTCGTGTTCATGCGTTCCGATCAGCTGCGTCCGGCACCGCGGGCATCCCGGGGGCCCGGCCAGATCCGTGCCGGCCTGCGGTACGTGGCCCGCGTGCCCGAGTTATGGATCTCGTTCACCATGTTGCTGATCATCGGTACCGCCAGCTACAACTTCACCGTCGTGTTCCCGCTGTTCGTCGAGAAGGGACTGCGCGGCACGGACAACCAATACACGCTGGTCTACGCGGCGTTCAGCATCGGCGGGGTGCTCGGCACCCTGGCGGTGGCGCGACGCGCGGCGATCACCCTGCGGTCGATCATCTTCGGTGCCATCGGGTTCGGGACGTCGCTGGTCGCCCTTTTCTTCGTTCCGGGCCTGGCCTTCGCCTACCCGCTGGCCGCGGTCATCGGGGGCATGAGCGTCGCCTACCTCACGGCGACCACCGCCATCGCCCAACTCCGCTCCGACCGTGCGATGATCGGTCGCGTCCTCGCCCTGCAGACCGTGCTGCAACTCGGGACCACCCCCATCGGCGGCCCTGTCCTCGGCTGGATCGCGGACGTCGCGGGTGGCCGGGCACCGGTCCTCGTCGGCGGAATCGCGGCACTGGGGGCGGCCTTGCTCGGCGCGGGCCTGGCGCGCCGTTGGGCCCCCGGCGGCGTTTCCGGCGCTGGCGGGCAGGATCCGGAGGTGGCCGACGGCACCGTTCAGCACCATCGGGGTTGCTGACCGACTGGCGACGTGGGGCCGGTCCGCTTCGCGTGTTCACGAAAGCGGACCGGCCGGTCGAGTTCCCTACAGGCCGCAGGAGCCCCGGTCGAGGCGGAAGTACTTTCCGTTGGCCCAGCGGCAGAGCCGGATGCCCACGGCGATGCCGGCGATGGTGATCAGCGCGGGCAGGTAGCCGGTGGCGAGTTGGACGATCGGGATCGCCGGGCAGCCGCCCGAGATCGCCCACCCGGCGCCGAACATCACCGCGCCGGGAACGACGCCCGCGTGGATGCGCCCCGGTGTGCGGCGCACGCGGAGGAGGGCGAAAACCACGATGAGGATCGCCACGGCCCCGGCGAAGGAGAACAGCATGCGCAGGTCCTGGAAGGTGAACATGCGGTTCAGCTGGGTGTAGTCGCCGAATCCGATGTTGGCGACGGTGAAGCCGAGCATCAGCCCGGCGACGACGTTGCCGGCGAGGATCGCGCCCCTGGTACGCATCAGATCACCTTCCACAGCAGGAACGACACGACGACGGCCGTGCCGAAGAAAACGGCGGTCGCGAGGAGACTGACCGGGCGGAGCCGCCCGCAGCCGCTGAGGCCGTGACCGGAGCTGCACCCTCCGGCGAGCCGGGTGCCGAAGCCGACGAGCACACCACCCACGAACAGCACGCAGACCATGACGACCGGATTGGCGGTGACGATGTCGCTGAAACCGCTTCCCATGTCGAAGCGAAGCTTGAAACGGCCCGAGGCGAAGGCCGCGATCAACCCGCCAAGGAAGATGGAGACGAGCAGCGCGGCCTCGACCACCACCGGTGTCGGGCGCGCGATCGCGACCGGGGTGCTCTCCGCCGCGGCCGGTGCGGAGTCCCGCTCGAGCGGGGCGGCGCCGGCGACCTCCGCCGACGCGGGCGCGCCAGGCCGGGTTCTCATGTGTTCGGCCGTGGCCGCGGCGAGAGCCTCGGCGAGCGCGTCTTCGTTGATGAACGAGTCGTTCAGCCGTTCGATCTTGCGTTCTTCGCGCCAGTGCAGGACTCGATCCCACGCCGAGGACACCCCGAAGGATCGGTCGGTGGCGAGGGTATGGGTGATGGTGACGAGGGCGAGTCCGCCCGCGCCCGCCCACCAGGGCCAGTAGTTGGTCATGCGGGACCTTTCATCCAGTCGGCGACGCGGGCCCAGAAGCTGCGCTTGGCCGGGGCGTGTGGGGTTTTCGGCGGCGACGGAACCCGGGCAGGTCGTGGTGACGGGTCACGCGCGGGGAACGGCGCCGGCTCGAACACAGCCCCGGGCTCGGGCGAGCCGGAACCCGGGTATCCCGGCAGCCCTTGCCCGGTCGGCTGTCCGGTCAGCTGCCCGGTTTCCTGGCCGTGCTGCCAGTCGTTCTCGACCGGGCGCTTGAGATGATGCGCGTCGCGCCCATTCGGCAGCAGCGTGATCGGTACGGGCTTGCCCGTGAGTGTCACCTGATACCGCGCGCAGTCGTGCCAGCCGTCCTCGGTGTCGCAGTAGTACTCGCGCCAGCTTCTCAAGCTTGCTCTGAGGAGTGGGAAAAGAGGACATCGATCCGAGTGCGTACAGCCCACGTCATTCCGATCCGACCGGTACACACACCTGGCCGGAACAGGTGGCGGAACCGATCTCGTTGGTTCAGTTTCCGGCAAGTGATCTTGAGCGTCGGAGAGTTTAGCCATCGCAGTTCCGCGTGACCACCCCACTCTGTCGGATTCGGTGATGCACACCGTTCAGCACGATCGCCACGGGCGCCGCGGTAATGATCTTCGCGGGGTGGTGTATGGGGGTTTCCGCAGCCGCTTGTCGCGCGCGACGAACACCGGTTTTTCCTGCAGGATCAGCAGTTTCGGCAAAGGCGGCTGTTTATCGTCGGCCGGCGGTTACTCGGCGGCGCTGTGGCTGAGGTCCCACGGCGGTATGAGTTTCTGGGTCCAGCGGGTGACGTGGCCGGTCGAAGCTCTTTGCGGGAGACGGGTTTTCCTCGGTGGCCGGCAGGCGCTGCGGATTCACCGGAGCGTGCTCGGCCTGAACCCGGGGCGATCCCGTCGATTCCACCGTGTGCGGTTCCGTCGAACGGTCACGAAGCTTCGTGCACCGGCGTCCGGCCGGAGGCCACCTGCCTGGCGGCGGTGAGCCGGACGGTGCCGGGCAGGGTCACGTTCTCGGTCACCGGCTCGTGGCCGACCCGGAGTTGGCGTGCCACCGGCTGCCGGTACGGTGCGGTGACGAGCAGAAGGTGATCGCCGGGGCCGGCGGGCATCGAGAATCGGCCGTCCGCTCCGGTCAGGACGCGTACGGCGCGGTTGTCGGTCAGCGACGTCAAGGTGACGACGGCGGGAGCACCCGGGTTCAGGCCGAGCACGCTCCCACGAACCGCGGGGCGCACGCGGGGCTGTTCCGCGAGTGGTGGCTGGGCGGCGCCCGCGCGGTCCTTGCGGCGCGCGGACAGCGCCACGTCGGCGAGGCCGAAGAGCAGCGCGACGGTGACCAGCCCGGCCGAGCCGAACAAGCCCAGCGCCGCGGAAGAATGATAGTCGCCGTGGGAACGGCTCAGCTGCCCGAAGAAGAGCGATCCGCCCAGTGCCGTCCCGATGGCGGAGCCCACCCGTTGGCCGGTCTGCAGCACTCCGGCCGCGGTTCCGCCTTCGGCCTGCGGGATTTCCTCCAGCGCGAGCGTCGAATTGGGCGCGACCACGAGCCCGCTGCCGAAGCCGGCCGCGAACAGCGGGCCCGCCAGCACGAAGCCGGTGCCCGCCGCGGTCCAGTCGCGGACCAGCCACGCCGTCCCGGCCAGCCCGAGGGCGACCAGCAGGTTGCCGAACACCACCATCGGTCGCCCGAAGCGGTGCACGATGCGACCGCCGATCGCGGGCGAGATCGCCGAGCCGACGGCGAAGGCCAGCATCGAGGCACCGGACTGCAGCGGTGAATAACCCAGGCCCTGCTGGAAGAACAGGGTCGTGACGAGGAAGATCCCGGTGAATCCGGCGAAGTAGACCAGCCCCAGGAGCGTTCCCATGGCATAGCTGCGGATGGCCAGCAGGCGCAGGTTCACCAGCGGCTGCCGGCCGCGTCCACCGAGCCACTTCTCCCACAGCACGAACAGCACGAGCAGCGCGGCCCCGACACCCATCAGCCACCACCGCGGGGCCGTCGTGGCCTCCTCGGCCTCGATGAGGGGCAGCATCACCGTGACCACGCTGACCCCGAGCAGGGCGGAGCCGACGAGATCCGGCGCGTGCCGGCGCCTGGTGCCGCGGTCACGAGGCAGGAGCCGGGCGCCGAAGACCATCGCGAGCACGCCGATCGGCAGATTCACGTAGAAGACGTAGCGCCATCCCTCACCGGCCCCGAACACCTGGATGAGCAGGCCGCCCAACAGTGGGCCCACCGCCGTGGACAGGCCGACCGTGGCCCCGAAGAACCCGAACGCCCGGCCCCGCTCGCGGCCGGAGAACAGCTGCTGGATCATGCCGATGACCTGGGGATTGAGCACCCCACCCGCGATTCCCTGGCACAGCCGGGAGATCACCAGCCAGGTCGGGTTCGGCGCGGCACCGCACAGGGCGCTGGTCACGATGAACAGCAGCAGGCCGAGCAGGAACATCTTCTTGCGCCCGTAGTCGTCGCCGAGGCGCCCGGCCGGCACGAGCGCCAGGCCGAAGGTCAGGGCGTAGCCCGAGACGACCCAGGACACGTCGGAGGGCGTCGCGCCGAGCCCGTGTTCCATCGACGGCAGCGCGACGTTGACGATGCTCACATCCAGCAGGGTCATGAACCCCGCGACGAGGCAGATCGACAGCGCGCGCCACCGCCGTGGGTCGCTGGGGGGCACAACGCTTCCGGTCGAGGTCACCGCACCATCCACAGTAGATTTGAGACCAGTAAGAAAACGACTGGTGTTAGGATACCCCCATGGTGGGCGCCGAACCGCGTGACCGGGTCGACACGATCATCGAGCAGATGTCCCCGCATCCGGAGGTGGACCTCGTCAGCAAGGCGCTCAGCCTCCGGCTGCGGAGGGTCGCGCACCATGTCGAGACCGAGCTGCGCAGGGAACTCGCCGCGTTCGGCATCGAAGTGTGGGAGATGGAGTTGCTGGGCGCGCTCAAACGCGCCGGGCCCCCATACCGCCTGTCGGCCGGCGCGCTGCTGGACAGCATGCGGTTGACCTCGGGTGGGGTCACCAAACGGGTCGCGGGCCTGGAACGCAAGGGCTGGGTTCGCCGCGACATCGACCCCGACGACCGCAGGCAGGTGCTCGTCAGCCTCACCGAGGAGGGCCTGCGCCGGGCCCGCGAGGTGTTCAGCACCAAGACCGAGACCGAGACGCGGCTGCTTTCCGCGTTGACTCCGGCCGCCCAGCGGCGGCTCAGCGACGATCTTCGTCGGCTGTTGATCTCCCTGGAGGGGCCGGCCTGATCGTGCCGGTCAGGTGTGGGCCGGCTCGGGTAGGGGGCCGCCGGTGACGCCCCCGTGTCCCCTCTTCCGGTCCCCGTGTCCCCTCTTCCGGTCGTCGAGTTCTCCCGTCCGGTCAACGAGTTGCCTTGTCCGGTGGACGAGTTCTCTTGTGCGGCCTTCGAGTTGTCGTGGCGTTCAACGAGGGTGTCCGCCGGGCGGGAGGATTCGCGGACCGGGCGGGGAAGTCGCCGACCCGTGCGGGCGCCACCCCGTCTCGACGGGAGAACTCGGCAACCGGAGCGGGGGACTCGCCGACCGGAGCGGGGGACTCGCCGGGCGCTAGACGGGAGGTGAACACCTCCGCGGGTTACAGCTCGGGCAGCTGTTGCGGGAGATTGAGCAGCGGGGCGAACGGATCTCCGTTGTCCGCCAAACGGGCCGTGATCGTGCGGATGGTCCAGCCGTCGGGCCGCAGGTCGGGATCCTCGAGTTCGTCCCACTCGAGCGGCACCGACACCGGGGCACCTGGCCGCGGCCGGACGCTGTAAGGGGCCACGAGCGTCTTCGTGATGACGTTCCGGGTGTAGTCGAGCCGCGCAAGGCCGTCTCGTTCCCGCTTCTCCCCGTGCCAGCTCACCAGCTCCGGTACGGTGCGCGCGATCGCCTGGGCCACGGTTTCGGTCCAGGCGCGGGTTTCCGCGTAGGTGTAGCGCGGTTCGACCGGTACCCACACCTGGATGCCGTGCCGGCCGGTGACCTTCGGCCGGCCCCGGAGACCGAGCCGCTCCAGCGCCGTGCGGTGCAGCCGGGCCAGCAGGAGCAGATCTTCGAACCGGGTCCGCGGACCGGGGTCGATGTCGAACAAGGCCCAGGTCGGGTGTTCCACGTCCGGGACACGCGAGGTCCAGGCGTGCAACTCCAGCGCGCCGTAGTTGGCGAGCCAGGCCAGTGCGGCGGCGCTGTCCGCCACGAGGTAGCTGCGACCCTTGCCGGCCCCGGTGCGGTCGTCGTACCAGCGCCGCAACCACTTCGGCGCGTGCGGTGGCGCTTCCTTCTGCCAGAACCCGGGTTTGCCGGTGCCGTCGGGGAACCGGTGCGTGGCGAGCGGGCGGTCGGCGAGATAGGGCAGGATGACCGGCGCGACCGTCGTGTAGTAGGCGATCAGCTCGCGTTTGGTCACCGCGGTCGACTCTTCGGTCGCGGGGAAGAGCACCTTGTCCAGGTTCGTCAGGTTCAGCCGATGCCCGTCCAAGTGCCAGGTTCCCTTGGCGCCCAGCTCATCCAGCGCCGCCAGCTCGTCGCCGCTCGCCGACGGGGCGGTGGTGGGCACGGCGGCCTGCGCCGGCGGCCGGTCGCTGTGCCAGGTCGCCTCGGGATTCGCCGCCACCTCGTCGTTCGTGCGACCGCTCTTGACCGATCTCGGATGGTCCTCCGCGTCCCAGCCCTTGTGCGCGTGTTCGTCGTGTTTGTGCAGGAGCAGCCACTGCTCTTTGTCCGAAGCGGACTCGCCGCGGCGGACGAGCACGAACCGTCCGGCGAGCTTGTGCCCGTGCAGATCGAAATGCAGGGTGCCGTCGTTGATCGCCCGTGCGGCATCGTCGGTGTCGGCCGGTTCCCAGTAGCCCCGATCCCAGACGATCACGTCCCCGCCGCCGTACTCTCCCCGGGGAATCACGCCCTCGAAATCGGCGTACTCGCGGGGATGATCCTCGACGTGCACCGCCATCCGCCGCACGTCCGGGTCGAGGGTGGGTCCCTTGGGCACCGCCCAACTCACCAGCACACCGTCGAGTTCGAGCCGGAGATCGTAATGGCGGCGCCGGGCGCGGTGCCGGTGTACCACGAACGAGTTCCCTCCCCGGCCGGTGCGATCGTCGCCGGCGGGCTCGGTCGTCCGTGCGAAGTCCCGCTTCGCCTGGTATTCCGCCAAGCGGTGCCGCCGCCCAGCCAATACTGGCTCCTTTCCCGTTCTCCGATGCCCCCGGCGCCGCGCCCCGCGGGTCCTCGCCGCTCGGCCTGGCGGTGTCCTCGGCCTGGGCCCACCGAGACATCGGCGCGGCCCGGACGTCATCCGCTCTCCCGTCGTCTCGGGCTGGTTCGTCGTCGGGTACCCCAGCATTGTGGCGGTAACCGTCGCGGCCACAGCCGTCGAACCCGAATCGCCGCAGGTGAGCGCGCGGCGCTTTCTCTCGGGGGACTGGTCAGGCGCGAACCCCGTAGTGGAGGTGAACGACGCCGCTTCGGAAGCGATGCTCGTCCAAGAGTTCGAGCTGGACGCGCACGTCATCCGGCAGCGCGCGCTTTCCGCCACCGACGACGATGGGGCCGAGGAACAGGTGGCATTCGTCGACCAAGCCCGCCGCGATCGCCTGGCCGGCCAGCTCCGCGCCCCCTACCGTGACGTCACGGGCCGAGGACTCCTTGAGTTTCCTGATCAGCGTGGGATCGAAAGCGCGCTCGATCCGCGTCCGCGCGCTCGATACCGTCTTCAGTGTCCGCGAGTACACGATCTTTTCGGCCGCTCTCCAGATCCGCGCGAAATCCCGGGCTACCGCGGGTTGATCGCCGCTGGTGGGCACGGTCTCCCAGAACACCATCGTGTCGTACATCCGGCGCCCGTAGAGATAGGTGCCGATCGGTCGCTCAAGGTCATTGACGAACGCGTGCACCTCCTCATCGGGAGCCGCCCACTCGAAATCGCCGTGCTGGTCCTCGACGTATCCGTCCAGGGACGCGATCGCGGAATAGATCAGCTTGGCCACGTCGAACCTCCGTCATCGGGGAGCACATTGCGGTCTCGGCTTCACACGGTACGGTGCCGGGGCGAATCAGGAAACGCGACGACGTCGTGGTGTCGCGTCGCGGATGGCCTTTTCCAATTCCGCGCGAGAGAGCTTGGAACGGCCCTTGATATCGAGGTCGCGGGCCATCCTGTCGAGTTCGGCTCTGGCGAGCTTGGACAGCTCGGACCGGTCCGGGGCCGAGGAGGAGCGCTTGCCCCGCTGGGCTTCGACGCTGCGGGAGAGGACGTCGAACAGGTCGGTGACGTTGGTGGGCTCGGCGGGTGGTTGTTCGACGGTCACCTTGCGGCCGGCCTTCTTGTCCTCGATCAGCTTGAACACGCGTTCGGTGTAGGTGTCCTGGAAGTCCTCCGGCCGCCAGTCCTCCGCCATGGATTCGATCAGGCTGACCGCCATGTCCAGCTCCTTGCCGCGTGGCGGCGCCTGTTCCGGCAGCTTGCTCAGCTCGCGGCGCGGGTCGCGAACATCCTCGGCGAACAGCAGCGTGTCCAGGACGAGCACGCCGTCACCGGCGCGCACCGCCGCGATATGTTCCTTGCCCCGCATGACAAAGCGCGCGATACCGGCCTTGTCCGTCCGTTCCATCGCCTGCAGCAGCAGCCCGTACGCGCGGCCGAACTCCTCCTTCGCCGGCGCCAGCCAGTAGCTCTTGTCGAAGAAGATCGGGTCGATGTGGTCGAGGTCGACGAACTCCTCGATGTCGATCGAACGGGACCGGCCCGGCGCGATGTCGTCCAGCTCGTCCTGCTCGATGAGCACGTATTCACCGTCGCCCAGATCGTAGCCCTTGACGATGTCGGCGAAGTCGACTTCCTTGCCGGTCTGTTCGTTGACCCGGCGGTACCGGATCCGGTCCGACGTGCCCCGTTCGAACTGCCGGAAGTGCACGGTGTGGTCCTCGGTCGCGCTGTACAGCTCGACGGGGACCGTCACCAGGCCGAAACTGATCGCGCCACTCCAGATCGCTCGCACCGCCATGGTTCAGCTCCTAGCTCATCCTGTGCGGCCGTACGCGAGCCGTCGCCGCCGCCGAGCCGTGGTTGTGCAGGTCGCGCCGGGCATCGGATCTTCGGGCGGGCCGGCCGCTGATCTTGCTTCGGGCCGGCACCGTGTGCATACCCGGATGTGCGCGGGTCAAACCGGTACCCTGGCAAGGGTCTCCTACCTGGAGCCGGGACGCCAGGTCGATCATTTTGACCCATGCCGGGCCAGGCTCGACCGCGATGGTAGTTCCGGCCACACCGCCCGCGCTTCGCGGCCGAAGATATCGGTGCCCACCGGGCCGACCCGCGGGAAGTTCCGCAACAGCTTCGTGATTTTCCCCAGGGATTCGGATTTGGCGCTCTCGGCGATGCGATGATCGCGTCGGCCTCGCCCGGCCTGGTCGACCGCGACAGGTCATGACCGGGAAAGGAGCGGGCCGAGTGGACCCAGGTCGATGTTGAGGTCCTCCGGGCTGAGTCCGAAGTGGTCACACAGCTCGTCCATCCGTTCCTCCAGGCGCATGAGGGTCAGCCCGATCGCCTCGATCTGGTCCTCGGTGAGGTCACCATGGTCGACTCGGCGCAACGCCTGCTTCTCCATCAGCTGGCGCAGCAACTCCACCACGGTCAACACCAGGCTGACGAGGCTGCGTTCCGCCGTCTCCGGGTCGCTGTCGATCCGTGGTTTCCGGGGCGCGTTCATGGTGGTGGCCGCAGCGCGGTGATGGAGGAAAGGAGCGTGCGCAGGGAGAGGTGGACCAGATCCACGTCGGCGATCGACAGCGTGAGTTCGCCGCTGACCACGACCCCGCCGGCCAGCACCCGGTCCAGCACATCGACGAGCGCGACATCGCGATCGAGCAGCGGTTCCGGGAGCCGGTCGGTCGGCTGATCCATGGCGGGTTTTCGAGAGACCAATTCACCCGCTGACGGTTCGTTCATGGTGTCCCTTCTTCCAAGGACGAGAAGGAGTACGGTGGCCAAGGCCCGGTCAGCTGGAGTCGGATCGCCTCGTGTTCCTCCTCCAGGTCCGAAACCGTCCGGATGAAGTCTCCAGCCGCCTCGTCGTCGACGAGATAAGCGGCGTTGAGGATCATCGGGAGTTTGCCGCCGGAGAGCTCTTGGCTCTGGGGCCGGTGTCGCCGGGTGTCGACGGCACGTGTCGACAGTGCAGAGTGGATATCGGCGGCCTGCTCGGCGGCGAACCGCTCGCCGCGTTCCCGTGCCACGAGCTGCGTGCGCCTCCTTTGCAGATAGGCGGTTCCCGCGCCCCGAGAAGGCGGATCACCCGCGGTTCGCGCGACCGGTTTTGCAGCCGTCGGCCGGTTCTGCAGAGCTTTGACCCCCCATTCAGTCCGCCCCGCGACATGTCGGAGCGTGCGCTCGAAATCGTGCCGACGCCGCTGGATAACGACCTTGACCCGATCGTCGTCGAGGTAGACGGTGGCCAGTCGCAGCGGCACGGCCGGACCCGCCCGCACGACGGCTTCCACCACCTTGTCGTGAGTGCGCGCGATGCGGCCGAGCCAATCGAGATCTTCGAAATTGCGGCGCAAAGCCTGTTCGCCGAAGGAATCCAGCGGCACCGAACCGGCGACCGCGCCGAGCCCGGCCGCTTGAACGATGCGCAGTGGCTCACCGGCCACTCCGGTCAGCGAGCCGAGCAAAGGCTGGTCCAGCTCACCGGCGACGGCGTAGAGCCAGGTCCCGGTTTCCCGGTCAGTCATGATCGCCGCCCTCGATCTCTCGGTGTTCGCCGACCTCCAGTTCGTCGATGCGGGCCTTGAGACGGCGGTTCTCGGCTTCGAGCGCCGAGCCGGCCTCGCCGTTGCCGGTCAGCCAGGGATCGTGTTCCCACCAGTCGATGCCGACTTCCTTCGCGGTCTCGAGAGAGGCGATCACCAGGCGTAGCTTGATGGTGAGAAGTTCGATGTCGAGCAGATTGACCTGGATGTCACCGGCGATGACCAGTCCCTTGTCCAGCACTCGCTCAAGGATGTCACCCAGGTTGGCGGGCTGGTGGTCGTTCCCGGCAATCAAGGCGCTGTTCTGCCCGCCGGTCGCGGGCTGCACGGATCCGGCCATGTCAGCTCGAACCTCCGATCGGTTTACCCCGGCCATAGCGCCGGGTCCGCCGGTAGGCGAGCAGCGTCCCGTCGAAACCCAACTCCACCTCGTAGATCGCCAGCATGTCGGCAGTGGACGGGACCCGGCGGTCTTCGAGCACCTCCACCTCGACCAGCCAGCCGTCTTCGATCGGTTCGACCGAGGTGACGCCCAGCGTGGTCTTCGACGTCAGCTCACCCACGCGCGCGACCGCCTCCGCGGCGATGGTGGACGCCGAAAATCTCTGCCCGGGGTCCGGGGCCGCTGCGGCGTCGTTCCCTGATTTCGCGATGGCCATTCGTGATCACCCTTCTTTCGGGTTCGCCGGGCGGGTGTCCTTACGCGTCATGCGGTCCAGCACCCGCTGTTGTGCTTCGGCTTCCTCTTCAGCGGAAATCTCGCCGGACTCCCGCGCCCGTTCGATCCGTTCCAGATCGCGCCGCGCCGAAGCGGGATCGCGCGTCTCCCGCTCCACCTGCCGCTCGATCACTTCACCCAGCGAGACGACCATCCGGACCGGGGCGAGCGGCAACCCGAGAATCGCGGTCACCAATCCCATTACGCCTGCTCCTCAGTGTGTGTGACGATGAAGTCGTAGGGCGCCAGCGGGCCGAGTAGGCGAACCTCTACGCGGCCCGTCCAGCCACGCGCCACCCGGTCGATCGCGGCTTCGAGGTCGGCTTGGCGCGCCGTCTCGACTAGGCACGCGATGTGCACCGCGTCCACCTCGTGGGTGGGCTCGCGGAGGTTCAGCATGCTGCCGACGTCGGCCAGCGCCGTGGCCATTGTCCGGGTGTCGGCGTCGCGTTTGGCCGCGATCGCGTTGTTGATTCCCTCACCGAGGACGATCCGCTCATTGCGAGTCGCGTCCTCCGGCTTGTCCCGGATCGCCTCGCGTAGCTGCGACAATTCCGAGTTCTCGGCGAGGATTTCATTCAGGATCTCCTCTTCGACGTAGCGTCCTTTGAGGACGTACTCCGCTTTTCCCGCCAGTTCGCCGAGCGCCTCGGCGAACTCGTCGTGGTGCGTCGCGAGGAGTTCTTCGGCCACCGAACGCTCATCGGTCACCACCGCGCCGAATCGCAGGGGCAACACCGGGGCGACGGCCGCCGTCCTGTCGAGGACGGCGGCGTGCGCGGCCAGGTCTTCCGGCCTGCCCAGCGGGGAATCCGTCGTGATCGAGCTGACCAGTGCGGCCAGGTCGCCCCGCCGGACGGTCTTCACCAACTGGGGCGGATCACCGACGCCGTGCGTGTCGGGCTCGCTTTCGACATCGGCGGGCACGATCCCGTAGACGTAGACCGCGTTGTCGGTTCCGGTTTCCGGCATGTCACACACCCTCCCCGCGGTCGCGTGCGGCGCGCTGGCGATTCTCACCGGAGTCCTCGCCGAGCAGGTCGTGCAGTTTGTCGCCGGCGGCCTCCAGCGCGCCCTTCGTCTTGGCCTTGGCGCCGCCGGACTGCACGTCCTCGATCAGGTCGGGTAGTCCCTCGTGCTGGGTGTCGGAGATGTCAAGGCGGTTCACCGCATCCGCGAACCGCAGGTAGGTGTCCACACTCGCGATGACCACCCGGGCATCGATCGTCAGCAGTTCGATTCCGACCAGGGAGACGCGGACGTAGGCGTCGATCACGAGGCCCTTGTCCAAGATCGTGTCGATCACATCGGCCAAGCCGGTGGGAGTGGGGCGGTCAAGCCCGGTCCCGCCGCCGCTCGGCTGCACGGCCGTGGTCATCGTTCTCCTCCGCGCCTGCCGCCCGCTGGTTGCGGTTCTTCGTTCTCGGCGTATTCCCCGGCTTGTTCGTCTTCCGTGTCCTTGGCTTCCTCGCGTTGCCCGGTAGCCTCCTCGCTAGCGGGGGACTCCTGTCCGTCGACGACCTCGCTGTCGCGGATTTCCCCGCGCCAGCCTTGGATCTCGTCCGGATGCAGCAGCGCGTAGGTCATCATGTGTCGCCTGAAATGCTTCAGCTCCAGCCGCGCGCGGCGGCCCGGCGCCCGCCAGAGGTTGCCGGTGTGCTCGACCAGCCCCTTCGGGTGATACTCGAGCACCAACGCGACGCGGGTCAGATCCGGTGTCATCTCATGGAAGGTGACCGAGCCATCGACATAGCCCTTCTCGCCCTTGGACCGCCACACGATGCGTTCCTCCGGAACCTGCTCGACGATGGTCGACTCCCATTCCCGGTGCGACCACCAGATATGTGTCTTCCAGCGCAGCGTCTCGTCGCTCACCTGCTCGACGTTTTCGACCTTCTTCATGAAAGTGGGGAAATCGGTGAACCTGGTCCACTGGTCGTAAACGAGATCGACCGGCAAACCGACGTCGATGTCCTCCACGATGGTGGTCACCTTGAGCGCACTGGTCTTGCCGCTGTCCGCTCCGCCGGTAAGTGTCCCGGCGGCCTCGGCCACCCGGTCCTTCACCTGTCCCACCGCGCCCGTCACGCCGCTTTTCGCCATCCCCAGGACCGCCTTCCGCTTCGCTCCGGGCGCGCCGCCGGTGAGTGCGCTGATCAGCCCGCTTCCGCCACCCCGCTCGGCGAATTCGGTCAACCGCCCGGACACCGAGGTGATGCGGTCCAGCAACGCGGACGATGCCTGGGTCATCACGGTCTGGACCAGCCTGCCCAGCGCCTCACTGACCTCAGTCGAAGGCACGACCTTCGACACCGCCGACTCCACCGACTCCGTGGCCCGTTCCTGCGCTTCCCCGACGGCCTCGGCGGCCTTCTTCGGCACCGAGTCCGCGGCTCCCTTGACCTGATCGGTGACCATTTCGTTCACCTCCTGGTGCTCCTGGTGCGCCGCACCGGAGACCGGCCCGTCTCCGTCCGCGCGCGAGTGCGGGCCCGCGGCGACTCATCGACGGCCGATTCCTCGGCGCTCCGGGGCCGGGGCGCGGTCCGGCTCGACGTGCCCCCGGCCCCGTCGGGTCCCCGCGCCTGGCCTTCTGCGGCCCCTGTTTCTTCGGCAACCGTTTCCTCATCCGGGGTGCTTTCGGGCGCCGCCGGTTCCGGTTCCTGCTGCTCTGCTCCGGGCGTCGCGCCCCCCGGCACTCCGGCCCGCTCCTGGAGCCGCTCGTTCAGCGAGTCGATCCGGTGGCTGGCCACGGAGACCGCCGCGGACTTCGCCGCGTTGAGCAGTTCACCCCGTGCCATCTCCGTGATCTTGCCCAGCTCGGGAGAGGAGCCGAGTTGTTTCAGTCCCTGTTGGACCAGAGCGCGCGGCGACCTGACGGTTCCGGTGGCGCCCGCGGCGGCGATCATCAAGGCCAGGCGCATCTTGCGCGTCCGTCCCAGCAGGTAACCGAGGCCGACGCCCGCGGCAACACGTCCTCCAGGTTTCATGACCTTTCCTCCTGATACGAGAGCATTCGGTCGATACCGGATGCTTGCTCCCGGCGTACCCGGACCGCGAAATACCGAAACCGGACAGCGAAACGAAAAGCGGTCCCCGGGCTGGAGCCGCGGTCGTGATGTACTCACCGAGATCGGATCTGCCCAGCCCGCGCATCGTGCGACCACGAAGTCGGCCTGCCGATTTCCTGGCCGTTCTGCATGAGGCGGCCGTTCGCGGGGAAACCCCGGAAGGGTGAGCCGCACGCTGGTGGGACATGCCGGCCGCGAAGATCTGCGCGGCGTCGGCGCTCGCCGCGGAAGTTCGGTCCACTGTGTGCGGATGGCGTACTGGTGAAGGCATTCGATCGGGAGGAGCGGCACCATGGCCGATACGGTTGGCGATCATCTGCTGCGTCGGTTGCGGGAATGGGATGTCGAGCAGGTGTTCGCCTACCCCGGGGACGGGATCAACGGGATTGTCGCCTCGTTCGGCAAGGCCGGTGACCGGCCGCGGTTCGTACAGGCGCGGCACGAGGAGATGGCGGCGTTCGAAGCGGTGGGGTATGCGAAGTTCTCCGGGGAGGTCGGGGTGTGCCTGGCGACCTCGGGGCCGGGCGCGATCCACCTGCTCAACGGCCTCTACGACGCCAAGCTGGATCACGTGCCGGTAGTGGCGATCGTCGGGCAGACCGCGCGCAGCGCGATGGGCGGCGGCTACCAGCAGGAAGTCGACCTGCAGGCGCTGTACAAGGACGTGGCCGCCGATTACCTCGTCGAGGTCAACGTCGCCGAGCAGCTGCCGAACGCGCTGGACCGGGCGATCCGTACGGCACTGGCGAAGCGGGCGCCGACCGCGGTGATCATCCCGGCCGATCTTCAGGAGCTGCCGTATTCGCCTCCGGAGCACAAGTTCAAGCATGTGCCCTCCAGCGCCCCGGGCCGACCGCATCCGGTGACGATCCCGGGCGACGACGAGCTGGCGCGTGCCGCGGAGGTGATCAACGCGGGCGAGAAGGTCGCGGTGCTGATCGGTCAGGGCGCCCGCAACGCCGCCACGGAGGTGCGGGAACTGGCCGAGCAGACCGGTGCCGGGGTGGCGAAAGCCTTGCTGGGCAAGGATGTTCTTCCCGACGATCTGCCGTACGTGACGGGCGCGATCGGGCTGCTCGGCACACGCCCGAGCTACGAGCTGATGCGCGACTGCGACACCTTGCTGACCGTCGGCTCGAACTTTCCGTATACCCAGTTCCTGCCCGAGTTCGGACAGGCGCGCGGGGTGCAGATCGACATTGACGGCAGCATGATCGGAATGCGCTATCCGAACGAGGTCAATCTCGTCGGGGAGGCGCAGGGCACGCTGCGCGCACTGCTGCCGATGCTGCGGCGCAAGGCGGACCGGTCGTGGCGCGGGAAGATCGAGAAGAATGTGGCGAACTGGTGGGAAACCGTTGAGCGGCAGGCGATGTTGGAGGCGAAGCCGGTCAACCCGATGCGCGTCGTGCACGAGCTGTCCCAGCGGATGCCCGACGACGCGATCATCACCGCCGATTCCGGGTCTTCGACGAACTGGTACGCGCGCAATCTCAAGCTCCGGGGCCGAGCGCGCGGCTCGTTGTCCGGCACACTTGCGACGATGGGGCCTGGGGTGCCGTACGCGATCGGCGCGAAGTTCGCCTTTCCCGACCGGCCGGTGATCGCGCTCGAAGGCGACGGGTCGATGCAGATGAACGGCCTCGCCGAGCTGATCACCATCGCCCGGTACCGCGAGCTGTGGCCCGACCAGCGGCTGGTCGTGTGCGTGTTCCACAACAACGACCTCAACCAGGTCACCTGGGAGCTGCGGGCGATGGGCGGCGCACCGAAGTTCTCCGAATCCCAGTCCCTGCCGGACGTCTCCTACGCCGAGTTCGCGCGCTTGCTCGGCTTCGAGGGCGTTTCGGTGGATTCGCCGGGTCAGCTCGGACCGGCCTGGGACCGCGTGCTGGCCGCCGATCGCCCGGCCCTGCTCGACGTCCGCTGTGATCCGGAAGTGCCACCGATCCCGCCGCACGCGACGTTCGAGCAGATGACCTCGGTCGCCGAGGCCGTCCTGAAGGGCGATCCGAACGCCTGGCACCTGATCGTCCAGGGTGTCAAGACCAAGGCCGAGGAACTGATACCCGGAAGGACGCCCTGACCACCGTGTCGGGCTGGCCCGTGCGTCGATGGTGTCGACGTACGGGCCTACCGTATCCACCTCCGCTGCGACCTCGATGAACCTCTCGGACCGTTACGGAGCCCCGTTGGGCATCAATGTTCCCGCAGCACCCTGCGGACCGTGTCTCGGGTCCGGTCCATGACCGAAGTGGGATGGCCGAGCCGCGTTCGCACCCCGCGCCTTCCATGCCGGGGTGCGTTCCCGGAGCAGGATGTCGAATCCTTCCGCGGCCGGACCTACTTCATCCAAAGTGGACAGTATTTCCTTTGCGTGACGAGCAGAGTGATCACGTCGGGTGTTCCGGGCCATGACAGCTCAACTCACGTCCTTCTTTGCCAGGCCTTCTGGTTACCCGGCGTGCGGCTGCTTTTCACCCGTGGGTCAGGCGTTTCCCCGATCGCCGGGCCGAGCCGCCTGCAGTACCGGCCAGCCGCGTGGCGGAATCGGAGTATCGAGGTCGGCCTGGCGGCGGAGATCAGCGTGTCAGCGGCAGTTCTGGGGAGTCGGTGTTGAGCGGTACCGAGCCCGAACGGACCAGGCCGAGTTGGACGGTCTGGCGCGCGGTTGTCGCCTCCAGTGCCCAGTCCGTGGCCGCGCGCAACCGGTTGCCCGGCATGGAGAGCAGGTGGTAGCCGCGGGTCACCAGCTTCGCGGGCAGCCCGGACAGCGGCACGCTCAACGGGTTCGCCGCCGCCTGCCGGGCTCCGAGATCGACGACGAAGCCGAGATCGTGATGCCGGTACGTCGCGTGCTTGCCGTGCCCGAGCGAGGCCGCGACGTTGCGGCCGGCGAGTTTCCCTTGCCGCACAGCGTGTTGCGCGGTCATCGCGGTGTAGCTGCCTGACCGGGTGAGGTCAGGCACGGCGGCGGCGTCCCCGCAGGCGTAGACGTCGCGGCGTCCCGGCACGTTCAGCTGTGGAGTGACCACCAGACGGCCTTGGGCGGTCTCCAGTCCCAGGTTCGCCACCAACGGGTCCGGCCGGACGCCGACGCACCAGACCAGGGTGCGGGTCGGAACGGATTCGCCGGTGGTGAGGGTGATTCCGGCCGCGTCGGCCTTCTCCACGGACGTCTTCATCCGGACGTCGATCCCGCGCGAGCGCAGCACCTGGTCGGCGGTGGCGCTGAGCCGGTGGTCCAGTTCGGGCAGCACCCGGTCGGCGATGTCCAGCAGCAGCCAGCGGATCGGCTGCCCGGCCAACTCGGGATGTCGTGCGGCGAGAGCCGCGGTGAAGGCCGGGCCCTGTGCGGCCACCTCGGTACCGGTGTACCCGGCGCCGACGACGACGAACGTGCATCGGGCGTCTCGTTCGGCCTGGTCGGTGGCCGCCGCGGCGAGTTCGATCTGTCGCGTGACGTGGTCGCGCAGGTACAGCGCTTCGGGGATGCCGCGGAACCCGTGCGCGTACTCGCAGATTCCGGGGATGGGCAGGAGCTTGTTGACACTGCCCACGGCCAGCACGAGCCGGTCGTAGCCGAGGTCGTGGCGGTGTTCCTCCGGATCGTCGTAGGTCAGGCCGCGGGCCTCGAAGTCCACCGACATCGCCGTGCCGAGTGCCAGCCGGACGCCGGGGAGGGTGTCCGGAATGGACACCGAGATGTGCCGGGGGTCGACGATCCCGGCCGCGACCTCGGGCAACAGGGGCAGGTACAGGAAGTAGTCCGTCGGGTTGACCACGACCACCTCGGTCTCGTCGCCCAGCTTCCGCAACAGGGTCTTCGCCGCGTGGTAGCCGGCGAACCCGCCGCCGACGATCACTACTCGCATCGCGCCTCCTTCCATGCCGCGCTTCTGCTACGTGGCTACCCCGGCTGTTCGGGCGGCAACCACGCGATGACGTAACCGGGCCCGGAGTCGTCACCGGGACGCTGTGTAACCACCCTCGCGGCGCTGGCTCGGACCCGGCGAACACGGACGAGAGACTTCAGGGACCGGAAGACCGAGTTCAGCCACCGGAGGAGGGGACACGGCGACCGGAGGAGGGGACACGGCATACGGGAACGGGGGACACGGGGACCGGAGGAGGGGACACGGTATACCCCGCCGTGTCCCCTCCTCCTGCGGGCGTGTCCCCTCGTCCGGTCGCTGAGGTCTCCCGTCCGGTCGCTGAGGTCTCCCGTCCGGTCGTTGAGGTCTCCCGTCCGGTCGCTGGGGTCTCGCGTGCGGTCGTTGGGGTCTGCTGTCCTGTTGATTGAGGTCTGCTTTCGGGCGCCGAGGATTCCGGCGCGCGTCCGTGGTGGCGCGGCGCCCGGATGGTGAGAAGACCTGTGTGCGGCGTGCGCGGTGATCTAGCGTGCGGCTGGGAGCCGGTGATCATCATCGGCCACGGTCGGGATGGAGATGCCGATGTCGCGCAGTCGCCGCTGGCGGATGGGGACCGTGGTCGGTGCGCTGGCCACCGGGTTCGCCCTGGTGACGCCGCCGGGCGCGGCCGCGGACACGGCTGCCGGGCTCGGGCTGGACGTGCTGGCCGACAACCCCGGCACCAGTCCTGGATTCATCTTCGTCGCGCCGAAGGTGGAGCAATCCACCACCGCCCCGTCGTACGCCGAGGTGCTGGACAACCACGGCAACGTCGTGTGGTCGCACCAGGTCCCGGTGGGGCAGCAGGTGACGGACTTTCGCGAGCAGACCTACCGGGGCGAACCGGTCCTGACGTGGTGGCAGGGCGACAGTCTCTCCGGCGCGGGCCATGGCGAGGGCACCGACTACATCGCCGATCTGCGCGGCGCCGTGATCGCCACCGTCAACGCCGGTCAGGGACTCGCCGCCGACCAGCACGAGTTCCGCCTGACCCCGCAGGGCACCGCGCTCATCACCGTCTACCACCAGGTCCCGGCCGACCTCTCCGGCGTCGGCGGTCCCCAGGACGGGCAGGTGTTCGACGCGATCGCCGAGGAGATCGACGTCGCGACCGGGAGAGTGCTGCTGCGCTGGGACAGTCTGGCCCACGTGCCGCTGTCCGACAGTTACCAGCCGGTGCCGACCTCGGCGTCCACGCCGTACGACTACTTCCACATCAACGCCGTCAATCTGGACAACGACGGCAATCTGCTGATCTCCGCGCGCCACACGTGGACCGTGTACAAGGTCGACCGGCACACCGGCGCGATCATCTGGCGTCTCGGTGGCAAGCACAGCGACTTCGCGCTCGGCGACGGTGCGCGGTTCGCCTGGCAGCACAACCCGTTGCCCGCCGGGCCCGACACCTTGCGGATCTTCGACAACGAGAGCAACGGTACCGACACCGGCGGGCCGACGCGCATCGTCTGGATCAAGCTCGACGAGCGCGCACACACGGCGACGTTGACGCGGGTGGTGCAGCATCCGGAAGCGCTTTCAGCGGCGTCGCAAGGAAACGCGCAGGCCTTGCCCAACGGTGACACCTTTGTAGGGTGGGGACAACTGGGTCGTGTGTCGGAGTTCGACCCGGATGGCAAGCTGCTGTTCGACGCGACCTTACCGGCCGGGTACGACACCTACCGCGCCTACCGGTTCCCGACGTACTGAGCCGCGAGTGGGGCGCGGCGACCAGTCGCGCGACACATCCCATGGGACCAGACCGCGCTCGGGACGCCTGATCACGTCGGCACCCCGGATGCCTTGACACGGCCGGGTTCTGCCCCCGGCCGGGTTGCGGTCCGCGGTCAGCGGGCCGGTTGAACTCTTGGCGAACACATCGCGAAGGCCCGTCGCGGACCCGAGGCGCAGCCGGCCGCATGGAGCCTGGTTCGAGCTGAACATTCGTTGGGGCGCAGGGAAATCCTGAAGATGGGGGCAAGTGATGAGGATCATGGGCGTGCCCCTATCATGGCGCCGTCCCTCCGCCTCCCCCCGAATCCGTCGCTCTCGAAAAGGGGAAATCACCATGTCCGACGTCATCAACAGCATCTTCGCCCGTGCCCACCACGACTCACCCGAGTCCGGTGGATACGCGGCCGCCACCGCCGCCCAGTCCGACACCATCCAGTTCGACACCGCGGACGTCACTCGCGAAACCGTTGACACCGCAGCGATCGAGGCCGAGCAGGTTGAGGCGGCGGTGCTGACGGACGGTGTCACCGAGGCCGAGGACAGCGCCGACGACAGCGCCGACGACCTTGCCGACGACAGCGCCGACGTTCTTGCCGACGACCTTGCCGACGACCCTGCCGCGGAAGGCGACCTCGCCACCGAGACCGTCACCGAGGATGAGGTGGCCGGGACGGATTCGGCCGCGGACGCCGTGGTCGAACCAGCTGAAGCCGAGTCCACCGACCGCGACCACGCAGAAGACGAGAGCGACTCCGAGAGCACCGCCGGCATCGTCGACGCGGAAGCCGTCGAGGCGGACGCTGCCGATGACCAGGCTGCCGATGACCAGGCTGAAGACGACGGAACGGTCGAGGGCGAAGCCGTCGTCGAGATCGCCGCCGAGGTGTCCGACGAAGACGTGGCGGACGAGGCGGACGAGGACGTCGTTGAAGCCGTCGCGGAGGAAGGCACGCCAGCGGAGGAAGCCGAGACGGTCGTCGAATCCGATGACGCGCCGGTGGCTGTGGCCGCCGAGACCGACGAGGACGACGTCGACCACGGTGAGCCGGTTGCGGAGCCGGTCACGGCCGAGACCCGGCCCGCGGCGGGCACTCGCGGCAGCACCACGGTGGGCGACGGCGTCGTGGCGAAGGTCGTGAACCTGGTGGCCCGTAAGGTCGAGGGTGTGTACGGCCTTGACGACGAGGGCGTTTCGGTCGAGGTCGACGGTGACGTCGCCACGATCAAGGTCTCGCTCGTGGTCGAGTTCGGACACGCGGTCAAGGCGGTGGCCGAGGGGATTCGGGTCGACGTGATCGATGCGGTCGAGCAGTTCCTCGGCATCGAGGTCGAGATTGTGAACGTCCACGTCGCGGACATCCACCTGCCGGACGCTGCCTGACCGATATCGACGAGGACACGGTCTTGGGTGCCTGGGTGCACCCAAGACCGGGCGTCCGGCGGCGCTTCGCGGGTCCGGCTCGGCACACGCCTTTCCGGAGTGTGCAAGGAAAGTCGGCCCAGGGACGACCTTCGTTGCCGATGAACGCCACCCCTGTGCAGTGGTCGCACCACCGCCGGGGCGCGTCGGGTTCCTGCGGCAGCGGCCCACGGGCTCGTCGTCGGGTGGAAAGCGGCAGCGATGATCGCCGTGCCCGGCGGCACCGGCCCGGCGAATGGTCGTCCCGTGGCACGGGTCAAGGGCACAACGTGGTGGTCAGGCCGGGGGAGTCCGGTGGTCTGGCCGGAGTCGTGGGTGGTGCTCGGCGGCGGCGGCCTTCGCCGGACCGGAGAGTGTGGCCTGCAACCGGCGTGCGGCGTCGAGATGGTCGGCGGTCCAGATCATCTTCACCGCGGTCGTGGTGCTCGGGGCGTCCTGGCCGTCGAGGTCGCGGCGGACGGCGTCGATGAGCCGGCCGTCGGCGGCCCGGTCGTGCCGCAGCGGCTCGGGCACCGTGCCGGTACCGGCCAGTGCCCGTGCGGTCTGCTCGTACCAGCCGACCAGGCGTGTCCCGGCGGCCAGCACTTCCGCGCGGGCCGTGGTGCGGTCGCCGGTCGGTGCAGCGCCGTCGCCGCGCCAGAGGTCCAGGACGGCGGAGGCGGTCAGCCGCAGTGCCGCGACCGCCGTGATCAGGGACGTGACTTCCGCGAGCGCGATGTGCTTGGTGCCGCGCTCGGTGAGGAAGCCGCGGAACGCGTCGTCGAGCCGTCGGGCGGCTGCCCCGGCCCGGCGATGCTCTTCACGGGGAGTGGTGACCGCGGGGGTTTTCGCGTCGCAGCGGCTTACCCCGTATTCGACCGCGCCGCGCAGGTAGCGCGCGCTTTCGGACAACGCCGCCGCCACCGCCGCACGCAGTGCCGGGGCCGCGCCGCGGGGCCAGAACAGTGCGCCGACGACGAGGCTCACCGCGCAGCCGATCGCGACGTCTTCGATCCGGACCAGTCCGATCGTCAGGCCCGTGGGCTGGATGATGCTGAACAGGATGAGCAGCACGATGGTGAAGCCGGCCTGGCCCGCGGCGAAGGAGATGATCGCGGGGGCGAGGCCGGTGCACGCCACGGCGGCCGGGAGGAGTAGCCAGAAGACGGTGGAGTTCGTGCCGATGACGAAGATGAGCCCGCAGCCGATGACAATGCCCACCACGGTGCCGGCGAGGGCGCGCACCGCGCTCTGACCGGTGCTCAGGGCGTTGGACCGCAGCACGGCGAGGGCGCCGAACACGACCCAGAACGAATGGTCCACCCCGGTCAGCCCGGCGACGAGCACCGCCAGGCCGAGCGCGGTCGCGCCGCGCACACTGTTGTGCAGCCACACCGAGTGCCGCTCCGCCTGCGCGCCGGCCCACTCCCGTGCGGACAGCAACGACGACGGCAGCGACAGCGATACCGACGGTGAGGACACCGCGTGGCCCGGCACACTGCCCAGCAGTTGCCGCCACCAGCTGCGGCGGCGGGCGGTGACGGCGAGTTCGATGTTTTCGGCGATCGCGGAGATCGCGAAGGTCATTTCCTGCGCGCGAAAACTCGGCTCCAGCGAGCTGACGAACTCGGTGGTCCCGTCCGGGGACCGCCGGACCGGCAGCGCCGAGGTCACCGTGCGCTCCATGGTTTCCCGCGCGGCGCGCAGCCGATCGAGGTCGTGGTCCAGCCGGGGTTCCGCGCCGGACGCCAAGCCTGATGCCAAGCCGGATTCCAGCAGTGCGGCGCCACGTTCGAGCAAGGTCGCGCCCGCGAGCTTGACCTCGCACACCGCCGTCGTGGTCGGCCCCGTGCGCTGGCCGGCCGGCGTGTGTTCGAGGATCGCGTCGAGCCAGACGATCTCGTCGGTCAGCCGGACGAGGGTCCGCGCCACCGTGCTGAACCCGGTGGGCCGGTACGGCGCGCGGAAGAACTCCGTGCGCAGCGCGGCGACCGCGGCACCGGAGTCCTCGATCATGTTGTCCATTGTGGACGACCGGGTCCGGTCGAATCCGCAACCCACGCGGTCGACCTCGGCGCGAAGGCGGTCGGCGAGCAGCGCGCACGCCCGCGCGGCCGACCTGCGCAGCGGTTCGCGCACCGGTGCCGGCCACAGCAGGCCGATGGCGGCCACCGACACGGCCCCGGCCAGCAGCCAGCCGGCGAGCCGCTCCGGCAGGGCACTCACCGGCGCCAGCAGCGTCGCCGGGAGGATGAAGCTCGCGAGCAGCGAGGTCTGGGCGCCGGCGAGGACCGAGCTGACCACCGAGGTGAACAGCACGACGAAGGCGACGACGAACATCGCGGCCGCCGCCAGCCACACCGTCCGGGAAACCAGCGTGCCGAGGCAGACGCCGGCCGCGCCGGTCAGTGCCAGCGCACCCTGTGCCACCAGGCGCTGCCGCATCGGGCCGCCGAAGTCCACGAACAGCAGCAACGCGAGTGAACCGAAGGCGGAGAAGACCGCCATCACCGAGCTACCGATGACCAGCTGGGCGAGCGCGAACAGGCCCGGCAGGACGATCGCGGCCCGGCCGGTCCGGCGCACGGCGGACAGCTCGGCGTCGCGGGCGCGCAGCCACTGCCCGATCCTTCTGGCGCCCTCCGGCAGCCGGGCCGCCGGCCCGGAATCCGTCTGCCTGAAGTGGTCCATCACATCCAGCTCCCTGGCTGGTGACCGGCGAACCGGATCTGGTCGAGGTGGTTCAGGCGTGCTCGCGGGCCGCTCCGGCGAGCACGGCGGCCACCTTCTCCGGCCCGCGAGGCCACAACCGGTCCACGAGCATCCCGGCGTGCTGGCCGGGCGGCGCCACGCGAACGTCGGAAGCGGCAGCCACGTCGTGATTCTCCGGCAGCGAGCGGGTCCTCGCTACTCCTGGGTGCCGACCGGGGAATCCCGGCGAGCGCGCGTGGTTGGAAGCGGTGACCACCGGGCAACCCTTCCCGTCGCGCAGGACACCATCCCGTGCACGGGGTGTCACCCCTGGAATTCCGGTGTGTCCAGCCGCGGGCGAGCGGGCGAACCGCGTTACGGCGCCATCGCCAACCAGCTTCAGGACCGGATCAACTCGGGCGAGTGGTTGCCCGGCGCGCGCATGCCGACCGAGTCGGCCCTGGCGGCGGAATTCGGCGTGAACCGCCTGACCGTCGGCCAGGCGCTGGCGCGGCTGCGGCGGATCGGGGTGGTGGACGTCCGGCAGGGCAGCGGGACGTTCGTGGCGGACCCACCGCCGGTGCTGGAGATCGCGGTCGATCCGGCCACCCAGGTGATCGACGAGGGGAGTGTGCACGCGTCGATCAAGCGGGTCAGCCACAACGTCGTCGAGTCCGTGCTGGGCCAGGAACCGGATCGCCCTTCAGCGACCCGGCCGCCGCGCCCCCGCCGCGGATCGTCTGGCAGGCACGTAAGCCGCAGGCTCCGGAGATCAGTTTCCGGCGGCGCACGGTGACCTGGCCGGACGGATCGAGTTTCCGGTTCCCGCTGCACGGCCGCGACGAGGAGCAGCACCTGCGGAAGTATCTCGAGCCTCCGGATGTCCTCCACCGGAACGGACGACCGGAGCAGCGGGCAGCATCGACCACAGTGGACGAAGTGATCCGCGGTGATCGGCACAACCGGCACAACCGGCGGAACCGGTTCGCGGCAGAGCGCCGGTGTGTCGATCCTGGAGGCGGTGTAAGCGCTTTCTTCACCGCCCGGGGCGGTTCAGCGCTCGCTGCTGCGGCGGTTGTAGGAGACCGTGTAGAAGTGGCGCCGGCCGGCGAGGATCGGGTCGTCGGACAGCTCGATGCCGTCGGTGACGGTGGTCGGGTCGAAGACCTGCCGTTCCCAGTGGTCCTGGTCGTCGACCGGGGCGGTGATGGTCAGGGTGCCGACCGCGATCCGGGGGCGGTCCGGCGGCCACTCCCGGGTGGGGTCGCCGGTGATGTCGCCGGGCTCGGCGAGCTGGACCTCCAGACGAAACGCGACCGGTCCGTTCGCGAGCCGTTCGACGAGCTCGCCGGTGAGCTGCTCGGCGGTCCAGGTCTCGGCGGCTTCCGGCGTGACGTTCTCGATGCCCGCTTCCGGAATCCAGTGGTAGCGGATCGCCTGTCGTGCGCCGGACCCGTTCACCCAGACGAACGCGTGGATCGCCCAGTAGGCGGCGGTGGCGTAGCTGGCGGGAGTCGGCTGGGTCGCGGCGGCCTGCAGGCACGGTGCCGCCTCGGGGTGGCGCTGAAGGTAGGCGGCGAGCCGGGTCTGATCGGGCTGTCCGGTGACGGGGTCGCGCGTGGTGGCTTCGGTGAACTCGATGAAGCTTTCCGCGGACGAGGCGAAGAAGACCGGGAGGTTCACCGACACGAGATCGGTGTGGTGGCCGTCGGGAAGGTGGAACTTGACCGCGAACCCGCGCGACGACGTTCCCGCGTCGGGCAGGTGCGGGTTGGTGTCCGAATGGGAAAACCGGACGGTGGCGGGCACCGGCACGTCCGTCAGGTGCGCGGCGGCGGTCAGCGGGAGTGCGTCGCCGCTCGGCGTGAACGTCGCCGTGTAGCAGGTGCCGCGGGCGTGGGCCCGGCGGTAGCCGGGAAAGCGTCCCTTGGCGTGCTCGATCGCGTCGACGGCGCGTTCGGCCACCGTGGTGTCGTACTGCTGCGAAGTCATACGGCGCAGATTAGTGGATCATGGTCGCGGCAGGTTCCGTCATCACCACCTCGTGTGACCACCTCCTACGACCACCTTGTAGGGCGCGGACACCGCGCACGAGACGGGCGAAGATTTGTCCCGGATGCCCGAACCGAACCCCCGGCTCCGCGAGCTCGCGGGTGTACTCCAGCAGGGGCCCGCCGCTGTCGCCCGAGCAGACCGTCGTGCCGGTGCCCTGCGCGCACACCACCGAGCCGGCGTCGACGAGGCCGGCGAGTTGCTGGTTGCGGCTGCCCTCGTCGATGATCTTCATGTCTCCCTTGGCGAGCGCGTCCCCGTAGGAACTCAGGGGATCGTTCGGGTCGAAGGGCTTGGTCTGACCGTGGCCGAAGACCGACACGGGAGTGCCCGGCGCCGGGCGCTGGGTGGCCACCCGCACCGCGGGGACACCAAACCTCCTGAGGTCGGACCACCGAAGATAGGCCCCGACCGACGGCCCCACCAGCGACCGCGGGCCGATCTCCGTTGTCCGGAAGTGGTACCGGGAGTGGGCCAGTACTCGGAGACAAGTCCTACCTCTTTGGTGGTAGGGAAACGAGAAATCCACTGTGCTCCACGGTGCTCCACTCTGGACAGTGCGGGCGCAGGAGTCACAGCCAGCCGCGCCGGGCGGCCTGCAGGCCGGCCTGGAAGCGGGTCTGCGCGCCGAGTTCGGCCATCAGGTCGCGGACATGTCGCTGCGCCGTGCGGGGGTGCCAGCCGAAATGCCGCGCGATGGCTTCGTCGGTCAGCCCGGCGGCGAGCAGGCCGAGCAGCGTGCGGTGGTGCTTTCGCCGCGGCGACCCGGGTGCGCCGTCGGCGTCGAACCGCATCGGCACGGCATCGGCCCACACCGCCTCGAACAGCGCGATCAACGTGTCCAGCAACGAGGAGGGGTGAATGACCAGCGCGCTGTCGCTGGTGGCCGGCCGGTCCAGGGAGATCAGGCCGAGCGTGTCGTCGGCGAGGAACATCTTGACCGGCACGCTCACCGCGACCCGGGCCTGTTCGCCCTGCCCCACCAGCGCGCGGATCGCGGCCAGCCGGCCGGGCATGTCCAACCCGGACCGGTCGTAGACGCAGCGGTAGCGCACGCCCGTGGGCAGCAGTTCGGACTCGATTTCGTTGGTGCCGAGGCCACCGACATACGGGGGCCGGTCGAAGGCCCGCACCTCTTGCCGCGCACCGCGCTGCAACTGCGCCCAGCGTTGCACGGTCGCCTCACGGGTCGTGACCACTTCGACGATCTCGGTCTCGCTCACGGTGCCCTGCCCCGCGCGGAAACGTTCCAGCAGCCCGGCGCTGAGCGCGCGCACCCGTTGCAGCTGCTGTTCCTGCGCGCGCACCAGGACTTCCACGGCCAGGTCCGGGCGTGCGGGCTGGTAGCGCACCGGGCGGCCCGGCAGCCGGGAGATCAGGCCCTTCCCCTCCAACGCGGCGAGTGCGGGCGTCACCCGTGCTCCGGCCACCCGGTCACGCAGTTCCGCTGTCGTCGCCGGACCGCCGTCCAGTAACGCAAGGTAAATGTCCTGCTGCTCACCGGATAGACCCACCGCGCTCAGCACTCGTCCTCACCACCGTATTCACGACATCGCCGGGAAGTAGGCGTCATCATCCCTTCTCCCGCGGCGGGCGGGCATGCGAGCGTGACCGGAAACCCAGCGATCTTGGTAAGGAGGCGCCGTGCGCCCGAAACGGTTCAGACGCATGCTGATCGGTGGTGTGGTGCTCGCGACGGCCGTGGTGTCGCCCGTGGGCGGAGCCGCGGCGACGGCGGCGACGGCGCCCGTCGGCGACCCCACGCCGTCGGTCACCGGTGCGGCTGCCCGGGGCGAGGCCTTCGATCCGGCGCGGGCCTATGTTCCCGGCTCGTCGCCGGCCGCGCGGACCCCGGGCGCACCGAGCGCCCCGCCCGCCGCGGGCGGCGCCGGCACCCCGGCCGCCGTGGACGCCAACGGCGGCAGCCTCGCCTTCGGTGTCCAATCAGGACTGGAGACGGCCCAGGGCGCGCCGCTGACCAGCACGTTGCCCGGCGGCGACTCGCTGCAGGTGTTCGACCTCGGTGTCGTCAGCCGGGTCCGGGCCGACGGCAGCACGGTCTGGCAGCGCGGCACCGCTTCCCTCTACCACGACTGGCAGCTGAGCTTCACCGGCGCCGGCTACACCCCGACCCCGCAACTGGCCGTCGGCACCGATCCGGCCGACCCGTTCGAGCTGACCACCGCCGTGCCGTACGCGGTGCGGGACACCCATCCCTACGCGGTCGGGGACCTGGCCGGCGACGGCGGTCTCGACATCGCCGTCGCCGAGACCGTCGGCATCAACTTCGGCGCGGCCTCCTGCGGCTCCTGTGGCTGGCCGTTCACCGTGCCGGGCTCCGACCAGCATCTGGGGACCTTCGTCACGGTGCTGGACGGCCGGACCGGGCAGACGCTTTACCACGAACTGGATCCCGGCTTCGTCACCCAGCTGGCCATCTCCGGGAACGAACTGCTCATCGGCGACGAGACCGGTTCGCCGACCAGCCAGAACGGCCCCGGTGCCTGGGATTCGGCCAGCACCGTGCGCGCCCTGACACTGCGCGGGACACCGCACGGCGCGCCGGGGGCGCTGACCGCCACCGAGGCCTGGCACTACTCCACCGGTTCGCAGTGGGGCAGGCTGCTGGGGATGCAGGCGGTCGGCGGTGGCGTCGCGGTGTCCTGGTCGGACACTCCACTCGGGCTCGGGGTGCCCGGGCCGCCGGACGGGCACGTGGTGCTCCTCGACGGGACCGGCCGGGTGCGCTGGGACCAGCGGACCGCCGGATACCCGGTGCTGACGCGGTATGACCAGGCTCGCGACGAACTCGCCGTCGTCGAGCAGACCGACCCGACGCGGGCGATCTCCTACACGCTGGCCGGCCTGCGCGTGTCCGACGGCCGTACGGTGTCGGCCACCACCACCGGCGATGTCCTGCCGACGACGCTGACCATCGGCGCGCTTTCCGCACACGCCAGGCCGTCCTGGATCGTCACCGGTGTGGCCACCACGGCAGACCAGGTGCGGGTGCCGTATTACGCCTTCACCGCCGGGACCGTCAGCGCGGTGGATCCCGACAAGGCGACGACCCAGTGGTCGCACACCCTGGCGGCCGGCCCGCAGTCCGCGCCTCAGCCCGGTGCGGTCGAGGTCGTGGCCGGTGCGAACGGTGCGGCGTCGGTCGTGGTCGGCTCGTGGTTGGGCTCGCGGACCCCGACCGTGGCGGCGCCCTACGGTGAAAGCGATGATCTGCAAGCGCTTTCCGGGGACACCGGGGCGGCGCTGTGGCGGCGCTCGGGCGACGTCGGAGACCCGCTTTCCCTGGCCACCACGGGCACGTCGGTCCGCGGAGTCACCGCGGAGGAGGACGCGGTGAGTTATGACGCGGCCGGTGGCACCCCGGAGGGCACCGCGCCCCTGCTGGGCAGTCTCTATTCCGCGGTCTCGGCCGATGTGAACGGCGACGGCACACCGGACTACCTCACCGGTGGCCAGAGCGGTGCCGTGTACGCGGTCGACGGCGCCACCCTGACCCCGGCCGACGACGCCCCGCGCATCCTGTGGCGGGCGGACGTCGGTGGTCCGGTTCACCAGATCGTGCCGGCCACCCTGGGTGGGAAGCAGGTGCTGGCCGTCGCGGCGACCTCCGGGCTGGCGCTGATCGACGCGCGGACCGGCAAGGTCCTGCGCACCATGCCACTGCCGGGCCAGTACGTGTGGAACGTGGCGGTGGGCAGCGCCGGCAGCCGGACCGTCGTGGTGACCGCCACCGACCGGCTGTCCGCGTTCGACGCGAACACCGGCAAACCGGTGTGGACCTACCGGGCCCCGGTCGCCGCCTACTTCGCCGACGCGTCCGTTGTGGACGGTGTCGTGGTGACCGAGTACCAGAACCAGGTCGCCACCAACCAGGCGGCCACCTCGATGGCGGCACTCGGCATCGATGCCGGCACCGGGCGGTTGGTATGGACCACTGCGGCGGACCCGGCGACGACCCGGGCCGCGCAGCTGCGCAACGGAGTAATAGCCGGTGCGGGCATTCCCGGTGCCGGATCCGACGGCGCCGCCTTCACCTGGGGCACCTCCAACGGGCAGGGCCGCGTCGACGTCCGGGACGCCAGGACCGGAAATCTGGTCTACAGCAACACCAGCGGCCTGCTCGCCAACCACGAGAGCTACGTGATCGACCCGGCCGCCGGGCTCGTCTCGACCGGTGAATCGGGCACCGTGTCGATCGCGCCCAGCGGGCCGGTCGGGACGGGCTGGATCTCCGGCAGCGACCTGGCCGTCGCCGACGCCGGCGGCACACCCGTGCTGCTGACCGCGCAGGCGGGGGTGAACGCCTATCCGATGTCGGCGCTGTCCGCCGGGGACACCCTGGTCAGCCCGCTGGCGAGCGGTTCGGCCTACCTGCCGGCGAAGCTGGCGGTCACCCCGGACGACCGCGTGCTGACGATGCCCATCGACTGGACCGCGCACGAGGTGCTCAGCGTCGAGGCAGGCCAGAACGCGCGGCCGTACACCGTGGCGGTGCAGCAGGGACTCGCGGTACAGCGCCTGACCGGTACCCCGGCCGCGAACGCGGCGCGGCAGCAGGTCATGCCGCCGAACGTGCCGGTGTCGCGGCCGGCGACCCTCCCGCTCGGCGACACCACCGCGTCCGGCGCCCGGATCGGTACCGCGCAGCCCGCGGGGGAAATCGAGGTGCACGGCTACGATTCCGCGGGGACGCCGCAGCTGACCGCATCAGCGCCCGCCGGCTACGATCCGGCGGCGATGCGGGCCTACCTGGGACTTCGGGGCACCGGCGCGGGCCAGACGGTGGCCGTGGTCGACGCCCCCGGCGACCCCGGCATCACCGCCGATGTCAACCAGTTCAGCGCGCAGTTCGGGCTCCCGCAGGTATGTTCGGGCGGCGCCACGACAGGGTGTTTCGCGTTCAGCGTCACCGCCGCGGGCGTCGCCGGAACCGCCGACCCGTCGTGGGGCCTGGAGACCGCCATGGACGTCGAGTGGATCCACGCGGTGGCCCCGCAGGCGGCCGTGGTGCTCGTCGAGGCGTCCGACGGCACCTTCGCGTCGCTGTTCCACGCCGTCGGGGTGGCCGAGGGGTTGCATCCGGACACGATCAGCATGAGCTGGGGACTGCCCGAGGAGTTCACCGACGAGACCTACTACGGGAATTCCTGCCGGCTCACCGCTTCGCTGTGCGTGGTGGCCAGCGGGGACGCCGGGCACCCCGGCTCGTACCCGGCGTACGACCCGGCGGTGCTGGCGGTCGGCGGAACCACCCTGCACCTGGCCGCCGACGGCACGGTGACCGGCGAGACGGCCTGGTCGGGCAGCGGCGGCGGGCGGAGCTACGTCGAGCCCACCCCGGCCTACCAGCAGGGCGTGGTGACCGGGGGACGGGGCATCCCCGACGTCAGCTTCGACGCCGACCCGGTGACCGGCGTGGCGGTCTACGACACGAGTCCCGTCCAAGGCCAGACCGGGTGGTTCCAGGTCGGCGGCACGAGCCTGGGCGCACCGACGTGGTCGGCGATCATCGCCTCGGCGGACCAGCTGCGCGACGCGGCGGGCAAGCCCCGGTTGGTGGCCGCGAACGGCGCGGCGCAGCAGGCGATCTACGCGGCCGCCGGTCAGCTGGGCGACGTCGTTTCCGGGCCGCCCAACGGGTTCTGCCCCGGCCTCTGCTCGGCGGGCACCGGCTACGACTACGTGACCGGGCTGGGCAGCCCCCGCACCGGGCTGGACGCGACACTCGCCGCGGCACCCTGACCGGACGTGGCCGCCACCGGCGCTCGGTGGCGGCCACGTTTTCGCCGCCTCGCGGGAAAATCCCGCGAACACCCTTCGCTACCCTTGACGTGCTTGCGGGAAATGATGTCCTTGCGGGAAGGAGCGCGCGTCACATGGGTGATCGGCTGTCGCGTCGATTCGCGGAGATCTGCGCCGCGGAGCCGCCCTCCGATGCCAGCATCCTGCTGCGGCGCGCCGTGGTGTTGGGCGGCAGTGTGGCCGGCCTGTTCGCGGCGCGAGTCCTGAGTGAACATGCCGAGGAAGTCGTTGTGCTCGAACGGGACGAGTTGGACCCGGCGGACGTCTCGGGTGCCCGGCCCGGAGCGCCCCAGGGTGTCCAGGTGCATGCCCTGCTCCAGGCCGGCAGCGTTCAGCTGGACCGGTGGTTCCCCGGTTTCTCCACGGAATTGGTCGAGGCCGGCGCGACGACGGGTTCCGGCGATTCCACCGTGACCTACATCGACGGCGTCCGCAAGGCGTCGCCCCCGGATGTGTCGAACCTGTGCTCCAGCCGGCTGTTTCTGGAAGGCCATCTGCGCCGGCGCGTCCTGGGTCTGGACAACGTCCGCGCGGTGCGTGGCCGGGCGGATGGTCTGATCATCACGGCGGGCAAGGTCACCGGCGTGCGGCACGTGCCGGTCGAAAGCACGGGGGATTCCGCGGCGGATACCGGGCAGGTGCTGGCGGCCGATTTCGTCGTCGACGCCATGGGACGCTCCAGCCGACTCAGCGAATGGTTGGAGCAAGCCGGCTGGCCCCGACCGGCCTTGCGGCGGATGAACGTCGACCTGAACTACGCGACCGCGGTGTTCCGCCGGGGAGACGAGCTGCCCACCGTGAATTCGGCGGTTTCCTTCCAGACTCCCCAGAGTACGTTTTCCCGTACCACCGCCGCGATGGTGTCGGTGGAGGGCGGCCGCCGGATGATCGTGCTGGCCGGGTACGCGGACAACCGTCCCAGCCGTGATCCGGAAGAGTTCCGGCGGGCGTGTGGCGAGCAGCCGCGGGAGTTCGCCGAAATCGCCGAGCGCTGCGAGATGATCGGACCCGTGCTGACCTACCGGCAGGCGGACAGCCGGCGGCGCGATTTCCACCGGCTGGATCGGTTGCCGGGCGGGCTGGTCGCCGCGGGCGATGCCGTTTCGTCGTTCAACCCGGTTTACGGACAGGGCATGACCTCGGGCGCGCTCCACGCCTCCTGTCTGTCCGAGTACTTGCGCAGTGGTGCTTCGCCGACGGCCCCGGCGCACCGCTACTTCGACGACGTTCGGGTCGTGGTGGATGCGGCCTGGCAGACCTCGACGCTCGCCGACCTCGGACTGCCGCATGTCACGGGCCCGTACCCGCGCGGGTATCGGATCATGACCTGGTTGTCCGGACTGGTCGCGAATGCCTCGCTCACCGACGCCGACATCAACCACCGGCTCACGCAGGTGACCAACATGCTGGTGCACCCCAACGCGTTGGCCACGCCGGGCGTGCTGCTGCGTTCCGTTCGTGCCCTCCGTGGTCAGGCTCGGAACGGATCGGCCGCTACCGCGGCGGACTGATCCTCGGCGGCCTGGCCGGCACCGCCGGAGCCGGCCGGTGCCGCGCCGAGACCCCGTTCAGCGGCCGAACACCCACCGGCCCGGCGAATTCCGGTCCTCACCCGCCCAGAACTCGGTCCACAGCGCGCTGAACTCCTCCTTGGAGAGATGGCCGTCGCCGTTCAGATCGAGTAGCGCGAATACCTCGTCGGTGTCGGTTTCGCGGCCGTTCCAGGTCTCGATGAGCCGGCGGTATTCGGCCGCGGAAATCATTCCGTCGGCGTTTTCGTCGATCGCGTCGAACATCTCGATGGCGGTGGCGCCGACGACATCGAACATGGTGTCCCGTTCATCGACGATCTGCAGGACCTCCTCCAGGGTCACCTTGCCGTCGCCGTCGATGTCGTAGGCCGCCAGCAGGGTCTCCCACCAGCTCATGATGATCCCGCGCAAGCGCGCATGGTCGGCCGAGCCGGGTGCGCAGCCCCTGACCGCGGCCCACCGCGCGGTCAAGGCCGTGAAGTCCGTTTCGGCCAGAAAGCCGTCGTCGTCGACGTCCATCACCGTGAAGACCCGGGCAATCTTCTCCCGCTGGAACGCGCTCGCCATGCCCACTCCTCCGTCGATCTTCGCCGTCATCAGCCTGACCGAGGCCACACCCGTCCGACAATCGGCCACCCGGGTCACCCCCCGAGCGCGATCTCCGTCGGTTGTCGCCACCGTGTCCGAATCCCGGAACCGGTTCGGGTGTGGCGGATCCCGGTCACGTGCGGTGCCTGCGGTTCGCCAGCACCGAGCGGACCACCGTGCCGGCAGTGTTGAGCGAAGCCGGGTGCGCCCGCATGTGCGTCACCGCCGCGAACCGTGTCCCCACAACGGTGTCGACCTGGGTCGCCGCTCGGATCTGTCGTCCGGTCCACTGCCGGAACCGGCCGGTCCAGGACTGCTTGCCCGCAGGCACACCAAGCCTGGGGGCGGTCGACCGCCGTGGACACCGACACCTCGGCCCCGAACGAGGCTGACGTTGGGCAGTTGGAGCGTCTCCGCCCGGATCGTGCGTTCCAGGAAGGTTCGGGTGCAGGCCAGCATCGCCGGGTGCTCGGATCCGAACCTGGCGCCTGCCGTCGAGGAACACACCAACCCGGGAAGGCTCGTTCAGGGTCGCGCCGCGGTCGACGAGTCTGCCGGTGAATCCGTCGTACCAGCGATCCAGCTGGGCGCGGCCACCAGGCAACAGTGCGTGAACCTGGAGTCCGTGCGGCACACCAGGGCGGTCGCCGGTCTCGGACTCCTCGTCGCGGTCGATGATCACCATGGACTCGGACAATTTCGCCCGCCGTGCGGAGAATTGTCCCGACTCGCCACTGAACACAGTATAGCCAAGGATGATCAAGGTTGATCGAATAGCGGTGAATCAGGCGAAAGTGGCGCCCGAGGTTCTCCGCTCGGGCGAGTTGGGCGCTATGGCCGGTTTTCCCGCGTGAGACGGTGTCCGATCTCGACGGTGGACTCCCCGATGACTCCGCCCATTGTGGACGTCAGTGATGAAGAGACGCGCTCGCTCAGTCGAGTTCCGAACCACGTCGTTCGGGAATCAGGAGCACAACGAGCATGTCCATCGCGTAGAGGACGGCGAGTAATCCGATGGCGGTCGCGAAACCGTGGCCGCTCGCGATCACCGCGAAGACAATGGGCGCGAATCCGCCGATCGCGCGACCGAGGTTGAACAGTACGTTCTGCGCGGTGGCCCTGGCCGTGGTCGGATAGAGCTCGGCCATCAGCGCGCCGTAGCCACCGAGCATGCCGTTGACGAACACCCCCAGCACCGCGCCACCGATCAGCAGCGAGACGGGCGTGGCCAGTCGTGCGTAGACGAGCACGCTCACAATCGCCCCGAGCTGGAAGATCCAGAAGGACGGACGGCGGCCGATGCGATCGGCCAGCCGGCCGAAGACGAACATTCCGGCCACCATTCCGGTTATGGTGACCGCGGTCCACACCCCCGACTTGGTCACGCTGAAGCCGACCTTTTGCGACAGATAGGTGGGCAGCCAGGTCATGATTCCGTAATAGCCGAACGTCTGGACCGAGCAGAGCAGCAGCACCGCGAGGCTGGTCACGGTGGTCCGGCGATCGGCGACCAGCAGGCGCAACGGAAACCGTGCCCGCTGCCCGGACTGCCTGGCGGCCCGGCGCCGGGCCACGAACTTGTCCGGCTCGTGCAGCGTGCGCCGGAGCGCGAAGGCGATGATCGCGGGCACGGCGCCGAGCACGAACAGCGCGCGCCAGCCCCAGGCGCCGAGCACGGGGCCGGCGATCAGCACCCCCACCAGCGTGCCGAGCTGCCCGCCGATGCCGACCCACGAGGTCGCCTGCGCGCGGCGGCGCGCCGACCACGCCTCGGCGGCCAGCGCCATGCCGACGCCGTATTCGGCGCCGAGGCCGATACCGGCCAGGAACCGGAAGATCACCAGCTGGGGGTAGTCCCGCGAGGCTGCCGTCAGCCCGGTGAACACGGCGAATCCGACGATCGACCAGGCGAGAATCCGGACCCGGCCGAGGTAGTCGGCGGCGATGCCGAGTGCGACCCCGCCCAGCACCGCGCCCACCAGGGTGACCGTGGCCAGCGAGCCCGCCTGGGCGGTGGTCAGGCCGAGACCGCGGGTGATCGGCACCAGCGCGAAGCCGATCATCAGGTTGTCGAAACCGTCCGCACCGTACCCGATCGCCGAGGCCACCAGCGAGCGGCGAGCCGAGCGTCCGCCGGATCCGCCCTGGGTGGTTCCCCGTGCCGGCGCCGTTTCCCGGGCCATGCGGCCTCCTCAGGGCTGGTGGAATACCGGGGAGAAACTCGAGAAACTTCCTTATAGTGAAAGGTGCTGTTCCGTCACGCGGAGATAGGGAAAGTATCCGTCGACCGAGACACCGTCAAGTGCCACCGCCGTGCGCGGGAGACGAGGAGCGCGCGGATGACGCGGACCGGGCCCTGGGAAGTGGTCTCAACCTGTTCGCGTGTCGTCGTCGACACCGACGGTGGTATAGACGATCTTGTGGCACTGTGGTTTCTCGCCACGGCGGCCGAGGTCGAGTTGTGTGCGGTCATCGCCACCGGCATCGGCCGCCCCGCGGTCGTGGTCGCCCGGAACGTCGGGATGCTGCTGAAATCACTCGGGCGCGACGACGTGCCAGTGGTGCTCGGCGCGGACCGGCCGACCGGGACCGCGCCCCGGGTCGAACCCGCTCCGCTGCACGGCGCGGAAGGAATCGGTGCCCTGCGGCCCTGGACGACACCGGGCCCGCCGAGCACGGCCGGCCCAGCGGAACTGCTCTCCGCGCTGGGTCACGACGCGCCCGTCCACCTTGTCACCCTCGGCCCGCTGAGCACGGTGGCAGGTCTCCTCCCCGTGGCTTCCGCCCGCGAGGCGGTGGGCGGGTTGACGATCATGGGTGGGGCGATCCGCACGGGCGGCAACGCGCTTCCGGCCGCGGAGGCCAACATCGCCCGTGATCCGCGCGCGGCCGCACGCGTGCTCGCGCATCCGTGGTCGGTGCCGACCCGGATCGTGTGTCTCGACGCCACCCTCCGCGCCACGCTCGGCCCGGCGGAACTGGCGTTGTTCGGCCCGGGAATACCGGCCGGCGAAATCCTGCGGGCCTTGCTCGACCACTACCGGGCCTACTCGCCCGATCCGGAACACTTCGCCTGCCATGATCTCTTCGCCTCCGTGGTCTCGGTTCAGCCGGAGGTGGCCCACTTCGAGCGCGCGCCGATCACCGTCGACTGCGGCGAATCGGCGGCGTGGGGCATGACCGTGGCGGATCCGCGGCCACCGGGCTCGGCCCGGCCACCCGGGACCCGCTGGCGCGTCTGGGAGATCGCGACCGGAGCGGACACCACCGGGTTCCGCTCGGTGGTGGCCCGCGCGGCGGAGAACGCCGGACGCCCGCACTTCCGCTGCCTTCCGTGATCGGCATGTGTGCCTGCCCGAATCGGCGCGGGGAATGCGAGGGCGGTCACCGGGCGGTGGTGATCGCCCGCCGTGGCACTGCGCGGAAAATGGGGAGCACCGGCAGCCCGCCATCTCCTGGCGGCGGTCCGCATAGCATGACGGCATGCCCGCATCCGGTGATCTTGGCGGTCCTGACGTCCGTGCCGTGCTGGCGGACCGGCTGCGCCGGTTCGTCCGCACCACGGTCGAGCCCGACGGGCGCCGGCCGGCCGCGGTGGCCATCGCCCTGGTCGGCACCGGCGATGAACTCGGCATCTGGCTGACCAGGAGAGCGGCCCGGATGCGCGCCCATGCGGGGCAGTTCGCGCTGCCCGGTGGCCGCCTCGACGACGGGGAGGACGCCGTCGCCGCCGCCCTCCGGGAGCTGCGTGAAGAACTCGGTGTCACGGTGCCACACCAGGATGTGCTCGGCGTGCTGGACGACTATCCGACCCGCTCCGGCTATGTGATCACCCCGGTGGTGGTGTGGGCCGGTGCCGAGCGGCCGCTGGTGCCCAACCCGGCCGAGGTCGCGGTCGTGCACCGGATTCCTCTGCGCGAGGTCGACGTCCCGCCCCGGTTCGTCCGGATTCCCGAGTCCGACCGGCCGGTGATCCAGCTTCCGCTGCTCGACACGCTCCTGCACGCGCCGACCGCGGCCGTGCTGTACCAGTTCCGTGAGGTCGTGCTCCACGACCGCCACACGAGGGTGGCCGGGCTGGAGCAGCCGGTGTTCGCCTGGCGATAGTCCACCCGAGGCGCCGGGGTTCGGCGGGCGGAGTGTCCACTGAGGACGGACGCGCCCGTGGTATCAGCGTGGTGCCGGCGGAGTGCCCGCCCTGGCCATCGCCGCGCGCTGGGTGGCCGGCCCGCGGCGGGTGGTCAGGCGCGGCCACAGGAAGACCACGGCGGTGGTGGTGAAGGTGGCCGTGCCCAGCACCGCGATGAGCACCGAGACACCGTTCCACGCCGCGGTGGCCCAGATCATCGCGCCGAGTCCCGCGCCAAGGCCGAGCTGGCCGAGCACCTTGATGCCGTTGACGGCCTCGTTGGCTTCGTCGCGACTCCTGGTGCAGCCGGGAAAGCGCCGCTTGAACAGGCAGTCCACCAGCGGGATCAGAATCGTCGTGCCGGCCTCGCCGAGCACGGCGTTGAGGACGATCCCGGCGGTGGGATCACCCAGCAGATGCTGGGAAACGGCCACGGAACTCCCGCCGAGGGCCATGATCGCGCCGAACAACACGATCAGCGAACGGGCGTGGCGGGCCAGGAAATCCTCGTCCCCGCCACGATGGAGGGTCGCGCGGTCGCCGACGAAAGCGACGAGGAGAACGACCGCACTCCCGGACAGGACACCGAAGTTGAGCAGCGCGGGCAGCCATCCGGGCACGCTGTGCGGCAACGCGCGTACCCACAGTTCGTCGAACGCCCCGAGCATGCCCGCTGACAATCCGTAGGCGGCGGCCACCGTCGCGACATACGGATGGCGCAATGCCCGGAACGAACCGATTAGCATCCGCTGCACGCAGACCGCCTCACCGCCGCCGGCCTCCGACGGCGTGAGCGCCGCCAAGGCGAGCGCGACCAACACGGCCAGGCCGGCGGTCGCCAGCGCCGCGGTCCGCATGTCGGCCGCCAGCGCGGCGCAACCCGCCGGACCCGGTGCGTCAACGGCCGGCATCAACGCGCCCTGCACGGTGAGCACCCCCGCCAGCCCGACGGTCAGGCCGAGCAGCACCCCGGCCCACGTCGTGGCGGGCCAGCGCACCCCGGTGCGCAGCCGGTTGCTGGCCTCGATCCACCGGCCCGCCTGCAGGATCACCTTGATCCACGGCGAGGCGGCCAGGCCGAGCAGTAACGCCCCCGCCTGGTAGAGCCCCGGGCTGGCGGCCAGCGACAACCCGGCGAACAGCGCGTAGCCGGCCGCGACCGCCAGCAGGGCGACCACCGCGCGGGCCCGGCCCGGCATCCGGTCCCACTGCGGAACGACGGCGAAGCTGCCGAGCAGCGCACCGAACAGGGCCAGCGTGAACAGCCGTCCCTCCGGCACGTCCGCCACGGCCCGGGTCAGCACGCGCGAGGTGTAGAGCGCGGAAAGCCCGACCCCGCCCGCCAGTGACGCCGTCACCAGGTAGGCCACCCGGTGGACCATCGAAGTGCCGTTGCGCCAAGCCTCATTGCGCCGCATCAGCGCGTGCGCCGGGCTTCCCCCGTGGTCGGCAACGATTTCGGCGTGATCTGGGTATTTCTGCGTGCCGGCATGCGTGGGTCACTCCTCTACCGAACGGATCTCCGCCACCGGTTCGGTGGTGGTGCTCCGGTCCGAGGAGCGCACCCTCATGGGGCACAAGAAACGGTAATCGCGTCAGCGCGTCAACGAATCGGCTGTTTGAGTTCGCCCCGTGCCGCTATCCGGGCTACCCCGCGCGCGGGAGCGCGAGGACTCAGGTCGCGACGTAGGCGGCGAGGTGCTTGCCGGTGAGGGTGGAGCGGGCGGCGACGAGGTCGGCGGGCGTGCCCTCGAAGACGATCCGGCCGCCGTCGTGGCCCGCGCCGGGGCCGAGGTCGATGATCCAGTCGGCGTGCGCCATGACCGCCTGGTGGTGCTCGATGACGATGACCGACTTGCCGGCGTCGACGAGCCGGTCGAGCAGGCCGAGCAGGTGTTCGACATCGGCGAGGTGAAGGCCGGTGGTCGGCTCGTCGAGGACGTAGACGCCGCCGTCGGCGGCCAGGTGGATGGCCAGCTTGAGCCGTTGCCGCTCGCCGCCGGACAGCGTGGTGAGCGGCTGGCCGAGAGTGAGGTAGCCGAGCCCGACGTCGGCGAGCCGGGTGAGGATGGCGCGCGCGGCCGGCGTGCGTGCCTCACCGGTGCCGAAGAACTCCACGGCCTCGGCCACCGACATCGCGAGCACCTCGCTGATGTCGCGGCCGCCGAGGTGGTAGTCCAGCACCGACGCGTCGAATCGCTTGCCCTCGCACTGTTCGCAGGGGACGGCGACGCCGGCCATCATCGCCAGGTCGGCGTAGATGACGCCGGCGCCGTTGCAGGTGGGGCAGGCGCCCTCGGAGTTGGCGCTGAAAAGTGCCGGTTTCACGCCGTTGACCTTGGCGAACGCCTTGCGGATCGGGTCGAGCACTCCGGTGTAGGTCGCCGGGTTGCTGCGCCGCGAGCCACGGATCGGGCTCTGGTCGATCGACACCACGTCCGCGCCCGCGGGGATCGACCCGTGCACGAGCGAGCTTTTGCCGGAGCCGGCGACACCGGTGACGACGACCAGCACCCCCAGCGGGACGTCGACGTCGACGTCCCGCAGGTTGTGCGCCGTCGCGCCGCGGATCTCCAGCCTGCCGGTGGGCGTCCGCACGGTCTCATTGAGGGCGGCCCGGTCGTCGAAATGGCGGCCGGTGACGGTGCCGCCGGTCCGCAGCCCCTCGACGGTGCCCTCGAAGCAGACGGTGCCGCCCGCCGCGCCGGCGCCGGGGCCGAGGTCGACGACGTGGTCGGCGATCGCGATCGTCTCCGGTTCGTGCTCCACGACGAGCACCGTGTTGCCCTTGTCCCGCAGGCGAAGCAGCAGGTCGTTCATCCGCTGGATGTCATGGGGGTGCAGGCCCGTGGTGGGCTCGTCGAAGACATAGGTGACATCCGTCAGCGGCGATGAGCCGAGGTGGCGGATCATCTTGACGCGCTGCGCCTCGCCGCCCGACAGCGTGCCCGACGGCCGGTCGAGCGAGAGGTAGCCCAGCCCGATCTCCACGAACGAGTCGAGCGTCTGCCGCAGCGTGGCGAGCAGCGGCGCCACCGAAGGCTCGCCGAGGCCGCGGACCCAGCCGGCCAGGTCGCTGATCTGCATCGCACAGGCGTCGGCGATGCTGATGCGCTTGATCTTCGACGATCGGGCCGCCTCGCTGAGCCGGCTGCCGCCGCACTCGGGGCAGGCGGTGAAGGTGACCGCCCGCTCCACGAACGCCCGGATGTGCGGCTGCAGCGCCTCCTTGTCCTTGGCCAGGAACGACTTCCGAATCTTGGGGATCAGTCCCTCGTAGGTGAGGTTGACGCCGTTGACCTTCACCTTCGTCGGCTCGTGGTACAGGAAGTCCCGCATTTCCTTCTTGGTGTACCTGCGAATCGGCTTGTCCGGGTCGAGGAACCCGGACTCGGCGTAGATCCGCACCGTCCACCAGCTGTCGGTCTTCCACCCGGGGATGGTGATCGCGCCCTGTGAAATCGACTTGGTGTCGTCGAAGAGCTGCGTGAGGTCGATGTCGGAGACCGTGCCGCGGCCTTCACAGCCCGGGCACATGCCGCCGGTGATGGCGAAGCTGCGACGCTCCTTCACGGTCCGTCCGGCGCGCTGCAGGGTGACCGCACCCGCGCCACTGATCGAGGCCACGTTGAAGGAGAACGCCTGCGGCGAGCCGATGTGCGGCTTTCCGAGCCGGCTGAACAGGATGCGCAGCATCGTGTTGGCGTCGGTGGCGGTGCCGACCGTGGAGCGCGCGTCGGCACCCATCCGCTGCTGGTCGACGATGATCGCGGTGGTCAGCCCGTCGAGTATGTCGACCTCGGGCCGCGCCGGCGCCGGCAGGAAACCCTGCAGGAAGGCACTGTAGGTCTCGTTGATCAGCCGCTGCGACTCCGCGGCGATGGTGTCGAACACCAGCGAGCTCTTGCCCGAGCCGGACACACCGGTGAACACGGTCAGCCGGCGCTTCGGGATCTCGACGCTGACGTCCTTGAGGTTGTTCTCGCGCGCACCGTGCACGCGGATCAGTTCGTGGCTGTCCGCGACGTGCGGCGTGGGGGACTGCGTGCCGGTCCTGGAGGCCATGCTGATGGTGTCGCTTTCCGTGCGGCGGGCTCAGCGGAGTTGGTTGATGCGGATCAGGTTGCCCGCGGGATCACGGAAGGCGCAGTCGCGGACCCCGTACGGCTGCTCGGTCGGCTCCTGCACGACTTCGGCGCCGCCGGCCTGCACCCGCGTGAAGGTGTCGTCGAGGTCGGTGGTGGCCAGGATGAGGTGGCCGTAGGTGCCCTTGGCCATCATCTCCAGGATGGTGCGGCGTTCGTCGTCGGTGATGCCGGGGTCGACGGCCGGCGGATGCAGCACGATGGAGGTGCCGGGCTGGCCTGGGGGGCCGACCGTGATCCAGTGCATCCCGCCGTAGGCGACGTCGCCGCGGACCTCGAAGCCGAGGGTGTCGCGATAGAAGGCCAGGGACGCGTCGGGGTCCTCGTGGGGGAGGAAGGTCGAGTGAATCGTGATGTCCATGGCGGTCATGCTAGGTGCGGCCTGAGGCCGCCGCTTCTCGATTCCTGACCGGTCTGGTCACCTGTTTCGCCAGGCAGGGCGGTATCCCCGCGGTCGCCTGTGCCGCCTGCCGACGGTAGGTGCTCGGCGGCATGCCGACCAGTTCGGTGAAGCGAGTGCTGAAGGTGCCCAGCGACGCGCAGCCGACCGCGAAGCAGACCTCGGTGACGCTGAGGTCGCCACGACGCAGCAACGCCATCGCGCGCTCGATACGGCGTGTCATCAGGTACCCGTACGGCGACTCCCCGTAGGCGAGCCGGAACTCGCGGCTGAGGTGCCCGGCCGACATGTGCGCGCCACGGGCGAGCGCTTCGACGTCCAGCGGCTGCGCGTACTCCCGGTCGATCCGGTCGCGAACGCGGCGTAGCCGCGCGAGGTCACGCAGATGCCGCGTCGCGTCGAGTCTGCTGGTCACCTGGGCATCGTGCCACGCCGCGCCGGAGCACCCCGACGCCGTCGGCGGGCCATCCCGGTCTGTCGCGCTTTCGCCACGTTGTGTCGGTCGGCAAGGGGCCACGGACAGCCGTCACAGTGTGCCGGCCGCGGCCGGTCGGCGGGCGAGTTCGGCGGGCGAGTTCGGCGTGCGAAAGCCGGGTCCGCCGCCGGGCGGCAAACTGGTGCGCGGACCCCGGCGACGATACAGTGATCCGGACTTCGGTGTTATGCACTGACGGATGAGGGAAAGGACCACGCGGTTGAATTCGCCGGCGCAGCAGCCATCTCCGTATTCGCTGTCCACGCTGATGTCGATCGGCGATTCCTCCTTTTACCGCCTGGTCCGGGAACACGCGCCGATGGCGCTGAGCCGCCTCGAAGGTGTCCCGATGGACCTGCCGCACGCGCACGGGACCACCATCTTCGCCTTGCACTACCGGGATGGCGTGGTGATGGCCGGCGACCGGCGGGCCACCCAGGGCAACCTCATCGCCCAGCGTGACCTGCGCAAGCTGGAGCCCGCGGACAGCCATTCCTGCATCGCCTTCGCCGGGTCGGTCAGCGTCGGAAAAGAAATGGTGGGATTGTTCCAGGTCGAGCTCGCGCATTACGAGAAAATCGAAGGGGTCGAGCTCAGTTTTCCGGCCAAGGCGAACCGCGTCGCGGTGATGCTGCGCGGAAACCTCGAACAGGCCATTCAGGGGCTCGCCGTGGTCCCGGTGTTCGCGGGCTGGGACAAGGACGAGGGCAGCGGCCGCATCTTCACCTTCGACATCGCCGGTTCGCCCTCCGAGGAGCAGGAGTTCGGCGGTTCGGGTTCCGGCTGGCACTTCGCCAAGGGCGCACTGAAAAAGCTCTACCGGCCCGAGCTGGAACGCGACGAGGCCGTCCGCATCGCCGTCCAGGCGCTCTTCGACGCCGCGGACGACGACACCGCGACCGGTGGCCCCGACGCGTCCCGGCAGTTGTATCCGACGGTCGCCGTGATCTCCGCGGACGGGTACTCGGAGGTCTCCGAAGAAGAGCTGGCCACCCACGTCGGGACGCTGACCCTCTGACGCCGGTCACGGGACGGCTCGCCCCGGGGCGGGCGTGGCCGGTTCGCCGGTGGTGAGGTCCTCCAGCCGACGCTGGTGCGTGTCGTGCCCGGCCCGTGCGAACGCGATGACCGCGAGCAACAGCGGAACCGCGCCGATCAGCGAGGTCACCGTCAGCGAGGGGGTCGTGGTGATCGCGAGCACGATGGTCAGGACCAGTACGCCGCCGGCCTTGGTCATGCCGGCGATGAGTCCGGCGCCCCGCGCCCGGACCCGGGTCGGGTAGATCTCCGAGCCGTACGCCGTGAGCACGGCCACCACCGAGCTGATGCCGGTCAGCGGGATCACGAGCAGGATGGCCAGGAGGGTGGCGTCGTGTACGGCGGACTTCCCGGATACCGCGAACACGAGCACGGCGAGCCCGGTGAGCGCGGCCAGGACGATGATGGTCTTCTTGCTGTTCCAGAAGCCGTAGAGCAGCGCGACGACCACGGTGAGCGGCAGTCCGAGCAATGCCGAGTTCCGCAGCACGTAATCGGAATCGACTTCGGTGAGACCGAAATGCTGCAGGGTGGTCGGCACCCAGAACTGGAAGCCGTAGGTGAGCAGCCCGGCGGCCATGGCGAGCCCGGTGACGGCCAGGGTCGGGCCGGCCAGCGGTGCGGCGAACAGCGCCCGGAAACCGTGTCGTGCCGGTTCCGTCGCGACCACCGCGGTTTCCGGTTCCGTGGTGACCGCCGCCCCGTACCGCCGCATGACGGCTTGTGCGTCCGCCGGTCGCCCCGTGGCGAGCAGGTAGCGGGGAGACTCGGGTATCCACCGGTTCAGCAGGATGAGGAGCAGTCCGGTCGGCAGGCCGATCAGCCAGAGGATCCGCCACCCGAACTCGGGGGTGAGTGCCCCGGCGAGCCAGCTGGTGATGACGTAGGCGCCGGCGATGTCCCCGCCGATCAGCACGATCAGCCAGCCGCGGTGCCGCGCCGGGATGATCTCCGCGATCAGCGCGAACATGATGGGCAGCATCCCGCCGGCGCCCATGCCCATGACGAAGCACATCAGCAGGTTCCAGCCGAACCCCGGCATGGCACCGCAGATCGACGTCGAGATGAACACGATGCCGGCGAACAGGATGGCGGCCCGTCGCCCGATCCGGTCACCCATCCAGCCCCACAGCAGGGAGCCGGCCACGGTGCCGAGGATGCCGGCCAGCGGTAGCCAGGTCACCGGGACGCTCCCGCCCGGGTTGGCCGCGGTCTTGAGCCCGTATTCCTTCGCCACCCCGGGGGCGACGAAGGACAGGGTGGTCGGTTTCATCACGTCGATGGTCACCGCGAGCGCCATGACGATCAGCAGCGCCACATGGTGCTTCGAGATCCGCGCGTCGTCCAGGGCACGCACCCTGATCCGGACCGCCTGGTGCCGGATTTCCCGCGCCTGCCGGGGCATGAGCGCGAAAAAGGTCAGCACCAGGCCCGCGGCGATGGACACCATGCCGAGGATCATCGGTGCGTCCGGGGACATGCCGGTGAGCCGGTAGTGCATGTCCCGGGCGCCCAGGTACATCGGCAGATGCAGCACCACCCCGGTCACACAGGCCGCGGTACCCAGCCAGAACATGCCCGGCCGGCGGAACGGGCGCAGGCGCCGGGCCGCTGCCTCGGGTTCGGTTTCCCCCACGGTGCGGTTCCTTTCCGCTACCCGAATGTCCGGCGATTCCCGCGGCCACACCGCCGGTTCCGCCGAGTCTAGGAGAGAAATGTCGCGGGTACTTCGCCCATATTGCCATGAGGGGACGGACCTCGACGGCGGCGAAGCGGGCGTCCGGGAACCGGGCCGCGATCTCGGCCGCCCGCTCCACGCTGTCGCAGTCGACGATGAAGTAACCGGCCACCTGCTCCTTCATTTCCGCGAACGGTCCATCCGTCGTTTCGGCGCCACCGTCGCGGACCCGGACGGTCTTCGTCAGGACCGGAGACGCCAGTGGAGTCCCGCTGACCAGCTCGCCCGAGTCGGTGATCTCTTCGAGCAGCTTGTCGAACTCCTCCTGCATCAGGTCACGATCGGCAGCCGAGATGCCCGCCTGATGCCGGAACGTCGGGTGCGCCCAGTTCGCCGGGTTACTGTGGATCGCCAGCAGGTACTTCATCGGGCACTCTCCAGAGTTTCGGGTGCGTCGCTTTCGACCATGGGTCAGATCCAGCCGGACGGCTTTCGACTTCGGCCGGCCGACATTCTCATCAGATGAGATATCGGTCCCAGGGATTCGGAGCCAAGGCCTCGGAGCGAAGGCTTCGGCGGGAAGTGACCCGGTGGAGCACGAAGGGAGAAGACAGTACACGTTCAAGCTCCACAATGGAGGTTCGGTGACGCCCATCGGCATGCGGGCCGCCGTGCGCCGCACGCTGCGTGACATCCGGTACGTCCACGCGGTTCCGCCCGGCCGGGCCACCGGTTTGGTGCGCGCGGTCTATGCACAACTCGAGCGGGACTTCGGCCTGCTCGCGCCACCGGTGGCGCTGCACTCGCCCGCGCCCGAGGTACTGGCGGCGAGCTGGCTGATGCTCCGCGAATCCCTGATCGCCTCGAACGCCGCGAGCCGGGCGGAAAAGGAGGCCGTGGCCACCGCGGTTTCGCGGGTCAACACCTGCCCCTACTGCGTCGAGGTGCACGGGATGGCGCTGGCTGCGCTGGGCGGCCCAGCGGCGGCCGAGGCCATCGGCGAGGGCCGCTCCGAGGAGATCGAAGACCCGGGGATGCGGGCATCGGCCGAATGGGCGTGCGGCGCCGGGACGGTACCGTCGCCGGAGAAACTGCCGGAGCTGGCGGCGGTGGCGGTCACGTTCCACTACTTCAACCGCGTCGTCAACGTGTTCCTCGGCCCCTCACCGGTGCCGGCCGGGGTGCCCGGCGCGGCTCGTGGCGTCGTCCGCGCACTGCTCGGCCGGGCGGTGCGGCCCCGCGACGGTTCGCCCCGCGCGTCGCTCGATCTGCTGCCGCGAAAGGAACTTCCCGCGGAGCTGTCCTGGGCGGCGGGAAACGCCACGATCGCCGCCGCGTTCGCCGGCGCCCGCGCGGCGGTGGCGGACGCGGGTCGGCGGACGGTCCCGGAACAGGTGCGGGAGCTCGTGCGGCGTGAACTGAAGTCCTGGGACGGCAGGCCACCCGGTCCGAGCCGGTCCTGGGTGACGCCCCTGGCGTCGGTGGTGCCGCAGGCCGAACGACCGGCCGCCCGGCTGGCGCTTCTCGTCGCGCTGTCCTCGTTCCAGGTGGACGAGGGGCCGGTCCTCGATTTCCGCCGTGACCGCCCGGACGACCGCGCGCTCGTCGAACTGGTCTCCTGGGCGGCTTTCGAGGCGGCGCGGTGGCAGGGCTCCCGGCTGGCCGGCACGTCCGAGGTGGGCAAGTCGACGGTGAACAAGCTGACGGGGAGACCGCGAAGTTGACGAACCCGCCGGGCGTGATCGCCGACCCGACCGCCGACCCGACCGCCGACCCGACCGCCGACGCCACGGCGAGCGACCGCCGGCCTCGGTGCCGAGCGCTGGGCCTTGGCAACGCGGGCGCCGGCCGCGGTTCTTTTCCGTTGCTGAATGACCGGACACGAGCAAGGACCGGTCCACTGGCGGTGGACCGGCCCCGCGTGTTCAGCCGATGGGACGTGCGGTGATCAGCCGTCGCCGCCGGGGGTGGGAGCGGTGGTGACGCCGGGCACCTGGTTCGGGAAGAGCACCGCGGAGTCGCCGGGGTAGGGCTTGGTGAAACCGTTGCTGGCGTACCAGACATCCCGGTTGCCCTGGGCCATGTTGATCATGTCTTCGCTGGACCAGTTCTGCTGGGCGGACCACTGCGCCCAGGCGGTCTGGACCGCACTGGTCGTCTGCCCCGGCTGCGGATTGGTCTGCGTCAGCGGAACCTGGTTGAGCTTGGCGGAGTACGGAGTGAAGTCCGGCTTGTTCCCGAACGCGTCGAACATCGGCTCCGCGGCCATGTCCTGCTGGTTCATCGGCGGGATGCCGAGGATCTGCTCGATGGTGCGGACGACGTTGACCTGGGTGTAGTAGTCGTCGACGACCTTGCCGTGCGCCGCGTACGGGCTGATCACCAGGGTCGGGTTGCGGTGCCCGTCGACGTGGTCGACACCGTTCTGCGTGTCGTCCTCGAGCACGAAGATCGCGGTGTTCTTCCAGTACGGGCTGTGCGAGATCTGGTCCACGACCCGGCCGAGGGCGAGGTCGTTGTCGGCGACCTGGGCGGAGGGGGTGATCCCGCCCGGGGTGGTTCCCGAGGTGTGGTCGTCGGGCAGGTACAGCATGTTGAGCGCCGGGAGGTTGTTGTTCTTGACGTAGTTCGCGAAGTCCTGCTGGAACAGGTCCGCGCGGTACTGGTCGGGGATGTTCGTCGCCCAGCCCGGGTAGTTCGGCTGCAGGATCTTCTGCAGCGAAGGGATGTCGGTGGTGGGCTGGTACTGGCCGACCGGGAAGTTCATCGGGCCGGTGGCCTTGCCCTCCAGCACCTGCGAGTCGTGGTACCACTGCTGCCAGGTGCCGGGCGCGTTCTGCAGGCCGCTGCCGCCCTGTCCCGCGGAGTTCTTGAATCCGTTGGCGTACTCGCCCCAGTCGGTGGTGCTCACCCCGTGCTGCGCGGCGTCGCTCCAGATGAAGCCCGACTGGGCGTAGGCGAGCGGGTCGCCGCCGTTGAACGGGTAGGACCGGGTGTAGTTGCCGTACATCTGCTGGATGTAGTTGTTGACGAACGCCTGATCCAGCCAGTTGTGGCCCTCGGCGGAGTTGGTGCCGTCCGAGTACAGATTGTCGATCAACGGGAACTGGGTGGCCAGCGCGTGGGTGTTCGGCGTGACCTGCTGACCGAACTGCGCCAGCGACGGATCGCCGTTGCCGCGCGGGTCGTCGCCGAGCACCTGGTCGTAGGTCCGGTTCTCCTTGACGATCAGGAACACGTGCTGGATCGTCGACGGGTCACCGACACGCAGCGGAACCGGCACGGGGTTGCCCTTGCCGTCGCCCGGCTGGTTGCGCTGCAGCAGGCCGTTCCACTGGTTGTTCTCGAACACCTGCTGGGTGTCGTGCATCATGTCGGCGGTCGACGGGGTGTCGATCGTCTGCACCGTGCCGATGAAGTTGTAGCCCAGCTTGCTGGTGGCCGGGTTGGTGCCCGTGCCCTCGGTCACCGTGCCGTTCAGGCCGGGCGCGGAGCCGATGCCCTGCTCGCTGGCGACGACCAGCTTCTTGAGCTGGCTGTCCCAGCCGATGCCGCTCGGGAAGGATCCGGTCGGGATCAACCCCTCGAAGCTCGGCTGCGCGTACGCGCCCTGGTAGCCGTAGACCGCGACCGCGTTGGCCCGGCCGAGACTGACCGCCAGATGCGTCGGGTCCAGCATGGTCAGACCGTTGGGCTGGGCACCGTAGGGGGCACCGGGCGCCGGGTTGGCCTGGAACGTGCGGCCTACCTGCTGGCTCACCGTGTCGATGCTGGTCACCGAGTCCGAGTCGGTGTTGGCCACGACCACGGTCTTGCCCACCGCCAGCAGCGCGCTGGGCTCGATGCCGACGTCGAAGGTCTTCACCTGCTGACCGCCGGCAAGGTCCACCTCGGACACTGAGCCGGTCGTGGGAACGGCGTTGTCGCTGTTGGTGACGATCGGCGTGCCGTAGGAGTTGGTGGTCTTGTCACCGGGTTGCGCGGGTCGACCACCCTGGTTGGAGACGTAGGCCTTGCCGTCCACCACGACGACACTGTTCGGCACGTTGCCGACCGGGATCTGCCGCACCACGCTGTTGGTGGCCGGGTCGATCACACCGAGAGTGTTGTTGGCGTTCAGCGTCACCAGCAAGCTGCCGTCCGGCGCCCACGCCAGACCCGTCGGCAGCGGCGCGCGGCCGTTGACCCCCGGGATCGCCACCGTGACCGGGTTCGACAAGGTGCCGTCGGGGGCGACGTCGTAACGCACCAGGTCGGCGGCCTGCGCCAGCCACAGGTGCTTGCCATCCGGCGAGTACAACACGCCCGTGTTGGCCCCGTCGGACACACCGCCGCCGCCCACCTGCTGGAGCACCTTGTGGTTGACCAGGTCGAACACCGTGACCACACCGGTGGTGGCGCCACCGGTGTTCAGGCTGGCAGCCGTCTTACCGTCGGGGCTCAGCGCGAGGCCGAACGGGCGGCCCTGCTCCTGGATCACGTCTCCGACCGGGGTCACGAACTGACCGGTCTGCATCAGGTAAGAGCCATCAGGCTGCAGTCCGAGCTTGTTGCCGGCCAACGGACTGTTGCCGAAGTCACCCTGGGCGTAGGCCACACCCAGACTCGTCCCGATGGCAACCGCGACCATCGCCGCCGTGGCGACGGTCGCGCGTTTACCCAATTTCGGTTTACGCATGAACTGTCCTCCAAAGACAACCGGCAACCGGACACACTTTCAGCGCCGGCGCGGCAGCCGGAGATGTTAAGCACGACAGCACAACCCGGGGTCGACGTAAGTCGTACACAAGATGAACAACAAGCACCGATCCGCACCGTCCACTTGGGAGTTATCGACAAGATCCACTTGAAGTTGGAAAAGCGTCGCCGCAATGAGGGTTTCGTTCAGTTGAACGCGATTCTTGTCGAATCCCGGGCATGAGCACCGCCGGTGCCGACAATTGAGGCATGGGGAACGATGGGTCGCTGGGGGAGGAGCGGACGCGACCGACGTTGCCGGCATTGGTTACATGGGTCCGAGGGTGTACCGCCGGGCTGCGAGATTTCCGTGTGGTGTCAGGCGTGCGGCGAGGCCGGGGTGTGCGTCCGGCTCGAGTCCGGGTACGGGTGCGCGGGTGGCTGCGGTGCTGACGGCGGGGTTGGGGTCCGGATGCCCCGATGGCGTGTTTGTCACTGCATGCCCTCGCGGCGGGATTGTGCGGGGCTGGCCGTCCCGAAGATGAGGCCGGCACCGGCCGCGAGCGCGCACGGGGCACCGGCGATCGGGCGGGCGTGCCTGTGGGGGAGTGGACCGAGGGCTTGGCTGCGATGTCGGCGTCGGCGGAAAGCACTGGCGAGGAGCTGAAGCCGGAGATCGCACCGATCTCCAGTCGGACGCGGGCGACTGTCCTGAACGGCCCACCGATGAAGACCGCGGCAACGACGCGCATCAACCTCACCGCCAATCTGTTTGTGTTGCTGCAGAACAGTTTCCGGACTGTCCGCACGTTGGGGCGGGCCGGTTGCCATGTCCCTGTAGGCGATCTGTGGATGCCACCAGGCCAGGTGGCACCACACGGGGTTCCAGGGGTCGCCTTGGTGAGTCGTCATGCTGCACAACTTCTTGATCGGGCCCACGTCGAAGCGGCCCACTCTGATCGGCCCGGGTGAGACGCAACGGGTGCCGAGCCCGCCGTCGATGTACGCCGTTGATGTGCTCGAAGGATCCATTGTGGACGATCGACGAGGGTGCGTGACACGATCGGACGCTCGCATGGGCGATCGGATTTGCCGGGCCTGTTGTCGACAGTCGGGAGTGGCGGTGGGCGCGAGGTTGCCCACCGCTTTTCCTGATGGTGTCGTCTGGTGCTCGACGGGTCGGCGGAGCGGGTGACCGATCCCGGTCGGCTCGAGCAGGTCGCCGCCGGGTACCGGGCCGGTGGCTGGCCGGCCGGGGTCGAGGGGGACGCGGTGACCGCGCCGTTCAGCGCGCCGAGCGCCGGCCCGCCGCCGTGGCAGGTGTACCGGTTCACGTTTCACACCGTGGTGGGAGTGGCGACCACCGAGCCGTGGGGCGCCACCCGCTGGCGGTTCGAACGCTGATTCCCGGGGGAGAACCGGTCACGGTGTCACCCCGCGAACGCGCGACGGCCCGTAGGCCCGTCACGCCAGCGTGAATGCGGGGGCACCCGGTCGCTGCCATGATCACGGACGTGACCCGATTCGAGCACCCGCGGGGTGATTGTTTCCGGCCGTGGCCGACCGCGACGCACTGCCGTGTTGGTGCTTTCGACACCTGAACACCCGCGTGTGCCACGGTTTCCCGTCGATCCACAAAGGACCGTGTGCACCGCGGGGAGTGGGCGGTCGCCGTGGCCACCGCCCACCCGGCGTCACTGCGCGGTGACCTGCAACCAGCGGACCGCGTTGCCGCCGGAGCTGCCGGCGATCGCACCCGAGTCGTTGATCGCCGTGGCGAAGGTGATGGTGCCTTCCGGCAGGGCGGGCAGCGTGCCGAGGTCGGTGATGGTGCCTTCCGGCGCCCACCGGGCCGGGTCGTAGTGTCCGTCGGAGGTCTCCGACTCACCCACGACGGTGCCGTCGGCAGCGATCGCGTGGACTTGACTCTGCGGATCGGGCGAACCCGGGAATCCGCCGAGATCGGTGACGATCCCGTCCGGATTCCAGCGCACCGCGTGGTCGACGCCCTGCCCTGCCTGATAGATCCAGATCAGACCGGCGATGGTGCCACTGTCGTTGATGCCGTCGGCGCTGCTCGGTTCGCCACCGGGCAGCGACGGAAGCTCGATGACGGAGCCGTCGGAATTCCAGCGCACCGCCCGATCGCGGTAATCCGGGGTGCTCGACCAGCCGACGATCGTGCCGTCCCGATTGATCTTCAGGGCACTGCTGGCGATGTCGCCGGGCAGGGTGCCGAGGTCGGTGACGGTGCCGTCCGGCGCCCACCGCACGGCGTGGCCCGTGGAGACCGAGGACGAGTCGGAGCAGTGTCCGGCGGCCACTCCGCCGTCGTTGATCGCCTCGGCCGTGCAGTAGGTGGTCCCGGCCGGGGTGGCCAATGCCGTGATCGTGCCATCCGGGGCCCAACGCACCGCATGCCGTCCCGCCGCGTACGACGAACTGCCCACGATCGTGCCGCCGGCATTGATCGCGGTGGCGTCGCTGCCGGTGTCACCGGGCAACGCACCCAGATCCTCGACGGTGCGGCTGTTCGCCCAGCGAGCCGCGTGGGTCGTCGTGGCGGTGTTCGACCAGCCGACGATCACGCCGGCGGCGTTGATTCCCCAGGCTCCGCTTGCCGTGCCGCCCGGGAGCGCCGCGAGCCGCTCCATGACCGGGTAGGCCGAAGCCTGCGCAGGGAGGAAGATGGTCGGCGCCCCGGCAACCGCCATCACCAAGGCGCGGATCAGGTGCGGTCTCCATCTGCCGTGCACTGAATGTCCCCTTCGATGGAATTGACGAAATTGCGATGATCGTCGCAAGGGGGCAGCTTAGGGTGTGCATGATCGATTTTCGATCGGATTTCCGTTACCTGGACCGAGCCTCCGGGCACTCCCCGGGACGTTCCGGCTGTCAGGAGCTGTTCCGGGAAGTGCCCGAGTGTTTCGATCAGGAGCCGTTGCGGGTCCTTCCCGGGGGAGTCGGGCCCTCGGCACGTTCCGGTCAGGAGCCCGTTGCCTGTCCTTCCCAGGCGTTTCGACAGGAGCCGTCCCGGGTCCGGCGCAGGCCACCAGCTGTTCCGGCTCCTGCGCACGGTTCTGCCCGGAAGCCCTGTCTCGCTCCTGTCTACGGTTCTGTCCGGAAGCCCGTCCGGCTCCTGTCTCCGGTTCTTTCCGGAAGCCTGTCTCGCTCCTGTGTACGGTCTGCGCAGAAGCCTGTCCGCCGGCCCCTGCGCACGCCTCCCGGTCTCGGTCAGGAACTGTTCCGGGCGCGCAGCAAACGCGCGGCCTCCGCCATCGCCCGCATCTTTCCGTCCGCCGAGGATCGGGGCAGATACTTCATTCCGCAGTCCGTCCCGAGCACGATCCGCGCCGGATCCACGAATTCCAAGGCCCGTTCGGCCCGGTGTACCACCACATCCGCGCTTTCCACGGCGGTATCGGACAAATCGATCACACCCAGGATGATCGTCTTGTCGCCGAGAGTTCGTAGCACGGAGGTGTCCAACCCCGACTGGGCCGTCTCGATGGACACCTGATCGCACGAGCAGTCGGCCAGCTCCGGCAGGAAGGAGTAGCCCGACGGGCGCTCATGGATGATCGCCGCGTAGCCGAAGCAGAGGTGGACGGCCGTCGGCCCGCGCACCCCGTCGAGCGCACGGTTCAACGCCCTCAACCCGAACTTACGCGCGTTGTCGGGACGGGCCTGCAGGTAGGGCTCGTCGACCTGAACGATGTCCGCACCGGCTTCGAAGAGGTCCTGGATCTCCTGGTTCACTACTTCCGCGTAGGCCATCGCGAGAGCTTCGGGACTTCCGTAGTGGTCGTCCTGCGCCTGCTGGGACATCGTGAACGGGCCGGGGACCGTCATCTTGACCACGCGATCCGTGTTCGCCCGCAGGAAACGCACGTCATCGGTTTGCACCGCCCGCGGCCGGCGGATCGGACCGACCACGCGGGGCACGGGGTTGGGCGTACCGCTACGGTCCAGCGCTTCGCCCGGATTGTCGACGTCCACGCCGTCGAGCGCGGTGGCGAAGTGGTTGGAGTAGCTCTCCCGCCGAGCCTCACCGTCGGTGATGATGTCGAGCCCTGCCCCTTCCTGTGCCCGGATCGCCAGCACCGTCGCGTCATCCTGCGCCTCGGCCAGATCCTCCGGTCGCGGCCGCCACAACTCCTTCGCCCGCACGCGGGGTGGGAACCGGTGCGCCAGCCTGTCCCGGTCGATGAGCCAGCCGGGCTGCGGGTAGCTGCCAACGAGAGCGGTCGGGAAAAGCGGAAGCGAGACCATACCGACACTGTGCCTCATGCGCGCGCCCATCGGAACCCGCCGGCCTCGCCGCGGGGCGCGTAGCATGACGGTTCTCACCCTTCCTTGCCTGCCGGTCCCGCTGCGGGGCACCCGGTTCTCGCCACCCTTCCTTGCCCGCTTGCCCGCTTGCCCGCCGCGCCGTGGGAAGCCCGGTACCGGCGGCGGGAACGGCATCGGCATCGGGAACGGTGCGGGAACCGGGATTGCTGGCGGCATCGGTGGTCGGTGACCGGCATTGGCATTGGTGGCGGTCACTCGGCGCATGGACTCGACCATGGGCGGAACCCGGGAAGGCTCACCGCGCGGGCATGCGCCCTGCGAACCTCTGTCCTGCCGGGCGGTGGATCGGTCACCTGCTCGCACCGGCTCCCGCTCCGCGTAACTCGGATGGCCCAATTCGACAGCTTCGTCGCGGATATATGGCGACAGTGAGTAAGTAGGTCGTATAATGACCTATACGCTGCGGACTTTGGGTATCGCCGCAATCCGGTCAGCCCCACTCGCTTTTGGTGTCAACTATGGACAATCAGGCACAGAGCTGAGGCTGGCGGAGGTGATGTCCTTGATCACGGCGGGTAGAGCCGGTTCTGAGCTTGGCGCAGCGATCTTGATCGCGGCCGGCGCTCACTTTGTATCGTGCCAGCGGTCGGCCCGCTTCCCTGGCCCGTGCCTGTCGCTACCCCTTCCGAACCCTTCCGATGTCGGCGGCGCCGAGCGGGGCGTCGCATCGCGGCCGCGTTTTCATCGCTCCGGGTCACCGGGCGGCTCGGTGCGGGGGTGGTTCGATGCCGGCGGGTTTTGCTGTTGGCAGGTTTGCTGGCGGGGCGTGTTTGCGATGGGGTTCCCACCTCGGCGGTTTCACTACTCATCGCGTCGGTTTCACCCTGTCGGGCCCGCTGCGTTCGGGTTCGCTGTCGAGTCTGGATTTGTTGGCCTGGGCGTTGCCTGGGCAAGCTGAGTGGTGTCTGGGCAATATGCCGCCATATTGTCATCGTCCACAAAGGAC
>DASSAD010000103.1:0-14074 GCA_035685725.1 Amycolatopsis sp. | reverse complement strand
GCCCGTCTGCTGAACCTCGCACCCAACTCGGTCACCACCCTGGTCACCGGACTGCGCTCGCGCGGCCTCGTGACCAGCGCCAGCGGCGGCAGCGACCGGCGTACCGTCGAGCTCACCCTCACCGAGGCCGGCGAAGGCGCGGTGCGGACCTGGCAGCGCACCAACGCCGCGATCCTGCGGGCCGCGCTCGCCGACCTCCACCCCGGCTGGCAGCACCTGCTCACCGCGGCGCTCCCCGCGCTGGGCGAACTGATCATCGCGATCGATCACCTCGCCGACCGCGGCCCGGAACCGGAGTGACCGGGGCCAACCGCCCACCACACGCCCACCACCGGTCACAGCCAGAGCGCGTCGCGGTCACCGACCGAGCGCTCTCCCCCTGCCTCGGTGAACGCGGTCAGCGCGCGGACCAGCCCACGACGGGCGGTGACCGGCATCCTTCCGACGATGCTGGTGATCTCGGCGCGACGCCGCTGCGTGACCTCCCGGACCAGGGCCGATCCGGCGCCCGTGAGCGCCACGACCAGTTCGCGGCGCGACGCCGGATTGGCTTCCCGGCTGATCAGCTCGGCCGCCACCAGGCGGTCGACCATGCGCGTCGCCGTCGACGGGTTGACGGCGAGGTGCTCGGCAAGCGTGGTCAACTTGAGCGGACCACGGCTGTCGAGCACGACGAGCAACCGGATCTGCGGGATGGTGATCGATTCGTCGACCGCGGCGATCGACCGCGCCGACACCGCCACCAGCAGCCGCGACGCGGTCAGCACCGCGTCGGTCATGGCATCGACGTCGTCGGGCGCCGGCTCGTCTCCGACGGGCACGGCACGGCCGGCTCCGACGGAGGTTCGCGGCGGGCGGCGACTGGACATGCACCAGTTCTACCGCACACACCCCGCCCCGACGCCCCGAACACCGGCAAGAGACCGGCGAATCCGACTATTCGGGCCAAGCGGAGTTGAGGATCGTTTCGACGAAGTCGCCGCGGACGAAACCGGGGACGAAGTGCTCGAGAACGTCGGCCTTGACGTTGCCGAACGTCGTGTCGGGCCGGGTCTTGATGCCGTCGGTGAAGGCCTGCAGGATCTCCCGCTTGAAGTCGGGACGGGGGTGCGCGGCGACCACGGCGTCGATCTTGGCCTGGTCGAGGTCGCGGTAGCCGATGCCGAGCACGTCGGTCTCGACCCCGGCGGTGACCAGGGCGACCTCGGGCTCCATGTGGTACGGGATCTCCGGGGTGGTGTGCAGGGCGATGCCGGTCCAGACCCGGCGGACGCCTTCCTCGGGAACCTGGTGGGATTCCAGGAACCGGCGCGCCTCGTCCGCGCCGTCGATCTCGAACCGCTGGTCGGTGCGGCCGAACTTCTCGGTGAGGCCGAGGTCGTGGAACAGCGCGCCGACGTAGAGCAGTTCGGGGTCGGCGGCCAGGCGGAGCCGCTGTCCCTGCAGTGATCCGAACAGGAAGACGCGCCGGGAGTGGTGGAAGATCAGCGGCGCGGCGGAGTCGCGGACCAGTTCGGTCGCCTCCCTGACGAGCCGGGTGTCCGGGATTTCGATCCCGGCGATGTTTTCGGCCATGGTGGTCTCCGTTTCCTGGGGTACCGGGCCGATTTCCGGCCCGGGACCACGGTCGCAGTTCCGGACGACCACCGGCCATGTCCGCAACGGCCAGGCAGACCACAGATCGGGACAAGGCGAGCCGGGCAGGCGACCGGTCGGTGACCCTTTCCTTGGCCGCTGGACACCTTCTTCGGGCGTCGTGCTTGAGTGTCGGGGCAGTTCGTTGTGACCGGCAGCCGGCTGAAAGCTGACAGCTGACGGGAAGGAAATCCGGTTTGTCCATTGAGGAGTCATTCGTGACAGAACCTGCCACCGGTGACCGGCCCGCCGGCCGGGTCTGGTTGATCACCGGTACGAGTACCGGACTTGGCCGCGCGATCGCCGAGACGGTGCTCGCCAGGGGAGACCGTGTGGTCGCGACGGCCCGCGATGTCGACAGCGTCAAGGACCTCGCGCAGCGCTATCCCCGACAGACCGTCGTCGCCCGCCTGGACGTGACGGACAAGGCGTCGGTGACCGAAGCGGTCGAGGCCGCGATCGCCGAGTTCGGCCGGATCGATGTCCTGGTGAACAACGCCGGGCACGGCCTGATCGGGGCGACGGAGGAGCTGTCCGACGAACAGACCCGCGCGGTGCTGGAAACCAACGTCTTCGGCGTGCTGACGGTGACGCGGGCGGTGCTGCCGCAGATGCGCGCCCAGCGGCACGGCCACATCGTGCAGATGTCCTCCGTCGGCGGTGTGGTGGCCAACCCCGGCCATGCCATCTACGGCACGTCGAAGTTCGCGCTGGAAGGCATGTCCGAAGCGCTCGCCGGCGAGGTGGCGCCGCTGGGAATCCGGGTCCTGATCGTGGAACCCGGCCCCTTCCGGACCGATTTCCTCGGCCGGTCCATGGTTTTCGCCGACCCGATCGCCGATTACCGGGACACCCCGGCCGGTGCGCTGCGGGCGCGGTTCGCCACCCAGGACGGCACCCAGCCCAACGATCCCCGGCGCGCGGCCGAGGCGATCGTCGACGCGGTGGGCAACGACCGGGCGCCGTTGCGACTGCCGCTGGGCCCGGAGGCCGTCGAACGAATCAGGGCGAAGCTGCAGCGGCAACTGTCCGATCTCCAGGAGTGGGAATCCGTTTCCGTCGACACCCGCTACTGAGGTGTCCCCAGGGGTGTTTCCGCGATACTTCCGGACGGCTTGACCTCCACCTTGGTCCAGGGTGAACTCTGGAGTTCATGACAATCTGGATTTGCGCGACATGCGGGGTGGAGCACCCCGACAGCGATGAGCCGCCCTCCGGCACCTGCGAGATCTGCGCGGACGACCGGCAATGGGTACCGGAATCGGGTCAACAGTGGACAACGCTGGAAAAGCTGGCCACCGACGGTCACGAGTTGCTGCACGAGGAACTGGAGCCCGGCATTCACCGGCTCAACCGGCAGCCGAGATTCGGCATCGGCCAGTGGACCCACCTCGTGCGGACGCCGCACGGCACCCTGCTGTGGGATCCGCCGAACCATCTCGACCGTCCCCTGATCGAAAAGATCGAGGAGCTCGGTGGGGCGACGGTGATCGTGGCCAGCCATCCGCACATGTACGGGTCACAGGTCAGCTGGAGTCACCAGCTCGGCGGAATCCCGGTGCTGGTGCACGCCGCGGATCGGCGGTGGGTGCGGCGGGAGGATCCGGTGATCCGGGAGTGGCGCGGCACCGAACGGATCCTGCCCGGGGTCACCCTCATCGAAGCCGGCGGGCACTTCCCCGGCTCCGCGGTGGCGCACGTCGCTTCCGGATCCGGTGGCCGGGGCAGCCTGCTCACCGGAGACACGGTCGTGCCGGTGGCGGCCGCGGGCTGGGTCACGTTCATGCGGAGCTACCCGAACAGCGTTCCCCTCTCGGCGCAACTGGTGCGACGGATCGTGGCCGCGCTCGAACCCTACGAATTCGAGCGCCTCTACGCCCTTCTCGGCGGAATTGTCCGAGCTGACGCGAAGGGCGCGATCCGCCGCTCCGCCGAGCGCTACATCGCCTGGGTGAGCGGAGCGAACGACCATCTCGGTTAGCCGAGCGTGAAATCCGTGTTTCGTGCTTTGCTCGGCTTGGCTGTTTCTCACATTGTTCACAGCCACCCGCGCAGTGGTCTGCGCCACGGTGCGTCCCGCTGGCCTTCCCGTGCTCGTATTCTGTCTCCCGGGTGCCTGGAGGGAATACCGCGCAACCGGTTTCGGCCCGGCCGGAAACCGGGAGCGACCCCATCCGGGACGCGCGGGCCGCGTGGTGTGCAATCGTCTGATGTGGATGATCACCCGGCCCGTTTCCGCCGCGCGGACGGAGACGCGGGAACGACCGTCTTCGCGGCACAGCATCGGGTGGCTTGCGCCCGAAAGGTTCAGACAGGAGGGCACATGACACGAAGCAGCGTGCGGACCGACTCCCGGCAGGTCGCCAACCCGCGTCGGATACGCCTCGGCCAGACCCCGATCCAGGCCACCGGGCAGAAGCCGAGTGAGAAGCCGGTGCACGGCGAGGAAACCACGCAAGAATCACCTTGGGACGTACCGGCCTCCGAGGTGGTTCAGGACGAGGAGGACCGCGCGGTGGTCCACCCCGGGTGACCGCCGGCGGCGAAGTTCGGCGAACCTGTTCCGGATCCTTCGGTCCGGCACCAGGTTCGCACCAAAGAAAAGAGAGCACCCGGCGCTCGAAACCGGGTGCTCCTTGTTTTCGCGGGCCGGCGAAAGGTAGCGAAAAGGTGCTGCGCTACCGGTGATTCCGCTTGTCCGCCTTGCGGGTCCGGTCACTTCTGACGGGCCCGCACGCCCTGTTCGATGCGGTCGCCGATGTCCTTGTCGATGTTGTGCCAGTAGTCGAAGGCCCGCAGCAGGACGGGTTCGGTCACGCCCTTGAGCAGATGGCCCACCACGTTGTCGACCAGCCGGTCACGAGCGGCGTCGTCCAGCACTTCCCGGACCAGCGTGCCGGGCTGGCCCCAGTCGTCGTCCTCCGCGTGCGCGACGTAGGCGGAGCGGACGATCTTCCCGTCGACCTGCCAGCTCGGCGGACTGCCATAGCGTTCCGTGTCGGCCGCCGGGCCACCCTTGGAGTTGGGCGCATACACCGGATCGCTCGTCTTCCGGTAGGCCATCGCGCCGTCCTTGGAATAGGTGTGTACTTCGACGACCGGCGCGTTGACGGGCAACTGCTGGTAGTTCGCGCCGATCCGGGCGCGGTGCGCGTCCGCGTAGGAGAACAGGCGGGCCAGCAGCATCCGGTCCGGGCTGGGACCGATGCCGGGCACCAGATTGTTCGGCTGGAACGCGGCCTGCTCGATTTCGGCGTGGTTGTCGGTCGGGTTGCGGTCCAGCGTCATCCGGCCGACCTCGATCAGCGGGTAGTCACCGTGTGGCCAGACCTTGGTCAGGTCGAACGGGTTGAACCGATAGTTCTCCGCGTCCTCGTAAGGCATGATCTGCACATACATCGTCCAGCTCGGATAGTCGCCGGCCGCGATGTGCTCGAACAGATCGCGCATGTGGTAGTCGGTGTCCACCGCGGCCATCTGGTCCGCCTCGTGCTGGGTCAGGAAGTCCGCGCCCTGGTCGGTCTTGAAGGTGTACTTCACCCAGGACTGCCGGCCCTCGGCGTTCACCCACAGATAGGTGTGCGAGGTGTAGCCGTTCATGTGCCGCCAGGTGCGCGGGATTCCCCGGTCGCCCATCAGCCAGGTCACCTGGTGCGCGGACTCGGGGGACAGTGTCCAGAAGTCCCACTGCATGTCGTTGTCACGCAGGTTGCTGTCGGCACGGCGTTTCTGCGAACGGATGAAGTGCTGGAACTTCATCGGGTCCTTGATGAAGAAGACCGGCGTGTTGTTGCCGACCATGTCGTAGTTGCCCTCGGAGGTGTAGAACTTCAGCGCGAAGCCGCGCGGGTCCCGCCACGTGTCGGGACTGCCCCGCTCACCCGCGACGGTGGAGAACCGGACAAGCATCTCCGTCCGGGTTCCCGGCTGGAACACGGCCGCCTTGGTGTACGCGCTGACGTCGTTGGTCACCTCGAAATGGCCGAACGCGCCGCTGCCCTTGGCATGCGGCTGGCGCTCGGGAATGCGCTCCCGGTTGAACTGCGCCATCTGCTCGATCAGATACGCGTCCTGTAACAGAACGGGGCCACCGGGACCGGCCGTGAGCGAATGTTCGTCGCTCTCCACCGGGATACCGGCATCGGTCGTCGTCGGATATGTCGGCTCGGCCATGAGTACCTCTCCTTGTCTTTCTCATGACTTCCTGTCACGGCGGCTCGCGCCGCCCGGGATCGCCGTCTGGCGTGATGAGGCGCGACGACGTACCCACGACGCAGTCGACGTCGGCCTACCCGCTCTGGAACGAGTCAAACAACCGCGGCGGCCCGCTCACCCGCCCGGGTCAAGCCACGGCCTTGAACGTCGGCCGGCCGGGAGGTTTCTGCTGCTACAGTGGGCCAGAGTGATCCGGAACAGGGAGAATCCGACGTGGTGGGTGACGACGACATCTCCGGGTGAGAGCCCGAGCCGACCGACTGCCGGCGCGCGCCCCTGAGCGCTGCCGCCGAGTCGTGTCCCGGCCTGGTCGCCTTGCGATGTCGTCGCACGAATCCCTTGTTTCCCGCGGAGCCGCTTCGCCGCGCCCGCCTCACCCACTTACGAGGTCTCTCGCATGTCCGATGCGTTCATCGTCTGTTCCCACCTGTCGTTCTCCTGGCCCGATGGCTCCCCGGTGTTCCGGGACCTGTCCTGCACCGTGGGCGCGGGCCGCACCGGCCTGGTCGCGCCGAACGGCGCGGGAAAGAGCACGCTGCTCAAGCTGATCGCCGGCGAGTACCGGCCGGGCGGCGGGACCGTCTCGGCCCGGGGCACTCTCGGCTACCTCCCGCAGGACCTGCCGACCTCCGGCGCGGCGACGGTGGCCGAGGTCCTCGGCATCGCACCGGTGCTCGCCGCGCTGGCCGCCATCGAGTCGGGCGACGCGAGCGAGGAGCACTTCGCCACGATCGGCACCGACTGGGACATCGAGGAACGCACCCGTGCTCAGCTCGACCGGCTCGACCTCGGCGAGGTGTCGTTCACGCGGCCGGTGCGCACCCTGTCGGGCGGCCAGGTGGTCTCCCTCGGGCTGGCCGCACGGTTGCTGAAACGCCCCGACATCCTGTTACTCGACGAGCCGACCAACAATCTCGACCTCGACGCCCGCCACCGGCTCCACGCGGTGCTCGAAGAGTGGGCCGGTTGCCTCCTGCTGGTCAGTCACGACCGCGCACTGCTGGACCGGATGGACCGGATCGCGGAGCTCGGGCCGGACGAAATCACCTTCTACGGCGGAAATTTCACCGACTACGAACGGGCCGTGCGGGCGGCGCGGGTGGTCGCGGAAAAGCACGTCCGCAGCGCGGAGCAGGAGGTGAAGCGGGAAAAGCGGGAAATGCAGCAGGCTCGTGAGCGGGCGGCCCGCCGGGCGGGCACCGCCGCGCGCAACGTCCAGAACGCCGGCCTGCCGAAGATCATCGCGGGCGCGCTGCAGCGCAAGGCCCAGGAGTCGGCCGGCCGCGCCGACGAGACGCACTCCGCGCGGGTCGAGGCGGCCAGGGCCCGGCTCGACCAGGCGAGCCGGGCCGTGCGTGACGACCAGAAGATCGTGCTGGAGTTGCCCGACACCGCCGTTCCGGCCGGGCGCACGGTGTTTCTCGGGCAGCGGATCCAGGTCCGGCACGGTCAGCGGGCGCTCTTCGTCGGTGACGGTGCCGAGCTGACCATCCGCGGTCCCGAACGGATCGCGCTGACCGGTCCCAACGGCTCAGGCAAGTCCACTCTGCTGCGCGTGATCACCGGCGAGGTGGTGCCCGACGGCGGCGAAATCCGGCGGGCCGAGGGCCGCGTGGCGTACCTGTCCCAGCGGCTCGACCTACTGGACCTCGACCGCACCGTGGCGGAGAACTTGGCCACGTTCGCGCCGGGGCTGCCGGAGGCGCGGCGGCGCACCCTGCTGGCCCGCTTCCTCTTCCGCGGCTCCCGCGTTCAGCTGCCGGTCGGGGTGCTCTCCGGCGGGGAACGGCTGCGCGCCACCCTGGCCTGTGTCCTGTTCGCCGAACCGGCGCCCCAGTTGCTGCTGTTGGACGAGCCGACCAACAACCTCGACCTGATCAGCGTCGGCCAGTTGGAGGGCGCGCTCACCGCCTACCGGGGCGCGTTCGTCGTGGTCAGCCATGACGAACGGTTTCTCGCCGCGATCAAGCCGGACCGCCGGCTCCGGCTCGCCGACGGTCGGCTGCGGGAGACGGGGGCACCCGGCGAACCGGCGCAGGACGCCCGGTGACCGAGCCGACCGACCTGGCACGCCCGGCAGGCCGGTCGCGCTGACGAGGCCCGGCCCGGCGATATCTCCGTCACACAAGGAAAGTCGGGGATTCCCGGGCCGGGTCGAGCGGACCGGCCCAACTGTCCACAAAGGAGGATCGTGGCCAGGGATCGGTGCGGGCGAACAAAAAAAATCGCCGCCGACCGGATTGGTCGGCGGCGATTCCTCGTGCGTACCCCCGATGGGATTCGAACCCACGCTACCGGCGTGAGAGGCCGGCGTCCTAGGCCGCTAGACGACGGGGGCTTGCCTTCTTGCGAGGAGAACCTTACCAGAGCAAGATTTTCTCTTCGCAGCTGGGGTACCAGGACTCGAACCTAGACTAACAGAGCCAGAATCTGTCGTGCTGCCAATTACACCATACCCCAACGGTTGGCCGTTCCGTTCGCGATCCGGACCGGCGCCGCTGAAAGGAAATAGTAGACCACCGCTCCGCGGGCTTGAAACCGGGGCCGGGTGATCACCGCTGGGCGGGCACCCCGAGCCTGGCGAACTCACTGACCAGCAGCTGAGGCAACTCGTCGAGGCCGCCGATGACGTGGACACCCTCGGGGACGGAGTCCTGGGAGCTGCCGCGGTCGAGCCAGATGCCTTCGAGGCCGGCGTCCCGGGCGCCGACGGCGTCGGTCTCCAACTTGTCACCGACGTGCGCCGCCTCCTGGGGGCTGCAGCCCAGGGCCGCGCAAACTGAGTGGAACATCACGGGATCGGGCTTGGCGACGCCGAGTTCACCGGCGATCGCCACGTGATCGAAAAAGCGTGCCAGCCCGAGATCTTCGAGCTTGGCACGCTGATGGGCACCTGAGGCATTGGTCACGGCGGCGAGCAGCACCTCGGCCGCACGAAGCCAGTCGAGACACGGCAACACGTCCTCGAACAGGCACCATGATCTCTGGAGGAGTTCCTTGCGCCGGCGTTCGAACTCGGCGACCTCGTCGGCGTCGGCGTCGGCACCGAGCTCATCCAAAAAGCACCGAGTCCGTCTCAAATGGGCGGTACCGTAGTCGAGATCGCCAGATACCACCATTGCGGTGTGGCGCTCGGTGATTCGTTCCCATACCGGCCACAGGTCCGACCTGCCGAGAAGAGCGGCCAGCGCGCGGCGGCAGGCGGCGGTGAAGTCGATGAGCGTGTCGTCGATGTCGAGGCACACCAAGCGCAGGCTGGGCGGCGTCCACGGGTCGGCGAGAGGGCCGAACGGGGTGTCGGGGGCAGTCGTGCAAGTGCGCGCAAAATCCACCCAGCGAGGCTAGGCGAAGCAGCCGCCCAGCGATTCGACCGACAAGGTGATTAGGGCGGTTGATTCGTGATCGTGATCCTCTACTCTCAGTTGCCCGCCGTCGCGCGCAGGAGCCGCCCGAGTGAAATGTCCCTTCCAAGCAGCTCCATCGATTCGTACAGCGGCGGTGAAACGGTGCGACCCGTCACGGCCACGCGAACCGGCGCGAAAGCCTTGCGGGGCTTGAGTCCGAGCCCGTCCACGAGCGCATTCTTGAGCGCCTGCTCGATCGCCGGGGCTTCCCAGCTTTCCACCGCACGCAGTGCTTCGATCGCACTGCGCAACACGGGTTCGGAGTCGGGACCGAGCGCCTTGGCCGCGGCGTCCTGCTCGGGCGCGAAATTGTCCTCCTCGACGAACAGAAACCGCACCAGCGCCGCCGCATCGGCGAGCACGCTCACCCGTTCCTGCACCAATGGCGCAATCGTGCGAAGTTTCGCCCGCTGCTCGCCGGTCGGCTGCTCCGGAAGGACTCCGGCGGCGGTGAGATAAGGCACCACGCGCTCGGCGAAGTCGTCCGGCGCGAGCGCCCGCAGATGCGTGCCGTTGATCGCCTCGGCCTTCTTCAGGTCGAACCGCGCGGGATTGGCACTGACCTTGGAAATCTCGAACGCTTCGACGAGTTCGTCGACGCCGAACACGTCCCGGTCATCCGCTATGGACCAGCCCAGCAGCGCGAGATAGTTGAGCAGGCCTTCGGGGATGAAGCCGCGATCGCGGTAGTTGAACAGGTTGGACTGCGGGTCCCGTTTGGACAGTTTCTTGTTGCCCTCACCCAGCACGTAGGGCAGATGGCCGAATTCGGGGGTGAAGTCGGTGACCCCGATCCGCCGCAGTGCCGCATAGAGCGCGATCTGCCGCGGGGTCGAGGGCAGCAGGTCCTCGCCGCGCAGGACGTGCGTGATCCGCATGAGCGCGTCGTCGACCGGGTTCGTCAGCGTGTAGAGCGGATCTCCGTTGGCCCGCACCAGGACCGGGTCGGGAATGGTGCCGGCGGGGAAGGTGATCTCGCCGCGGACCAGGTCGGTCCAGGACAGGTCGGTACCGGGCATGCGCAGCCGCAGCACCGGAACACGCCCCTGCGCGCGGAAGGCGTCCCGCTGCTCCGCCGTGAGGTCCCGGTCGAAGTTGTCGTAGCCCAGCTTCGGGTCCTGCCCGGCAGCCGTGCGGCGCGCTTCGACCTCTTCGTTGGTCGAATACGCCTCGTACAACTCACCGGCCGCCAGCAGCCGCGCGGCGATGTCGGCATAGATCTCACGCCGCAGGCTCTGCCGGTAGGGACCGTGGTCGCCGCCGGCGTCCGGGCCCTCGTCCCAGTCGATGCCCAGCCAGCGAAGCGCTTCCAGCAACTGTTCGTAGGACTCCTCGGAGTCCCGGGCGGCGTCGGTGTCCTCGATCCGGAACACCAGCTTTCCGCCGTGGTGACGGGCGAAGGCCCAGTTGAACAACGCCGTGCGGATCAGCCCGACGTGCGGGGTTCCGGTCGGCGAAGGGCAGAAGCGCGCGCGTACCACGGTCTCAGTCATAGCCCGATCAGCCTATCCCGCTTGACCGCGGGCTCACAGCGGGCCATCCTGACGTTATTCAACAACTGATGAAAACGGGGGTGGCGGCCATGACCGAGCGCACGGACTGCGTCGTGGTGGGCGGTGGACCGGCCGGAATGGTCCTGGCGCTGCTGCTGGCCAGGGCCGGGGTCGAGGTCACCGTGCTGGAAAAGCACCGTGACTTCCTGCGGGACTTCCGCGGCGACACCGTGCATCCCTCGACGCTGCGGCTGATCGACGAACTGGGGCTGGGCGAGAAGTTCGCCGCACTGCCGCAGAGCAGGCTCGACCAGGTCTCGATCCCGGGCGAGCACGGGACGACGCTCGTGGTCGCCGACTTCCGCCTGCTGAAGACCAAGCACCCGTTCGTCGCGATGGTGCCGCAATGGGACCTGCTCGACCTGCTCGCCGACGCCGGCCGCGCGGAACCGCGATTCCGGCTGCGAATGAACACCGAGGTGACGGACCTGATCCGGGAGCGGGGGCGGATCGCCGGGGTCCGGTACCGCACGGCCGACGGCGGCACCGGAGAGCTGCGCGCGAACCTGGTGGTGGGCTGTGACGGTCGCTGGTCGGCCGTGCGCGCGCTGGCGAAGCTCCGGCCGCACGAGTACCCGGTTCCGATGGACACCTGGTGGTTCCGCCTGCCGCGACGGGACGGCGAGCGGACCGCCCTCACCCCGGGCATGCGCAAGGGCCATTTCGCGGTCGTGATCCCGCGCGAGGGTTACTTCCAGATCGCCTATCTCGCGGCGAAGGGCATCGACGCGCGACTTCGCGCCGAAGGCGTCGAGCGCTTCCGCGAACGCGTCGCCGAGGTGCTGCCCGAATTCGCCGACCGCACCGACAAGATCGAGTCGATGGATGACGTCAAGCACCTCGACGTCCGGCTGAACCTGTTGTCCCGGTGGCACGTCGACGGCGCGCTGTGCATCGGGGACGCGGCGCACGCGATGTCACCGATCGGCGGCGTCGGCATCAACCTCGCGGTCCAGGACGCCGTGGCCACCGCCCGCCTGCTCGCCGGGCCGTTGCGGCGTGGCCGCGTCACCGCCGGGGACCTCGCCAGGGTGCACCGGCGGCGTCTGCTGCCGACCCTGCTCGTGCAGGCGATCCAGCGCGGCATGCACCGCGGCATCGTGCGGCCGGCGATCGAGGGCAGGCGCAACGGCCCGCCCCGCTCGATGGTGACGCTGCTGAACCTGGTGCCCGGGGCCCGGTTCATCCCGGCCTATCTGGTCGGGATCGGCTTCCTGCCCGAGCGCGCGCCGGCCTTCGCCCGCCGGGACTGAGGCGGGCGCCGAACCCGGGAAGGGCCGTTCAAGCGGCCTGAACCGGGTTCGTGAGGGTGCCGATGCCTTCGACGGTGATCGAGACCTGCTGCCCGCCGGCCATCGGTCCGACGCCCGCGGGGGTGCCGGTGAGGATCACGTCGCCGGGCAGCAGGGTCATCACGCCGGAGACGAACTCGATCAGCTCCGGGATCTTGTGGATCAGCAGGGAAGTGCGGGAATCCTGCTTGACCTCGCCGTCGAGCTCGGTGCGCAGCGCCAGATCCGCCGGGTCGAGGGCGGTTTCGATCCACGGGCCGAGCGGGCAGAACGTGTCGAAGCCCTTGGCCCGGCCCCACTGGCCGTCCGACTTCTGCAGATCACGGGCGCTGACGTCGTTGGCGATCGTGTACCCGAGGACGGTGCCCAACGCCCGCGACGCGGGCACGTTGCGGATCGGCTGCTGGCCGATCACCACCGCCAGCTCGCCCTCGAAGTCGACGCGCTCCGACGCGGCCGGGAGTTTGATCGCGGCGTTCGGGCCGATCACGCTGGTGGACGGCTTCAGGAAGATCATCGGCGAGGTGGGCACCTCATTGCCGAACTCGGCCGCGTGCGCCGCGTAGTTGCGGCCCACCGCGATCACCTTGGTCGGCAGGATCGGTGCGAGCAGCCGGATATCGGCCAGCGGCCAGCGCTTCCCGGTGAAGTTCGGCTGGCCGAACGGGTGTTCCGCGATCTCCAGGGCTTCGGCGTCGGCCCCTTCGCCCTCGATCGAGGCGAAGACGACACCACCGGCATGAGCAATCCGAGCTAGGCGCACGGCCTTCACCTTAGAGGCCGGCCGCCGGCCGTGAGCTGCCTGGTCGGGGGGAGCGACCGAACCCACCGGTTCGAAAACCCGGGGCCGCTGGTGCCGGGCACGATCGCGCCGGTCCCCGGCTCCTGCTCCCACCGGCGTGGCAGGGCTCACCTCGGCCAGAGGCACCGATGCGATCCGGCTCGGACACGGCCGGGTCGACGACCGCGGCACACGGTCCGATGTGGACGTGACATATTCGTCCACAATGGACTGTCACGGCGGGACGCCGGACTCCGGACGCGGTGCCTGGTCAGCGCGCTCCACCAGGCATACCGGGCAGGCGGGGGCAATCCTGGCTCGGCGACGAAACGCGGTCCCCACGGTCGCCGCCGAGCGGATCGAGCCGTTGCCCTGGCTCGACCGGCCGAGTCGCCCTCACCCGCGGTGCGGGAATCGCTCAGGCACGGAGACTCTTGTGTACCAGCGCGTCGCACAGCGCCAGCCAGCTCGCCTCGACGATGTTGCCGTGCACGCCGACCGTGGTCCACTCGCGTTCGCCGTCGCTGGACTCGATGAGCACGCGGGTCACCGCGTCGGTACCCGGGTGGCTCGGCAGGATCCGCACCTTGTAGTCGGCCAGCTCCACCCGGTCCAACCAGGACAGATGCGGGAGCAACGCCTTGCGCAGCGCCGCGTCGAGAGCGTGCACCGGACCGTTTCCCTCCGCGGTGGCGATGACCCGCTCGCCACCGACGTGCACCTTGACGGTCGCCTCGGAGACCACCTCGCCGCCCACGTGGTGGTCGAGCACCACCCGGTAGGACTCCAGGGTGAACGGCGGATCGTTCACCGCGTCCGCGTCGGGACCGCCGATCTCCTTGCGCAGCAACAGTTCCAGCGACGCGTCCGCCGCCTCGAAGGACCAGCCCCGCGCCTCCAGCTTCTTGACCTTGTCGACGGCGCTGGTCAGCACCTCGGGCCGGCCGGCAAGGTCCACCCCGAGCTCACGTCCCTTGAGCTCCAGGCTCGCCCTGCCGGCCATCTCGGTGACCAGGACCCGCATGTCGTTGCCGACGAAGGCAGGATCGATGTGGTTGTACAGCAACGGATCCACCTTGATCGCGCTCGCGTGCAGCCCCGCCTTGTGGGCGAAGGCGGACGCCCCGACGTAGGCCTGGTGGGAGTCGGGGGCGATGTTCGCGATTTCGGCAAGGGCATGGGAGACGCGGGTCA
>DASSAD010000102.1:0-15757 GCA_035685725.1 Amycolatopsis sp. | reverse complement strand
GCCGTGGGGGCCGCCAGCCACCACCACCCCGAGGAGAGCGCGGAAGGAGGAGGAGCGGTGTCACTGGTCCGGCTGGTGCAGGCCGACGCTGGGGAGACGACGGAGCTGCGGGTCGGCGACACCGTGGAGCTCCGGCTCCCGGAGGCCCGGACCTCGGGCTACCGGTGGCGCTGGTCCTTGCCGGACGCGGTCGAGGTGGTCGTCGACGAGTATCTGAGGGGGGACGACGACAACTCGGGTGGTGCGGTGGCCCGGGGGGAGAGGCCGCCGGGGCAAGGGGGGGTTCGCCGGCTGGCGCTGGACATCATCGGCGCCGGCCGGCACCTCGTTCGGGCGGAACTGGTGCGGCCGTGGGAGCACGAGGTGCGGCGGTCCGTGACATTCATCTTGTCCGTGATCGACGACCTTAGGCCGAACGAGTGATCTTATGTCTCTAGCGCACAGCAACCTGCTCCCATCCGTGATCGAACACCAGATACTTCCTGCGCCGACTTGAAGAGAACCACGGAGAGTGGGGGCGAATCCGGTGACGGAAGCGCAAACCGCCGAGGCGGATCCTCCCTGGGAGGGACTGCACGGTCCGGAGTTGTTCGAGGCATGTCTGCTGGCAGCCCGAGCGGGTAACCGTCTGGCGATGAACCGACTCGTCAGAGAACTCACGCCGCTGGTGTGGAACGTCGCCCGGGGGCACGGGCTGGACAACCACACCGCCGAAGACGTGGTGCAGACCGTGTGGCTGGCCCTGTTCAGCCATCTCGACCGGCTCCGGGAGCCCAAGGCCCTGGCGGGCTGGCTGGTCACCACGGCCCGCAACGAGTCTCAGCGCGCCAACGGCCGCAAGCCCGCGCCGGTACCGCTGACCGACGAAATGGCGGAAGCCGTGGTGAGCACGCAACCCGCGCCGGAGGCCGAAGCGCTGCGCACCGAGCGGGACCGGCGGATCTGGGCGGCGTTCGGCAAGCTGCCCCAGCGATGCCAGGAAATCCTGCGGTTGACGGTCCTTGCGGGGCGAGCCGAATACCGGGCGGTCGCCGAGGTGTTGCGGATGCCCCGCGGAAGTATCGGGCCGGTTCGTGGTCGTTGCCTCAAGACGATGCGAGACCTGCTGGACATCGAAGGGGGCAGCGCATGAACGAGACGCGAGCGCCGGGGGGCGCTCATCACCACGACGACGAAGCGCTGCTGGCAGACCTGGGCCGCATCCTCGATCTCGTCGACCCGCCGCCGCCCGGTCTGGTCGAACGCGTCCAGTTCGCGCTCGAACTGGAGGATCTCGACGTCGAGGTGGCCCGCTGGGAACGGCCCGATCATCTCGTCGGCGTACGCAGCAGTGTCGATCAGGGCACGATCACCTTCACCGTCAGCGACCTCACCGTGATGATCAATCTGACCAGGACCGGCCGATGTCACCGCATCGACGGCTGGCTGGTGCCCGCCGGTGAGCACGGGGTCGAGATCAGGGTGGCCGAACACGGTTCGGTGTCCACGGTCGCCGACGAGGGCGGCCGCTTCGTGCTGGATGAGGTACCCAGGGGGAACACCCAGATTGTGATCTCGGTCGCCGGTTTCGGGCACCGCACGGTCGTCACGCCCGCGGTCGTGCTCTGAAAGGAGCACCGCGCGCGTCCGGCCGGGCACAGGTGTGCTCAGATGGGTCGCGTGTCTGCGCAGACTCCCGCGTCGAACCGTGCCGTCACCATCGCGGCGGACCTTTACGAGCGCGCCCGCCTCGCGGCCTCCGATCACGGCCCCGCCCGGGCCACCCGGCTGTTCCACCGGGCACTGCACCGGCTCGACGCCGCTGACCGGACCGCCGTCGACGCGCTGGAACTGCGGACCAGGGTTCTGATCAGCCTCGCCTACGCCGAAAGCGAGACCACCTCGCTGAAGGCGGGGCTGGTGCACATCGATGCGGCCGGAGCCGGGCTGCGGTGCATGCCGGCCGGCGTGGTGCGGACCCGGCTCGAAACGCTGTGCGGGTTGCAGCACGCGCTCATGCTGGTCCGCGCGGGACGCCCGGCGCACTCGCTGCCGATCTTCGATGCCCTGCTGCCGGTGCTGGAAGAGGACCTCGCCGAGGACGGGAGTCTGTTGGCCACCACGCTGAGCAACCGTGGTCTGGCCCACCTCGAGATGGGCAATCCCGTTGCGGCGCTGGTGGATCTGCGGCGCGGACTGGAGCTCGCCGTCCGCCACGGGCACCGCAACCTCGAGGCGAAGGCGTGGCACAACCTCGGAGACCAGGCTCAACTGGTGGGCGACATCCCCGGCGCGCTGCGCTGTTACGACGAGGCGGCGCGGATCTTCGGCGAGGTCGGTCCCGGGTCGCTGCCCCGGATCCATCTCGATCAGGCGCGCGCGTTGCTGACCGCGGGACTGGCCGAGGAGGCGGCCCGGCACCTCGACGAAGCCCTGCCGAGGCTGCGCGAAAACCGGGTCATGCAGGACTTCGCGGAGGCGGAGGTCTCCCGTGCCGCGGCGGCGATCCTCGAAGGCGACTACGCGTCGGCCAGGCAGCTCGCCTCGGACGCCCGCCGGAGGTTTCTCCGCAAGGGCAACGGACGCTGGGCGGAGGTCGCGGCCTTGACCCGGCTGCGGGCCGACGCGGTCGAAGTCCTGTTGGGACATCGGCGATCGCTGCGCCGCCTGCCCGCGGAACTCGTCGAGCACGCCCGCCGGCTGGCGGAACTCGGGCTGCGCGACGAAGCGTCGGTGGCGCGCCTGCTCGCCGTTCGCCTGTATCTGCGGCTCGGGTCGGTGGACGAGGCGGAGCGGCTGCTCGCCCAGGTGCCCCAGCCGCGGCAGATCACCCCGATCGACCACGTCATGATGCGACGCCTCTGCCGTGCGGAACTCGCTGTGGTGAAAGGGAATTCCCGGGTGGCGCTGGCCCAGGCGCGGGCCGGCTTCGCCGAACTGGCGCGGGTCCGCGACCGGATGGGCGGGCTCGATCTGGTGTGCGGCACCGCGGTGCACGGCCAGGAGCTGGGCCGCATCGCGGTGCGGCTCGTGCTGGACAGCGCGCGTGGCCACGCCGGGGCACGTCGCGTGTTCGCCTGGCAGGAACGAACCCGCGCGCAGGTCTACCGGTACGAGCCGTTGCCCGCGATCGCCGATGCCGCGCTCGCCAACCTGATCGCGGAGATGCGGCACGTGCAGCGCATGGCGCAGCAGAGCCGGCTGGAAGGCCGGCCGGCCGCCGGGTTCGAGCAGCGCTATGTCAAGTTGCAACGGGAGGCGGCTCGCCTGGGCTGGCACACCAGTCCGTGGGGACGCCCGCGCCCGGTGAGTGCGCCGGAGGCGTTGGCCGGTGAACTCGGGGACCGGGTCATGGTCAGCATCTCCGCGGAGGGCGAGCGGCTCACCGCGGTGGTCGTCCGGGACGGCCGGTTCCGCCTGGTGCGGCTGGGTCCGTCCGCGGAGATCGAGGAGATCACCAAGCAACTGCATGCCGACCTGAACGCGCTCGCCCCGGACCACCTGCCGTCGCCGCTGGTCGCGGCGGTGACGGCGTCGGCGGAGAAGCGGGCGAACCTGCTCGACGAACTGCTGGTGCGCCCGCTCGACGAGGCCATCGGGGACCGGGAGCTGGTGATCGTGCCGATCGGTCCGCTGTACGCGTTGCCGTGGGCGGCATTGCCTTCGCTGCGCGGGCGCCCGCTGTCCATCACCCCGTCGGCGACCGCGTGGATGGCCGCGGCCGGGGCTGCCGCGCCCGAATCGGTGGTGCTGGTCGGCGGGCCCGGCGTACCCGGTTCCGTCGGCGAGGTCGACAAGTTGCGCTCGGTGTACCCGCGGGCGCGGCTGATCGACGGGGAGGCCGCCACCAGCTCCGCCGTGCTTTCAGCGCTCGACGGTGCCGGGCTGGCGCATCTGGTCGCGCACGGGGCACACGAGCCGGGGAACGCGCTGTTCTCCCGGCTGGAACTGGTCGACGGTCCGTTGTTCGCCCACGAGACGGCGAGCCTGGGCCATCCCCCGGAGTTGGTGGTCCTGGCGGCCTGCGAGCTCGCCATGAGTCACATCCGGCCGGGCGAGGAGGCGCTCGGGTTCGCCGGCGCGCTGCTGGCGAGCGGCTCCCGCTCCGTGGTCGGCGCGATCTCGCGGGTGGGGGACCGGGCCGCCGCCGACGCGATGGCGGACCTGCACCGGCGTCTGGCCACCGGTACCTCGCCGGCGCTCGCGCTGGCCCAGTCCACGGCCGTCGACCCGCTGCGCCGCCCCTTCCTGTGCCTGGGCGCGGGATGACCTACCCGGCCGATTCGGCCGCGTGGACCAGGCGGGCGGACAGGAAGCCGAGCACCGCGCGCAGCAGGATCCGGACCAGCGGCCCGGTTCCCGGGAACCGCTCGGTGAACGAACCGCGCCAGCACAGGTCGGTGCCGCCGGCGGAGTTCCGTTTGAACACCACCTCGCCCCGGTAGCCGTTCACCGGCGCGTGGCGCGCGAAGGTGTAGACGTGCCGGTGATCCGGTTCGTACTCGACCGTCTCTTCGGCCATCACCAGCGGCCAGGTCCCGACCTGACGGATCGCGCCGACACCGCCCGGCGGATTCGCCCAGCGTTCCCACCGGGACAGCATGATCAGCGGCCGTCCCCATTCCGCCCAGTGCTTCGCGTCGGTTTCCAGGCGGAACAGGACTTCGGGCGGGGCGGTGCTGGTGCGGTTGATCTCCCACGCGAAAACCCGGTCCGTCATGGTGTGAACATAGCGATTACGCCAGGCTGACGGGAAGATCTGGGCGTTCCGGTGGTTTTGCGGGTGCGCGAGCTGCGAGTTTCGGGTTCCATGGAGTCATGGGCATCAGTTTCGATGAAATCAAGAAGAAGGCGCAGGACGCGCTGGACCAGAACGCGGGCAAGATCGAGCAGAGTATCGACAAGGCGAGCGGTTTCGCCAAGTCCAAGTTCGGCCAGCACTCCGACAAGATCGACGGCGTGAGCACCAAGGCCAAGGACATCCTGCACAAGAACACCACCGAGGGCAAGGAAGGCGGCGGCGACGCCGGCAGCTAGGGAGGTGGCGTGCTACGCCACCTCGCCGATCGCGGTGTCGTCGTCGGTGAGGGCGGTGATCCGTCCCCCGCGTTCGCCCAGGGCTCGAAGGCCTTCCCGGGCATCCGGCGCGCTCAGGCTGAGCCGCACGCCGGTCGGGGTGGCCTCGCGAGCGCGCGCGAACACGAGCGATCCTTCATGGCCCGCCGTGATGGTCGCGGCCAGGCCACCGGTCGACGCCAGCGAACCGCGCATCGCCCCCAACCGCCCGAGCGCATCGTCGAGCACCGGAAGCAGCGCTTCGCGGTTGCCTTCCGTCATCGCGCGCACCAGGTCCGGACGCGTGCTGGCCACCCGCGTGCCGTCGGTGTACGACCCCGCGGCCAGTGCCATCGCCAGCGGACCGCCCTGCGCGCCGATCGTCGCGAGCACGGCCGCGAGCAGGTGGGGCAGGTGTGAGATCCGGGCGACCGCCTCGTCGTGCGCGGCGGCCGACAGCGGCACGACGTGTGCCCCGATGTCCAGCGCCAGCCGGGCCACGTCCGCCCAGGCCGCCAGATCGGTTTCCTCCTCGACCCCGAGCATCCAGGCCGCCCCGCCGAACAGGGCCGCGTTCCCCGCTCGCCACCCGGACTCCGTGGTTCCCGCCATCGGGTGACCACCGACGAACCGGGCCTCCGGCGTGAACGCGCGCACCGACGCGAGCACCGCCGACTTCACGCTCGTCACGTCGGTCAGCAGGCAGTTCGGCGCGTATTCGCGAACCTGGCGCAGCACTTCGTCCAGCCCGGTGAGGGGCACCGCGAGCACGACCATGGCGTCGGAGTCGGCGGCGCGGCGCAGCGCCGCCGCCACGTCGGTGCAGGCGTCGAAGCCGTCGGCCGCCGCTGCGGCCGCGTCGGCTTCCGAAGCCGTCGCTCCCCAGGCTTCGCGCCCGACCGCGGAGGCCGCGCGCAGCAGCGAGCCACCGATCAACCCGAGTCCGATCACACACACGTCTCGCACGGTGCGCATCTTGCCAGCCGTGGTTTCCCCCGCGCGGATGGCGTCTTCCGGCATCGGCCGCCCACCGCGTCGGCACCGTGGTGCTCCGCCACCCGTGCGGCGGAGGTCGACATGCCCTGTTCCGGCGGCGTTCGGCCGGTCGGCTTCCGGCACACGACCAACGGCCCGGGGCGGGTATACGGTGATGCGCATGGCGGTGAAGGAGCCGGTCGCGGGTTTCGCGGTGGCGGTGGTCAGAGAGGACGGCCGGTGGCGGTGCGGCGCCCTGGACCAGGCCGCGCTGGCCGGTCTGGACGCGGCGATCACCGAGCTGGCGAAGCTGCGCTCGACCGGCGCGGTCTTCGGGCTGCTCGCCGTCGACGACGAGTTCTTCGTGATCGTGCGGCCGAGTCCGCGCGGCCCGTCCCTGCTGCTTTCGGACGCCGCGGCGGCGCTGGACTACGACATCGCCGCCGACGTGCTCGATCTGCTCCGCGCCGACCCGCCCGACGAGGACGACGAGTCCATCTGGTCGGAAGGCGACCTCGACATCCTCGCCGACCTCGGGCTGCCCGGGGCGGAGCTGGAGGTGATCGCCGGCGAGGTGGACCTCTACCCCGACGAGCAGCTCCAGATGATCGCCCAGCGCTGCGGCTTCGGCGAACAGTTCACCGCGTTGCTCGACGAACTCTGAGACACGCGCTGATGCCTTATGCCGCCGATCACGCGAGGCTGGTCCGGATCGCCCTCGATGCCGCCCGAGTGGCGGGCCCGGACGTCCCGATCGGCGCGGCGGTCTTCGCCCCCGACGGCCGGCTGCTCGCGAGCGCGCACAACGCCAGGGAAGAACTCGGCGATCCCACCGCGCACGCCGAGATCCTCGCCCTGCGCGCCGCCGCACGGTCCTTCGGCGACGGCTGGCGCCTCGACGGCTGCACGCTGGCCGTGACCGTCGAGCCGTGCACCATGTGCGCCGGCGCCCTGGTGCTGGCCCGGGTGACCCGGCTGGTGTTCGGCGCCTGGGAACCGCGCACCGGTGCCGTCGGATCCCTCTGGGACGTGGTCCGGGACCGGCGCCTCAACCACCGGCCCCAGGTGATCGGCGGGATACTGGAAAGCGAGTGCGCCGACCTGCTGGAGGACTTCTTCGCCGGTCACCGCGACGCGTGATGCTCCGCACCCGAGCCGCCCGGCCCGGACGCCGGCTCGACGTCGACACCGCCGCTGAAGTGCGAGATCGGGCGCGCACCGCTACACCGGACGCCCGGCGCGGGTTCGTGAACCGCTGTCGAGTATCGTAGTCGGCGGTAGCGTGTCCGAGCGGCCGAAGGAGCACGACTCGAAATCGTGTGACGGTTGATCCCGTCCGTGGGTTCAAATCCCACCGCTACCGCGCTTGATCAGGCGAAACGCCGGGTGACCTGGAGAGGGTCGCCCGGCGTTTCGTCGTTGCGGGCGAATCCGCATTTTTTCCGTAGCTCCGGCGGCTGATGCGGCTCGGGTTCAGCCGAGCGCGCTGGTGCCGCTGATCTCGGTCAGCGTTTCCTCGTTGGTGCTGGTGTCACCGCTGACCACGAGGTTTCCGGCGGCGTCGAAGGTGTATCCCTGCATGGACGCGAAATCGGCGGGGACGGTGAAGGTGCCGGATCCGCTGGTCGTCGGGTGCGCGAGGTCGGGCACTCCGCTGCTGATCGGGTAGTCGACGTAGCCGCCGGCGTCGCTGCCGACGGTGCCGTACACGATGTCCAGATCAGTCGCGGTTCCGCCGTTCGCGCCGCTGTGGGTGCTCTTGACGCGTGCCGGTAGGGCTTCGTCGTAGTCGGGGCCGATCAGCTCGCCGGTGCCGTTGAAGCTCGTGTCCAGCGCGCCGGTGCGGTCCTTCACGGCCACGGTCAGCGCGGTCGCCTGCGCGGAGGAACCGGCCTTGGTTCCCTTGGTGAACGAGAACCCGGAAAGGATCACGTCCGGGAAGTCGGAATGAGCGCCGCTGAGGCTGACGTTGGTGATCTCCGCCGCCGTCCCGGAACCGTTCACGCTGTCCACCGGGTATTCGACCAGACCGTTGGTCCCGAACAGCGCGTCGGGCCCGCCGGAACTGCTGATCTTGCCGACCAGTACCAGGCTGGACGAGGCGGCGTCGTCGACGCCCCCGACGAGGATCGCGCCACTGTGCCCGGCACCCTCGTCGACCACCGAACAGCCGTAGAGCGTGGGTGAGTTGTTCCCGTTGGGCGTGGCGATGGTGTAGATCCCCGGAGTTGCGCCGTTCGGGTCAAAACTCGTGTCCAGGGTTGCGGTGCCGGAACCGGCGGCCGGTGGGATCAGACGTTCGACCACTCCGACGGGTCCGGTGGAAGTGGTTTCCTGGCCCACCACGACGATATTTCTGGTGCCGGGTCGAGGCAGAGATTGGTGAACTGAAATCGCTGTCGGCGCTGTTGGTGAAGACACTGGAATAACCGTTGTCGCCGAATGACGTGTCGATCCGGCCGCTACTGGTGCGCCGAACGATGCAGTAGGGGCCGAGGTAGTCCGGGATGGTCGAACTGGCCGAAATCGTGCGACCGGTCGCCGGAAAACAACCCCGGCAGCCGCCCACGCCGACATTCGGGTTCGCCTCCACCAGCGAGTAGACCTTTCCGCTGGTGTCGCTCACCTGGATCGCAACGCCGGTACCGTAGCTCGCGCCGGTGCCGGTGGCGCCGGTGTAGGGCTGTGACAAGCCGTGGCTGCCGTAACTGTTGGCGTATTTGAAATCGAAGTTCGGTCCGGTGGCGGCGCTCGCGGAACCGGTGAACACCGCGCTGACGGCCAGCGCGATGACGCCCGGGAGGATCAACCGTCTCATCATCACATTCTTTCGAGCCGGTCCCGTGGTCACCACGGGATCTTTCCGGAAAATATCTACTGGGCGAGCGGCGCGCCGGTCCGGTGCCGACGGTTGTTTCACAGCGAATCCCATCGGGTTTTTCACCAAATTCAAAGGTTCGGCCGGACGAAACGGGCATTGCGGCGGGGGTGCGCCGAGATTTTCACCTTCGATCCTTCCGGTCGTATTGCCGGGAAGTGAAAAATCGCAACCCGCGCCGGTCGCCGGTAGTCTTTCGGTCGTGGAGCCACTGCCGTTCGACGAGTATGTGCGATCCCTCAACCGCAAACGCATGTCCGCCGGGGTGCTCTTCCGGAACTCCGCCGGGCGGGTGCTCCTGGTCGAGCCCTCGTACAAGCCGGGCTGGGAGATCCCGGGAGGCACCGTGGACGCGGGTGAAGCGCCCTGGACCGCGGCGCGACGCGAGGTGCGTGAGGAGATCGGGATCGAAAGGCCGCTCGGTCGCCTGCTCGTGATCGACTACCAGCCTGGTGACCTGCGCCTGCCCGAAGGCGTCGCGTTCGTTTTCGACGGCGGGCTGATGGCCGACGAGGAGGTGGCGGACCTGGTGTTCACCGACCCGGAGATCGTGCGGGCGAAACTGGTCACCGCGGACGAGGCCGCGGAACTGCTGTCCCCGACCCTCCTGCGGCGGGTCGCGGTCGCGCTCGACGCGGCTCGTACCGGTGAACTCGCCTTGTGCGAGAAGGGAAAACGGCTCAGCTCGGCCGAGCCGTGACCGTGTGCGGCCGCTCCCGGTGGTTCGGCCACCCGAGCGGGCGAGTTGTCGTGGATCGATACTTTTGGGTCTTTCCCCGTGCGTCGTCCTGGGAAAGGATGCGTCGACCGATCCAGGACGAGGGGAACCAGGGTGACGATCAGCGCAAAACTCGGCGTGCTCGCGGTGACCGCGGCGACCGTGCTGGGGGTCGCCCCGCCCGCGGCCGCCGTGCCCAGTGCCGAGGTGATGATCGCCGAGGTCTACGGCGGCGGCGGAAACTCCGGTGCCACGTTGACCGGCGACTTCGTCGAACTCGCCGGCGTCGGCGCGGTCTCCTTGACGGGATTGAGCGTGCAATACCTGCCGGGCACCCCGAGCGCGTCGAGCCGGTGGCAGGTCACCCCGCTCGCCGGTGCCATCGGTGCCGGTGGCCGTTTTCTGGTGGGCGAGGCCAGGGGAGCCGGTGGCACGGTCGAGTTGCCGTCGCCGGACGCGACCGGTTCGATCGCCATGGCCGCGGGCTCCGGGACGGTCGCACTCGTCGGAGGCGCGGACCCGCTCACCTGTCTCACCGCGGCCGATTGCGCCGCCGACACCCGGATCCGTGACCTCGTCGGCTACGGCACGGCCACGGTGCGGGAAACGAGCCCGGCGCCCGCGGCAAGTGCCACGACGTCGGTCGCGCGCGTGTCCCTGACCGACACCGACGACAACTCCCGCGATTTCACCGCCGGCGCGCCGACTCCGGTGAACGCCAGGGGTGAGACGCCGGGCGGCGGAACACCGCCGACCGAGGCCAAGATCCACGACATCCAGGGCACGACCAGGGTTTCCCCGCTGAAGGGGCAGCGGGTCACCGGGGTCACCGGCATCGTGACCGCGGTGCGCTCGTTCGGGTCTTCACGCGGCTTCTGGTTCACCGACCCGCGACCGGACACCGATCCCCGCACCAGCGAGGGCCTGTTCGTGTTCACCGGCTCGACCACGCCACCGCTCGTGCCGGGCGATGCCGTGTCGGTGACCGGCACGGTGAGCGAGTACTACCCGGATGATCCCGCGACCTCGGCGTACCAGTCGACGACGGAGCTGACAGCTCCACAATGGACGGTTTCGTCCGAGGGAAACCCGCTGCCCGCACCGACCGTCATCACCGCCGCCACCGTGCCGGACGCGCTCGCGCCGCAACCCGGCGGGAACATCGAGGCGCTGCCCCTCGAACCGGCTCGGTACGCGCTCGACTTCTGGGAAGCGCACGAAGGCGAGGTGGTGAGCATCAGTGACGCGCGTGTCGTCGGGCCGACCACCGCTTACGACGAGCTCTATGTGACGACCAAGCCCGCGCAACGCCCCAGCGTCCGCGGCGGCACCGTCTACACCGGCTATGGCCGGCCCAACACCGGGGTGGTGAAGGTGGAATCGCTGATCCCCTTCGCGCAGCGCCCGTTCCCCGAGGCCGACACCGGAGACGTGCTCACCGGCTTCACCTCGGGTCCGGTCGAGTACAGCGACTACGGCGGATACACACTGGAAGCCAGTGTGCTGGGCACGCTCAAGGACAACGGCCTGGCCAGGGAGAGCACCCGCAAGCAGCGTTCCGGCGAACTGGCGGTCGCCACCTACAACGTCGAGAACCTCTCCGCCGTGGACAGCCAGCAGAAGTTCGATCAGCTGGCCCAGGGAATCGTCGGCAACCTCGCGGCGCCCGACGTGGTGACACTGGAGGAGATCCAGGACGACAACGGTGCGGCCGGCACCGGGGACGGCGTCGTCGCCGCGGACCAGACGCTCAAGCGGTTCACCGACGCCATCGTCGCCGCGGGTGGTCCGCGCTACGACTGGCGCGAGATCGACCCGCAAGATCTCGCCGACGGCGGCGAGCCGGGCGGCAACATCCGCACCGCGTTCCTGTTCGACCCGCGGCGGGTCTCGTTCGTCGATCGTCCCGGCGGGAACGCGGTCACGCCGGTTTCGGTGGTGACCACGCGGGGAAAACCGCACTTGTCGATTTCGCCGGGCCGGGTCGAGCCGGCCGATACCGCCTGGCAGGACAGCCGGAAGCCGCTGGCCGGGGAGTTCGTCTTCCGCGGCCGCACGGTGTTCGTCATCGCCAACCATTTCAACTCCAAGGGCGGGGACCAGCCGACCCACGGCCGATACCAGCCGCCGACCCGGGGTTCCGAGGTGCAGCGCGGGAAGCAGGCCCAGGTGCTGCGTGGATTCGTCGACCAACTGCTGGCGGCCGACCCGGGCGCGAACATCGTGGTGGCCGGTGATCTCAACGACTACCAGTTCTCGTCGGCGCTCCAAGTGCTGACCGCCGGGCACGCGCTCACGGATCTGATCACCACCCTGCCCGTGGCCGAGCAGTACAGCTACGTCTATGAGGGCAATTCCCAGGTCCTCGACCACATCCTGGTCTCACCCGCACTGCGCCGTGCCGACTACGACGTCGTGCACGTCAACGCCGAGTTCGCCCAGCAGGCCTCCGATCACGACCCGCAGATCGTCCGGTTCGTGCCGAGGGGACGCTGAGGCGGTTGCCGGTGTCTGCCGCCGACCGCGACGGGGTGCGCCGAGCGGCGGTCGCCGTTCTAGCGGCGGGCCCGCCAGCCCAGTGAAAGGACCGCGTCCACCAGTTCCTGATAGACCGGTTTGACCTCGTTGAGATGGCGGTCCAGCCACGCGCCCGGGGCGTTGGGCGCCGGCTCTGGTTCCTCGCCGAGTTCCAGCCAGGTCAGGCGAGCCACGTTGTCCGCCGTCATCCGCCACCAGTTGCGCACCGTCTGCCCGGTGCGTACCTCCCGCTCCCTGGCCTGCGTCACGGTGGCCTCGGCGGCGGCGATCCGGGCGTCCAGCTGCTGCGCGTGATTTCGTTCCCAGGCGCGCAGCTCCGCGGCGGCCTTGGCCGCCAGGCCGACGATCTCCTTGTAGCGCATGGCCGGGGATTCCATCAGTACTCCGGACGGTCGAACGGGATCATGACTTCCGGCGCCACGTGGGTGCTCCGGTCGAAGAACAGCGCCCGGCCCGGCCGGGGTGACCACTGCACCACCTGTCCGGCGGCGAACGTCGAAAGCTCGCTGCCCTGCACGTCGAGCGCTGCCCAGGCACCGATGTCGTCGGTGCCGGCGAAGCCCAGCGTGTCCTTCAACCGTGCGGTGCTGCGCCACCAGCCGAGGGTGTGCACGCCGCGCGACGGCCCCAGCTTGAGCACCGTCCGGAAATGGTCCAGACCGCTCTTGAACTCACCCGGAAGCTTCGTCTCGAGCGTCGGAAGGGCCCCGTCGACGCCGTAAAGCACCAGGATGCGGGTATGCCCGGCCGGTTCCTCGGCGAGCTTCACCATCCGTTCCCGCAGGTCCTCCGCGGTCAGCCGGACCACCCAGTGGCCGTCCGCGCCGAGGTCGTCGACGAGCTGGTCGACCGCTTCGGCGCACCGGTCGACCAGGCAGCACACCAGGAACTCCACCTCGTCGGGCTGGTACTGGCGCGCCAGGGACCGGGCCCCGGCGTCCATGATGGACAGTGCCTCGGCGATCGAGGTGCCCAGCACGGCCAGGTTCCGGCCCGGCGCCCCGGACAGCTCGACCGCGCAGGCCACGTCCGTCACGTCGATCGACTGCCCGAGAAGCACCTGGGGAGGCCCACCCGGAGACAGCTTGGCGTACGCCGCGACGTGGTCGAGAAGGGGAGACAAGGCGCCGTCGAACAACCGCGGCCGCTCGTGCTCGCTGGCGTAGAGATCCCACAGCTTTTGTTGCAGCGACATGAAGACGCCACTCGAACTGGCGTCGGGAATGTGCGCGAGCTGGTTGCCGTGCGCGACGCCCGAGTCGTGGTTGATCACCGCGTGCCACTTCGGGGCCGCGATCGCGGCGCTGTTGGTCTCCGCGAGCACCCGGCGCGCCTTGGGCATCGCGATCCGCAGCGTGCACTGTTCGAACACCGCGGGCTTGCCCCAGAACGCGTCGATACCGGCGATGTCCTGGCTCGCCAGGATCAGGTGGATGCCCTGGGCCCGCCCGCGCCGGGCGATGTCCTCCAGCAACGCCGTCGCCGCGTTGGTGACCGCGTCCCGGCCGGCGAACAGGTACTGGAACTCGTCGATCACCGCGACGATCCGCGGCCAGTGCCCGTCGGGGTCCTGCGCGCGCAGCCCGGCCAGATCCGTGACCTCGTGGTCCTTGGCCGCGGCGGAGCGGCGGCGCAGCTCCTCGGTGAGAAAGCGCAGCAGGGCCAGGCCGAACTCGCGGTCGGTGTTGACGTTGACCCCGACCAGGCGCGCGTGCGGCAGCCAGCTCTTGTCGCGGCGGCCGGGGGCCAGACCCGCGAACGACACGCCTTCCTTGAAGTCCAACAGGTACAGCGCCAGCTCGTCGGGTGGGTAGCGCGCGGCGAGGCTGCCGATCAGCGCGTAGAGGAAGTTCGTCTTGCCGGACCCGCTCGGTCCGCCGATCAGGGCATGTGGGCTGCCGTCGCCGATGACGACCTCGACCGGATCGCCCTCGAAGAACCCGACCGGGGCACGCAGCTCGGCCGCCGAACTTTCCCGCCCGAGTTCGGTGGGCAGCAGGTCGGTGAAGGTGCGTGGCCCGCCCTGCCGCGCGACCAGCGCCTCGGCCAGCTTCGCGGCGGCACCGCTGACCTCGGTCGACGGGATCGGCGGATCCAGCTCGACCACCAGGTCCGGGCCGGTCATGCTGGTCATCGCGTGGTTCCCGTCGAGCAGCCGGATGTTCTCCACCCCGCCGCCGAGCACGGTAGGCAGGTCGACCACGATCAGCGAGATGCCGGCCGCGATCGCCCCGCCCGCGATCCGCCGCAGCTCGCGCATCGCCTCGGGCGACCAGTTCTCCCCGTTGCCGAACAACACCGCTATCCGCCACGGCTCGGTGCGCTGCCCGAGCGTCTCGCGCAGGCCGCGCAGCGAGGTGTGGCCCGCCTGCATGGTCTGGGCGTGGATCCGGCGGATGTGCCCGGCCAGGTCGTCCAGCAGGTCGTCCAGCCGGGTCGGGTCGTAGATGGTCACGGCGCTGGTGCGGCTCAACGGGTACAGGTTCGGCAGGACCGCGGTGAGCTGCCCGATGTCCCACAGGTGGATGCGCACCGCACCGGGTTCCATGCTGGACAGCACGCGCAGCAGGAGCGTCTCGATGAGCGCCTCCACGCCGGCCCGGGTCTTGGGTGCCGACGTGATGGCCAGGTGCGACTCGTCCAGCAGCGGAACCGCGGCCGGGAACGGCCCGGAGGAGTCCATTGTGGAGGAACCGATCCGCCACAGCGGCGGGACCGTGATGGCGCCCGTGCCGATCCGCCCGAGCCAGTCGCTGGGCGGCCGGCTCGCCGGTCCGGCCGCGGTCACCTCGACCAGCTCCCGCAGCCGGCCCGGCACGGTCGAGGCGTCGGTGTGGAAGGCCGCCTGCGTCGTCTTGAGCTGGTCCCACACGCCGGCCATCAGTGGGTGATACATGGCCTCGGCGAGACCAGGGTCCGCGTCGGCCTTGTCGATCCCGGCCCGCACGATGCGCTGTTCGAGCTTGAGCCGCTCCAGCGCGGCCTCGGCCGACTCCCTGGCCGCCCGCGCCGCGCCGAGCACCAGCCCGAGCTGGTGGCGCATGGCGCCGATCGCGGTCAGCACCCGGTTGCGCTGGTCACCGGCCTTGGAAAACTTCATGACGTCACAGCCGTGCCCGATAGCCGTCGATCAGTTCGCCGGCCGCGAGGAGCCGTTCGACATCCTCGCCGAGGCGCTCCTCGGCGAGGTCCAGTTCCGGCGGTACCCACGGCTCCGCCTGCGCGTACCCGGCGACGATCGCCTCGCGTGCCTCGTCGAGCAGTTCGGCGGCCCGGTTCGCCTGCTGAGTCGCCTCGGCCAGCTTTTCCCGGAACGCCTCAAGCTGTCCGTGCAGTTCGGAGAGTGAGTACATCCGGCCTACAGGCGCTGTGCGTAGGACTCGGCGGACTGAATGGCGGCCTGGATCGTGTTCTGCTGCCCGCTGATGCCCTGGACGGCCTCCTGGAGCATGCCGTGTGCCTGGGTGACCTCCGGCTGGCTGCTGCCGGAGGTCACCTGGCCCAGGATCTGCTGGGCCTCTTCGAGCGCCTGTTGGGCCTGTTGCAGAGCGGCGAGGCTGGCGTTGCACTTGTCCTTCGCCGTCATGATCCCAGCGCGGATGTCTTCCACTCCG